>JALDQW010000001.1:622887-934330 GCA_031316255.1 Nitrosomonas sp. | reverse complement strand
ATTCGATTTCATCCTTGCGGTGACCGGCGAAAGATAACTCGACCTCCATCAGTTCGTCATCTTCCACCATTTCGTCTTCTTCATCGGCGGCGTTTCCGGTCTGATTATCGGGTATAACCTCCGAAATCACTTCATTCATGAAATTTTCCTGTTCCTGCTCCGCATTTTTCAAGGCTGCAATCTGTTCATCAACCGTATCGCCAGAATCGTAAATTTCATGTATTGCCATAATTGTTTTTTGGCCGGCGCCGGGAATTTCGATTTCATCGTCAAGAAAACCCAGCATTGGATCGTAATCCAGCTCGACCTCCAATGGATAAGGCACATCCTCATTCGTATTGATCTGACCTTGCATAAATGAAGTGATCACTATTCTTCTGTTTGTATAGGGATCCAACTGCAAACCCAGTGGAACGGGGCTGACAATAATATGACCGGTGCTTTTGATATGAACATCCAGTGTAGCGAGCCAGCGGTCTTCAAAAGGTACAATCGAGGCATCCAGATTATTGGATAGCCAGTCCGGAACCAGGTCAAAAAATTTCAAAACTCCCGTTGCCCGGATTTCCTGACGGTTATCTTCACCGGCTTCATCGCCTTCCAGTATTTCCGTTTCAAAAAAATCATGATCTTCAACTTCAATAGGCACATCGACATCTGGCGCAGGCTGCTCGCCGGTCCCAAGCGCCTTGGCAACCATCTGGGAAACCGCCTCGATGTTAAAAACATCGTTCAGCAGTCTGGGAATGCTGCCATTCTCAGGGATCGGTACGCATAATATGGTTGATTTACTCTGAAAATCCGTCCTGACCTGTTCCAGCCGCTTATGAAAATATTGATTCAGATACAAGGATTCCGGCGAGAATCCATGATTTTCAGTGCCTGAGAGACAATGTCCGGCTTCATATTTCTGATGAATCGCACGCGACTCAATGCGTTGGGAAAAATATTCGTTTAATGAATCGACTTCACTCATAATAAAAACTTGCCCGGACAGATTCTGGGAAACTGCCGGCAATTAAATCCAAAGACGTCGGAATAACCTATTTGACCGTAGGGGTTGTTCCTGGAATGGTGCCATGCCGAGTTATTCGTCGCTTATTTGGAATAACCAAACCACGCTTCTCATGCCTTGCCTGACACCATTTCAGGGACAACAGAAATAACTCACTCATTGAGAGCAGCCCCTAAGGTACCATCATCCCTATATGGCTGTAAATTACATTGTCCTGCCTTGGTCATCCAGACACAATCTGTGTGTAACCGCACACGATTGATTAATCGTTTCTGACAATGCAGAGAAGATAGGCAAAAAAGAATTCAACAGTGCGTTTTCTGTTTCTTGAAAACAACCGCTAAACAAATTTTTACCCCGGAAGCCGCAGACTGTTGACCGGAAAGACTCAAACCGTTAAGATTCACATCTTCACCAAATCCCCGATAGCTCAGTTGGTAGAGCGACGGACTGTTAATCCGCAGGTCCCAGGTTCGAGCCCTGGTCGGGGAGCCATACTTTTCTTGGACTTACTGCTGATGATACTGATCGCCGGACTTTATGGTTGGGGGTTGATAGGCAGAATATCAAAAATAACTATCTACAAATAATCATTTCTTTTGTTTCTGATTTTTGCTATTGCCCATTTCTGGGTAAGAACGACGCATAGTTCCGGAGGGCAGCGGGATTCTATAACCTGTAACGGAAAACTGCGGCTTTTGTTATAAAAAAATCATTAACTTTTTTCTGTAGCTATGATTTCAAAAATCTGTTAATTTTCCTATAGATGTATTTGTAGCCCCCGTGTTACTTGAACGGAGGAAAAGTATAGAAGTATTTACATTTCTTATTCGTGTACTTCCAGTTCTGAAGCACATAAAAATTTAGACTTAGGGATGGATATCGAGACAAGATGAAATTTTCGCATGTATTTAATAAATTTACTTTCGTTATTCTAGGCGCTTTGCTTTTTGGATATCCATTAATTGCTATTGCCGAACTCGAAGGTTCACAACGGTTCCGCGTCAAAAAAGGAACCTATAATACATGCATGGCATCAACTAGCCAGTCTACCCCTAATTTAGCAAATTCAGAGCGAAAAAAATGGTGTATATGTTACGCCGATCAAGTAGTTAGTAACACAAAACCTGATGATATCAAAAATTTTTCAATCAATGGTGCATCGAGTCCTACTCCAAGGATGCGCAAAATTGCCAGCAATGCTATAGATTTCTGTAGAAAAAAAACTTTACCAAATCAAACAATAAAAAGGTAATAATGGATTATGTGATAAGAGTAGTTGCTATACTTGGAATATTCGCTGTTGGGTACGCTGTGTTAAGCAAATTGGATCCGCTGGGTGGTAAAGATTATTCAGGAGTACCTACAAAGGCAAAAATCAAAATAGCTATAGTTTTATTAATTATATATGCAGTTCTTTTATTCTTGAATAGCGACTAATTGTTAGGGTTTTCATGACATTCGAACTTCCATGAGTAGTACCAGATAGCAAATACGAAAAACTATTCAGGGTCGTCGGTTTTATCGTTGTTCAATGGTGAATGAATGAAAAGGCCAGGGTCTACCATTGAATTTTGCAGGATGACAAGCCACATCTCAAGCAGTTAGTGTTGTCAACAAATAGAATTGTCCGGTTTTATAGCAAATAAACTGTCCGCTTTGCAATTAAACGCAGTGAACTCCTCTCGATGTTCATTGCGAAGCTGTGGCGGCGGATTTACGCAACAGCTTTTCATCATGTTTTATTTCCTGGCCTGCTTTATCGTACTGGGCAATTTTCCGCGGCCCATGCAAGATCGCTAACTTGCCGTCGGGATAGCGCAGTACTGTCACCTTGGCCTTCACGTAATGACACCGATGTTGATTGGCAGGAATTTGCAGCTTCAAGTTGTTGAAGCTGACGCAATTGTCATGACCCACGACACGCTCATGACGCTCGCACAGGAAATCCTCAATTTCTCCACCGATCCAGGGTACAAATGCTGATCCATCTACCGCAGCAGGCTGCTTGAATTCATCGTTAAAAGCAGGCATATAGACTTCCTGCAGATAACGGTTTGCCGTTTCCATGTCGGCGATGCCTGCCAGCGCCAGTTCCTTGGGTAAACGTTCTTGATGGGTGCGGAACATGCGCTCACTGCGTCCACGCGCCTGTGGCGAGTAGGCCGCGATCATTTCAATTCCGAGCCGCTTCATGGCTTGTCCAAACTGCGTAAGATTATGTTTGTCTACTTTGCCACCAGCCTCTGGTGTATGCCAGTAGTGACTGCCTCGGTCTGAATAAAAGGAACAGAACAATCCTTGCTTCTCTATCACCGCCTGAACGCCTCTGAAGCTGCTGGCAGTGCCTTCTTCCTGAACAAAAAACATCGAGTAATGTTCACTGGTTGCATCGTCCATAGTGACGATTAAATCCCATTTCTGATTGGCTACCCATTCATGGGTGCTGCCATCCTGATGAATCATCATTCCGGTCAGTGGTGAGCGTTCACGACGTTTTCGATGCGCGCCACGCTTTGATGTACGTTTGATCAACCCAGCTTCTTGTAACCGGCTCTTAACCCACGTATAACTGCGTGTGCCACCGTCCTTGCAATACCATGCATGAAAATGCCTGGCATTCCAGCCAGAATAACGGTTGCGATACTGTTCCGTTAAACGCATCACTTCATCCACTGGCGCACAGCGGTGCGATGCCTGGGTCAGCCGCTTGTCCAATAACGCATCCAGACCACCTTCGTCGTATTTGTTCATGTAGCGCCGAAATGTGCGATCACATACACCAAGCAGCTTTGCTGCTTCGTCTTGCGTGATACTCCCACTTTTATAATTCCCATAGGCTTCCTCAAATCTCATCTTCCGTGTCTCCTGTAGCCATTCTGTCCGTTTCATCCTTGTCCCTCCTGGGACTAAGATAATCCGGACAAATCATTTGCTACATACCCGGACAGTTTATTTGTTCTCTACAATCTCAAGCAGTTAGTATAGACATTGGACGGGGATGTGGCTCACGGGGTCAGCGGCTGGGATTCTGGTTCGCTAGACTTGAAATGCCGTCCCCGTCCTCCTGCATCATCCGGAGTGTCGTACGGGATGGTGCCGATCAATTGATTGTGGCTCTGTATGTAGACGAGACCGACGGATGATTTTAGGTTTTGTCTTAATGATATGGAGACCCCAATAATTATGAATAACGCCCCACAAATTTGTGTCAGTGTTGATGTTGGTTGTCGCCAGCATAGCGTAGCAATCGGTTTGCCCAATGGCGATGTACTGGATGAATTTGACATTCTCCACCGCCCGGAAGGATTTAAACAATTTTTTGAACGTATTGAACATCATTGCCAGCAACATGGTCATGAAGTTGCTGTGGCAATGGAAGGCTACAATGGCTATGCACGGCCTTTGGATAGTCTGGTGAAAGTACGTGGTTATCAACTTTACAACATTAACAATTTGAAGCTGGCGCGCTTTAAAGAAATATTTCCGGCTGCAGCCAAGAATGATCGTATTGATGCGTGTAAAGGTCTGGAGCTATTTCAGTTGAAAGACCACCTGCCATTAGCCAAAGATGTTCTCCAGGAAATTATGCCGACTCCGCGTGAAAATGACATGCTAAAACGCTTGAGTCGCCGCCGCCGTGCCCTGGTAGATGAAAAGAGTCGCCTCCAAAGTCGCCTTCAGGGCGATCTCCACGCTGTGTGTCCCGGTCTATTGGACATCACAAAAGATGCTGATAATCTTTGGTTCTTACGCTTCATCACCAGCGTTGACGAATTGACAAAACTGTCGCGTCTGCGCTTATCGTCACTCAATAAGATTCCCCGTATAGGCCGAAAATATGCAGCCCTAATCAAGGCATGGCAACCACAAGCGTCATTTAGTCATGAAGTGGAATGGGTCGGCGCAATGATCATTGAAGATGCCCATCGTATATTGGTGCTCAAAAACGACATCAAAGCATTGGAGTTGCGTTGCAAAACGTTAATGCAAGAATCCCAATCTGCGAAGCTGATTGATAGTATTCCGGGATTCGCCGTGATCAGCGCTTCAGAGTTAGCGGGCGAAATCGGCATCATTGATCGTTTTGCCAGCGAACGCAGTCTGGCACTTTATTTGGGTATGGTTAACCTCGACAATAGCTCTGGAAAATTCCGTGGCTCAAAAGCACCAAAACATGTTAACAAACGTGCTAAGGGTGCAATGATGACCGCTGTTGATAAACATCGTAAGTATGTGCCTGAATCGCAACGTTACTACGAGAAAAAACGTATCGAAGGAAAATCACATAACCAAGCTGTTCGCGCGCTCGGTCGACAACTCTGTCGTATTATTTTCAAAATGTTGAAGCAGAATCGTATATATGAAACTCGATCAGAAATAAACAAAAACACTTGAAAATTCGAGCGGGATGTTCAGGTCGCGAATAAAAATGAAAAGTCCAGGGTCAGGTCGCGAAGAAAAGTCCAGGGTCAGGTCGCGAATAAAGAAAAAATGAGAAATGAGTGTATGTTTCACTCTATGTCAAGATCATTCTGTTTGGAATTTCTGAACGTGCTTTGTCACGTGACATCACGTGGAGGCCGGCGTGAAACATTTATTAAGACGATGTAACGTCCTGAGATGCAATCAATCACGTGCTCGACTGAAATCTATCGAACCACCTCATGTTTGCGCTTTCTTTTTCAGTACTTTTAACACCGATAGCAATTCTGGGATATCATCCTGAATTATGCTCCAAAGTGTGTCATTGTCGATACCACTTGTTCGAGCAGCGGAAAGCGCAGTAAAACAACACGTTACACCAATAGAAGTAGAATCGAGATTTCGACCTGTCGATGTAATTCTGATTACGACTTTAATGTGTACGCGGTTCGAATTTGATTTTGATCGAATAACCCAAGGCGCGGGCGTAATCTTCGACCGTGGCCAGTCTTGGCGAGATACTCGAGTTCAGGCTTTCCAGCCGGGAGATGTTGCTTTTCTTGGTGCCCAGCAAAACCGCCATTTGTTCCTGAGTTACGCCTGCACGTTTACGCAAGGCGATCATCTGGCGTTTCATCTCGAACGCGGTGGAAAGCCCATCGTATTCGGCTTTGACCTCCGGGTCTTTCAACGCCGTTTGTTTGAATGTATCGAATGTTGGCCTTTTATGTGTCATCGTTTTGTACCTCTTTCGCTCGTTTCTGCGCCGTCTCCTTCTGGCGCTTGGGGATTTTGTTCCCCTTTTTGATCACGGTTATGAGAATGACGATTTCCCTGTTTTTGACGGTGCAAAATACCGACCGGGAAATGCCTTCGCGTCCTTTGGCCCGGATTTCAAACAATCCCCGGCCCAATGGCGCGGTGTGAGGCCGTCCAAGATCGGGACCGAATTCCTGAATCAATTCCGCGATGCGCAGGAAATTGGAGAGGATCCCCGGCGGCAATGCTAGTGTTTCCGCTTCGACCTTCTCGTTAAAGAACGAGATCGTCCATGTCATCACTAAAGTTATCAATTATGATAACAATAGTCAAGCCCCTTAACACCTAACAGAAAAACAATCCCATGAACAACACGTTCTTCCGAGAGGATATCGGCAGCTCAACCAATAAAAAAGGAAACACCGCATTACGGATAGTAATTTTTTAAGCTGAATAAACCAGAGCCAAAAGACACTTGGCAGCACATTTGAACGACAAATAGGAACTACTAAATCCTCAATATCCTGCTTCTTTCTGGTGTTTGAGAGCGAGTACATAAACTAAATTGTTATTTTCATCAAAGTGATAAAGAGCCACGTAACCAGAGTCCCCGAAAGGAATAATTAACTCTCGAAGTTCAGGAAAGTCGTTAAGTGGTCTACCTATCTTTGGATCAGTTTCCAGAATTGTAAGTTTTTGTTCGATGGATTGAGCAGCTTTTAATACGGCATGAGGATTTTTGTCGGCTAAAAACAAACGGCAACGCTCCAATCCTGCTACCGCTCCTTCGGTAATAATTACTCGTGGCATGAAGGCGCTTTTGTTTCTTTTTCAGTTCCCCAAGTATTTAACCAATTTCGCACTTCTTGATTGGTAAGATGCCTACCGGTTTCTTGATAAGCTGTCCAGGATTCCATAGCTTCTTGCCTGAATCTTTCTCTTGCTTCCTCGCGTTCAATATATTCACGTATTGCTTCTCGCATAATCCAGTGCGCAGAACGATGACGCATGTTTGCCAAGTTCTGAATTCTATTTTTCAGATCTTCGCCGAGTTTAATTGATGTTGACATGGCTTAATAAAAATATTAAAAGGTATTACTATTGGGTAACTATAACATAATTATGACTTGATCATTTTGAAAACATTTCAAAAAACAGCACCACATAATTCAATTAAGCAGTGGTCACCTTTCAAAAATGGTTTTCAAAACCCGACATGTGACAATTTTGCCCATCGTCCACGTACGTTGGCGAGCACCAGCGGGCGTTAAGTGAATAAAAACAGCCGGTTTAAAATACCTGTTAATCCGCAGATCCCAGGTTCGAGCCCTGGTCGGGAAGCCATACTTTTCTTGGACTTACCGCTGATGCCACTGATCGCCGGACTTATAGGTTGGGGGTCGATGGGTCGAAACCTTATCAGATCAATCGCATAACATCAGCTCAACCGTATTTTGTTGTGATTATTGACGAAGAAGACCGAGTTGTGTACAGCAAGCGGCATACTAACCATTTCACATCAAGTTGCGCGGTTGTGCCGATTACCATGAAAGAAGCAGTTACGAGACTACCTCATTGATCTTCCCATTTCACTTCAATTTCAACCCGCCGATCAGGAGATAAGCATTCTATCAATAATTCCCGTCCGAGATTTTCGTCACAAGTGTCACCGGTAACCGGATTTTCTTCGCCCATACCATAGGTTGTAATTTCCTGAGGGTCAATCCCTTTAGAAATGAGATATATTTTCACGGACTCTGCGCGTCTCAAAGAAAGATTTCTATTGTAACTTTTAGGACCTATACGATCGGCATATCCGGTGAGTTCAACTACATTCTGCAGAGATTGCAGTTCCTTTGCAACGTACTCCAGCACTTTGTTGGTATCTGGTTTTAGCCTTGCGCTATCAAAATCGAAAAGAATGTCTGTTGTTGAAATAAACTTTATCAGTCTTCCATAATTCGCAGAAGCAGGTTTGGAAGGTGGTTCAGGTTGTGCATTCATCGGTCTGGAAGGCGCCAATTCAGAAGAATCTGAAGTAGATAGTTCCGGTTGTTCTGTTTGAACAAAATGCGCCTCTTGTTGTAAAGCAGCGCAAGAAAACAGCATAGGGAAGATTATCAATGCAATAACCGTATTATTCGAATAAATTTTTTTCAAGATTTTCAACCTCTAATTTTATAGGCTGCAAATTACTATCAGCACCATCTATGTGGGAAAAATAATTAAATATGCAGTATTTGTTCTTTTTTTTTCAGCTTTACACCGAATCAGATTGCTGTTTAATACATAGCAGTATAAAACAGGCGAACTTGTTTATAAAACAGGCTTGGCATCGAAATTAATTTTTCTGAACAAGATTGATGAAAAAAAACTGCTGCAAAATTTTATTGTTACTCTATCTGTTTTTATGGATTATTACAGCCAAAGCGGCTGATCCACAAGCATTGAGTGATATATCGATTACCAGCACTGTACTTGATGAAGAAACGGTAAGCAAATTATCGGATACTGCTGCGATGACTGAGGTGAGAGCGTTGATAAAACCTTTGCGTGAAGCCGTTTTATCAACTGAATTATTCTCTAAGATTAAAAAAATTAATTTTAAAAACGGTGATTATTTCAAACAAGGTGATCATTTGGTTCAGTTTGAGTGCGATAGGCAAAGCGCAGAGCTTAGGGCTTCCCAAGCAGAAGTTGAGGCTAAAAGAATGATTTATCAAAACAATGAGGATCTATCGCAATTTGATGCGGTAAGCTCACTTGAGCTTAAAGTCTCAAAAGCCCAACTCGATAAAGCACAAGCTGAGTTACGCGCTAGCAGAGCGCGTAATCGTGAATGTCAAATTATTGCACCTTGGGATGGTCGTGTAACAGATGTCAATGCACACGCCTTTGAGGTTGTAGAACCGGGCCGTGAAATCATGAAAATTCTGGATGATAGAAGTCTTGAAGTTGAAATGATCGTACCCTCAAATTGGTTACGTTGGCTCAAGCCTGGTATCAGCAGTCATATAACAATCGATGAAACCGGAGAAGAACACGTGATAGAAGTTTCAAGAGTAGGCGCCAGGGTCGATCCCGTTTCTCAAACTATAAGAATATTTGCAAGTTTTAAAGAAGAAACCTCGGAAATTTTGGCCGGCATGAGCGGTACGGTATTCTTTAGTCTACCTGCAGACCGTAACATTTGAGAACCAGATTTCATCACAGATGACCGTTCAACAAGAAAGTGACAATAATCACTCATTATCCATTTTACTTCAGTTAGAAGAAGATGCCCGCAACTGCGAAGATTTACTGGCGCTGCAATATTTTATTGTCAATGAAACAAGGCGTTTACTCAAATATCGACACGCCTTTCTTTTCAAGTTGGTTGACCAAAGAAAAACACAGTTTCATACGATTCGTGCATCAGGTTCCACATTCGTGGACCGCTCCATACCCAGAATTCACTGGATAGAACGTGTAATCAGTGCGGTTTTAAAAGAAAAACCCGGCGATTTGTCGGTTCAAATTCATTCTGATCAACTCTCAACAGACCTGCAGCAAGATTGGCATTTGTATGCATTATCATTTCCTGTTCTGCTTAAGTTGGAACTCCCGGATGGTCATTTGATCGGTGTTCTCTGGTTTGAGAGAGAAACAGCATGGCAGGAAAATGAACTATTGCTACTCAGGAGATTGGCTAGGACATACGCACATGCCTGGGGATATTTTATTAAAAAGAAATCATTCGGATCATGGCTGTTTTCTCGTAATAAAGCCTGGATACTTGGCGGTATTGTATTGGCCTTATTGCTATTGCCGGTTCAGCATTCAACTCTGGGTCCGGCTAAACTGGTAGCGGATGATCCCTGGATTGTAAGTGCGCCCATTGATGGCGTCATCGCATCCGTTTCGGTTGAACCGAATCAAATGGTATCGCAGGGGGTTACATTATTTAATTACGAAGATACCAATTACAGGAATGAATATAGTGCTGCTGAGCAATCGCTTGTGGTTGCTCAAGCTGAGTTGAGAAAAGCAACCCAGGGCGCTTTTCAGGATCAGAAAAGCAAGGCCGAAGTATCATTGCTGAAATCTAAGGTCGATCTGGTCATTATCAAAAGAGACCATGCACTGGAAAGACTGAACCATGTCAACGTTGTTGCCGAGAAAAAAGGTTTTCTATTATTCAATGACAAGTCTGATTTGATCGGCCGCCCCGTTAAAACCGGGGAAAGATTGATGGAAATTGCGGATGTTGAGAAACTGAAGCTGCGCATTGATTTGCCAGTGGACAATAATATCGAGTTCGAAATTGGTGCGCCGGTCAAATTATATCTTGACGTAAATCCAGTCAGATCAATTGATGCGATTGTGACATATATTGGTTTCCGGGCCGAAGTTGTTCCAGGGGATATTCTTGTTTATAGAATAGAGGCCGATTTAACTGAAGAATCACGCAATTTACGAATTGGCTGGCAAGGTACGGCAAAAATATACGGTCGCACTGTAAATCTATTCTTTTATTTGTTCAGACGTCCGCTTGCTGCGGTACGACAATATTTGGGTTTCTGATGAAAATCCGCTCAACACCTTCCAAAGGTTAACCTTAAGAATCACAATCAATCGCTTAAGGATCGTAACAGTGCATATCGCTACATATCAGTTTTTCCATTGCTGCGTATGTTCAGAGCAACAAATCTTTACACACATTTTCTTTTATTAAAGAAATATGTCTTTAGATAGTGGACAAACTTTACCGCAAATAAGAGCGGATTTACAGCTTTTACAAGCACCGAAAGCCCATGATGGGACCCCTGCGTGGACACTTTTTGATCCAATTGCAAACCGTTTTTTTCGAATCGGTATATTGGTTTTTCATATGCTTAAAAACTGGTCAATTGGAGATGGCAGAGCGTTAATAAAATACATCACAAAAGAAACTGCTTTCCAGCCAACCGAGGAAGATGTGTCTGCCTTAATCGAATTTTTGCATCAAAATCAACTGACCGTACAGTCACATACTCAGCAGTCTCTGAAATACTTGTCGCAGCACAAAAAACACATCGCAAGCCGCTGGTATAGATACCTGAATAATTATTTGTTCTTCAGAGTGCCCCTTTTTCGTCCAGATCTATTCCTGGACAAAACTTACCCTGCAATAAAAAAATTATGTACGCCATTAACCTTCTACATTCTTGTGTTGACTGGCGTGATGGGAAGTTATCTGGTATCGCGACAATGGGATGAATTTTTAAATACCTTTTTGCATTTCTTTACCTTCAAAGGTGCTTTGCTTTACGCGATCGCATTGATATTTACCAAAACCCTGCATGAACTGGGACATGCGTATACCGCAAAACACTACGGCTGCAGAGTACCCAGTATGGGGGTGGCGTTTATGGTCATGATGCCGGTACTGTATAGCGATATGACCGATACTTGGCGGTTATGTTCGAAAAAACAACGCATACACATTGCAGCTGCAGGAATGATTAATGAATTGTTGCTTGCAGGCATATGTCTGTTTCTGTGGTCATTTCTACCTGATGGCGTGCTGCGGAGTATTTGTTTTATTACCGCCACCACGAGCCTGGTCAGCAGCCTGATCATTAATATCACTCCATTTATGCGTTTCGATGGCTATTTTATTTTGTCAGATTGGTGGGGTATCGATAATCTCCAGCAGCGCTCATTCAGGTTGGCACAATGGAAAACCCGGCAATTTTTGTTTGGATCCCTCGAAGAGAAACCTGAGTATTTTTTGCCCGGTATGGAATTAAAACTTATTTGTTACGCCTGGCTGACCTGGCTCTATCGATTGGTACTGTTTCTCGGGATTGCATTACTTGTTTATCACTTTTTCTTCAAGTTGCTTGGCATTTTATTGTTTTTTGTTGAAATTATTTTATTGATTCTTATGCCTATTTATAAAGAAATAAAGCACTGGTGGTTATTAAGAAAGAAAATCCATCAAAATGGCCGGTTATGGATTTGGGGGGCATGTCTGCTGGGGTCAATTGGCCTTTTATTCTATCCCTGGAGTTCCAACATTCATATTCCGGGTGTATTAACCTCATCGTCATATGCTTCAATTTACGCTTCAGAACCCGGGCAAATTCTCACTATAGACGTCCAGCTTGGACAGGACGTTGAAAAAGATCAAATTTTGATGACTTTGGAATCGCCTGAATTAGAGTATGAAATCAAACAGACCCGAAATCAACTTGCTTATTTTAAATTGCGCGCAATGCGCGCTGTTACAAACCAACGAGATAAAGATGATCTGAATGTGATTATGGAACAGATTGCCGCTGAGTCCAGCAGACTCGAGGGTCTATTGAAAAGTAAAAATAATCTCATTCTTCGCGCACCATTTTCGGGAAAAATTGCAGAAATGGATGAAACCATACATGTTCATCAATGGGTAAATGATGCGATGCCGCTTTTTTTTATAATGGAACCCGGTATGCCCGAAATAAAAGGCATCGCTTTCGAGCATGACATTGACAGGATCGAATCAGGACAGGAAGCTGCATTTTATCCAGAAGATCCGCTACTGCCGAAATTAACCGCCTCAATCCATCGCGTTGACTGGGGAAACATCAAAAACCTTGAGCTGACATATCTTGCCTCAACATATGGCGGAAAAGTAGCGGTTAAGCATCACAGCAATGGTGCGATTGTGCCGGAAATTACCGCTTACGCAATTCGCCTTAATAACGTTACAACTAATGTAATTGGGCAGGAAATTCGAGGCATTATTTCGATTAAAGCCGAACCGGTTTCAATCGCGGAAAGAGTCCATGATCTCGTATTGTCCGTCATTATAAGAGAAAGCGGATTCTAAAAATATTTTGACTTCAACAAGTTAATTGCCGCCAATAAACACCCTCATGTTAATCCTTGAATCGTTGCAATAACTCGACTCGGATTTTTGCCCTGCATTAACTGTCGAGCAACATTCCCTTAAAGAAAAGAAAAACGCCTTCTTTTCGTCGCTATCAATTCGCGCCATCACCTGTATAGTTTATTTTCGAGAACATATTTTTTAAAGAAACGTGTTTCGCATGTTTCTGCATTGGGAATCTCATATTAACTGATATACCTTGTGGCCTGTACCAAAGTGAAATAGAAAAATGTTTTATGATAATGCGTTGTTAACCAAAAATGCTCTGACTATTCTGTTGACATTCATATTGATATCCGGGTGTGCAATACAACCCAAGGTCGTGACTGAACAAGAGAACAAAGAAAGAGTCTCGCAAGATCTACAATTTCTGCAGGATGATCAAACACCCATTCTCGGACCTATTTCACTGGAAGAAGCAACAGCGCGCGCATTGAAAAGCAATCTTAATCTGCAAATAGAGTTAACGCGCATAGCTTTATCACAAAAACAGTTGAATTTAAAAAGCTACGAAATGCTTCCAAAGCTGGTGGTCGATCTTAATTACAATTCCCGCAGCAATTTCAGCGGCGCAAGAAGCCGGTCACTGCTCACGGGGCGGACAACACTAGAGCCATCCACATCTTCTAACAAGGATGTATTCTCCAGTGTACTCGGATTAAGTTGGAATATCCTCGATTTCGGAGTCTCGTATTACCGTGCGCAACAAGCGGCTGATAACGTGCTTATTCATGAAGAGCAGAAACGAAAAACAGTCAACCGTATAGTTCAGGAAGTCCGGTCGGCATACTGGCGTGCTGTTAGCTATGAGCGCTTGAATATACGCATGAAGCGCCTGAAGGAAAAAGTCCACAAATCCATAGAACAAAATGACCGAATCGAACTTGAAAAACTCAATAATCCCAAGAACAGTTTTATTTTCAGGCGCGACATGCTCGGTATCGAACGTGAGATTAGCTGGTTACAACGGAATTTGTCCCTAGCAAAATCGCAACTGGCCGTGCTAATGAATATTAAGCCGGGCGTGGAATTTAATCTCGTAATCCCGGAACGCGGTGAGTTTACCAAAAAGCTGGAACTTGATATCGAAACCCTGGAGCAGATTGCGCTGGAAAGCCGTCCGGAATTACGAGAATTATTTTACCAAAAGCGTGCAAATGCGAAAGAGACAAAAGCAGCCATACTGCAGATGCTTCCCGGCATCGAACTCAGAGGAGACTACAATTACAATTCAAACAGCTTCCTTTTTAACGGAGACTGGTTGAGTATTGGTTCGCAATTATCCTGGAACTTGATCAGTCTGATTTCCATGCCGGCCAAACTGAACGAGCTTGGCGCACAAGAACAATTACTTAATACCCAACGATTGGCCATGAGCATGGCTGTACTAGCTCAAGTTCATGTCAGCCTGGCACAGTTCAGCAGCATTAGTGAAGAGTACCGCGCCGCGTATGATTACTTCAAAGCGCAGGAAAAAATAATCGAGCAATCACGAATTGAAGCTTATCTTGGAAAGATCAGCGGGCACGCCTTAATACGTGAAGAAATGAACACGATGCTTGCAGAGCTGCGTAACGACGCGATATACGCTGATCTTGAAAATGCGTATGCCGGTATTTATGTTTCTTTGGGACTTGATCCTATTCCGGCAGATCTGAACAGCAATAATTTGCCGGAATTGACTGCGCAGCTGATTGAACATTGGTCAAAACGCTGAGTTTTTCTGAATTCATAGCCGGTTCCAGTGATCAGTGAATTAAGTCGACTCCTAAATTGACGTTATTGATGAGATGAAGCTCATTGGTTTGATCAAGGTAAACTTGTGAGTTGTTTTCACAATAAATTTTCTGAACAGGTAGAACTTGAAATTGAAATCGTCAAAATCCGGAACATCATTAGGTATTATATGGCAGCTTGAGCCAAGGTTTATGTTCGATGGTGCCGCAGTGAGTACAGCAGCAGATGTTGCGGACGCATCTATCGTAGAAACGTTAATTCCAGTAGCATCAGAAGATGAACCGGCAATTGTTGAGAATGGCAATGACGAAAAGATCATAAACAATACTGCAAATGCAGCAAATCTAACGGAACAGCTGGCCAATTATGTCGTGCCGAACGGCCTGACTAATGAAATCGTATTTGTCGATACCAGCGTCGAAGATTATCAAACTATCCTGACTGGAATAGATCTGAACATACAGGTTGTCTTGTTGGACAGTCAGCAAGATGGTATCGAACAAATTGCAGCCTATCTTACTCAGCAGCAGTCGGTAGATGCGATTCATATTATTTCTCATGGCAATCAGGCGGAACTGTTTTTAGGCACAGGAGTGTTGTCTACAGAATCCATGCGAGGGGAATACGCCGATGAATTGGCCATTATCAACCAGGCATTAACCGCAGAAGCCGATTTTCTCATCTATGGTTGTAATTTTGGCGAAGGAAAGATTGGACAAGAAGCAGCGGAATTACTTGCAGAATTGACCGGTGCGGATATTGCCGCCAGTAACGATTTAACCGGCAGTTCGGCGCTGGGGGGCGACTGGGAACTCGAAGTCCAAACTGGCGTGATTGAAAGTAAGATAGTTGTCAGCACGCTTGCTCAGGAAGCATTTGCTGGCGTTCTGGATGTCACGACGGGATTGGTCGGTCACTGGACCTTCGATGCGGATGCCACCGACTCGAGTGGGAATAATTACGATGGAACATTGAGTGGCAATGCTGTGATCGACACCACCGATTCCACGGATCAAGTTGGGGAAGGAAAACTGTCGTTGGATGGGACAGGCGATTTTGTTGATCTTTCCGCCCATGCCAGTTCGTTTTCGGGGATGACAAAAGGGACGGTATCCGCTTGGGTAAAATTCACCAACACTACTCGCGGCACCATTTTTGATCTAAATGACGGCGGAAATAGCAATTTTGCTGCATTATTTGTGAATAATGGATTGCTGAATTGGCAAGTGACAGTCAATGGGATTACTCGTATTCTGGAGAAATCGACGGTCGCACTAAATGATGGAGCCTGGCATCATATAGCTTTGACTACGAATGGAAGCGGGAACCAACTGTATGTTGATGGGATTGCCCTTACTGGTTCGGCAGTGAGCTATACAAATGGAAATGCTTCATCCACTCAATTTTTCAGTAATCTTTTAAATGTCTCTGGACTTCAAATCGGAGCCTATGACAACGGATTAATTGGCGGGGAATTCACTGGTTTGATTGATGATGTCCGAGTGTATGATCACGCCCTGACCACCGGTGAAATAACGACGCTTGCAACTAATTACTCTCTAGCGAATAGCGTTCCCGGGGGGCAAACAACCAACGAAGATACAACCCTTACGTTTAATTCAGCTAACAGTAATTTGATCTCCATCACCGATAAATCAGGTGAAAACCTGGTGGTCACCCTATCGGTCGATAACGGCACCACCACACTTTCTGGCACAACCGGCTTGACGTTTACCGCCGGGGACGGCACGGCGGATACCACCATGACATTCTCGGGCACAGTCGGTAATATCAATGCCGCGCTGGATGGCCTGCAATACGATCCCACGGCTGACTATAACGGTAGCGCAACGTTGACCCTCAGCACCGCGAACAGCACCTTGGTTTCGCTCGAGATCGATGCCAATCTCCAGGCTCGCTATACCTTCGAGGGCAACGCCAACGATGTCGCCCCCGGCACCGCACAGAACGGCACATTAACAAATGGGGCCACCATCGTCACCGATGGGACTCGCGGCCAAGTTCTCAGTCTTGATGGTGTGAATGATTATGTCAAAGTCACAGGGCTCTTTGGCAAACCATCGAATGTAACGCTAGCCGCGTGGGTTAATCTGACATCGGCTGGTTCAAGTGGCGCCATGGTCATTTCGCTTGGTGACAGTGTGTCGCTTGTGGCGGATAGTGCAGGGCGATTGGTGGGCACCTATTATGCGGGTGGGACCTGGCCACCTGTGCAATTCACGGGTACGCTGGCTGGAGCGGGCTGGCATCACCTTGCGTTCACGTTTAATGATACGGCTAATGTAGCGACTTTATATTTAGATGGAGCAGCGGTCGCTACACTGTCAACCACGGATAGTATTAACTATACACTTGGAACTGACACCTATATCGGCAAACACGCGAACGGGAATACCAATTTCAACTATGCAGGGAAGATTGATGATGCGCGTATTTACGATCGTGCGCTGAGCGCTAGCGAAGTTGCCAAGCTGGCCAATGATCTTGCCCTAAATGACACCGATACGGTGGCGATCACGGTCAATAGCGTCAATGATAACCCCATTATTTCAAGTAATGGTGGAGGCAATACGGCCAACATTAACGTGGCTGAAAACACCACGGCAGTCACCACGGTCACCTCGACGGATATCGATGGTGGCACAGCGGTCTATTCCATCAGCGGCGGAGCGGATGCTGCCAAGTTTAGTATTAACAGCGCCACCGGCAACCTAGTCTTTTTGGCAGCCCCGGACTATGAAACGCCTGCTGACTTCAATGGGGACAATGTGTATGAAGTCATCGTGTTGGTTTCCGATGGGAATGGCGGGACTGATACGCAAACGATCAATGTGACCGTTACGGATGTGGCGAACACGCTGACGGTGACGACGACTACGGACAACAATGACAGCGGTATCGTTGCTGGGGATGGCAACTATGATATCGAATGGCTGAACGCCAATCTCGGTGCTGACGCCTCCATTTCCTTACGAGAAGCGATTATTGCGGCCAACAACACCACTGGGATGGATACTATCGATTTCAACATTTCTGATCCGTTAGTCAGTGGGGCGCATACGATCGATGTGCTTTCCGCCCTGCCAGATATTACCGACACGATTATCATCGATGGCACCTCAGAACCGAATTATGCTGGAACCCCCATCATTGAATTGAACGGGATCGTTGCTGGGGCTGGTATCGATGGTTTACGGCTGGTGGCAGGCAGTAATGGGAGCACAGTCCAAGGTCTGGTGATCAATCGCTTTGGCGGGGATGGGCTTGAGGTCAATTACTCCGACAACAACACGATTGCTGGGAACTACATTGGGACCGATGTCACTGGCCTTGTCGATTTGGGAAATGGGCAGAACGGGATTCGTGTGGTGAGTTCAACGAACGCTCTGATTGGCGGCGGCACGATTAGTGCTCGTAATGTCATAGCTGGTAATACGGGCGCTGGGATTCGTGATGAAGGTTCATTCGGGACGATTATTCAGGGGAATTATATCGGGGTGAATGCAACTGGTACGGGAACGATTGCCAATTCGCAAGGCATTCAAACCTGGAGCGGGTCGAGTAATGGAATCATCGGCGGGACGGGAGCCAACGAAGGGAACGTGATTGGTGGAAATACCAATCAGGGTATCCTTCTCTATTCCGCGTCCAGCTATACGGTGCAGGGTAACTATATTGGGACGGATTCCACGGGAACATTGGATTTAGGTAATTTAGGCAATGGCATCGCAATTTCCACTTTAGGAACCAATCATCTGATTGGTGGTACAGGTGCTGGCGAAGGCAATGTGATTGCTTTTAATAACCTTGATGGGATTACTGTGAATGGAAGCACGGTGACTGGAAATTCGATATTAGATAATCAGATCTATTCCAACACGGGTTTAGGCATTGATCTGAGTGGAGGGACGGAAGATGGGTTTGGCGTGACGACCAATGACGCCGGAGATGCCGATACCGGGGCCAATGACCTGCAAAATTATCCGGTACTGTCCGCAGCAGGTACTGATGGAACGACAATCGCGATTGCCGGTTCGATTAATAGCACGGCCTATACGACTCTGCGGTTGGAGTTCTTCTCCAACTCGTCTGGGGATTCCACTGGCTATGGCGAGGGGCAGACCTATCTTGGCTATACGACGGTGTTCACCGACGGCAGCGGCAACGCCCAGTTCGTGGCTAACTTCGACAAGGCGGTGACTGCCGGCCAGGTCATCTCCGCCACCGCCACGGTGATGAAGGCTGGTGGCGCCTACGGGTCCACATCCGAGTTCGCAGCCAACGTTACAGCCGCCAGCGCGCTCATCGTGGATACCACCAATGATACAGTCGACGGTAATACCACCTCCATCGCCAACCTGCTCGCAAGTAAGGGTTCGGATGGCAAGATCTCATTACGCGAGGCAATTATTGCTACCAATAACACGGCGGGGCAGGATACCATCTTCCTGTCCTCTGGAACCTATACCCTAATGATTGCAGGCTCTGGCGAAAATGCCGCAGCCACCGGCGACCTAGACATCCTGCAGAACCTGACTCTGATTGGCACCGGTGCTTCGTCCACTATTGTCAATGCCACGGGCCTCAACGACCGTGTGTTCGAGGTTTCGGGAACCGGCACGTCAGCCTACTTCAGCGGCATCACGGTGACGGGCGGGAACATCAGCAACGGCGGCGGCATCCTCGCGAACGGCAGTACGTCTCTGACGCTGTGGGACAGCGTGATCGCCAACAACACCACCACGAGTACCACCGGCGGTGGCTTGTACACGAGCGGCACGACGTTCCTCAACAACGTCACCGTGTCCGGCAATTCGGGCGCCAGCGGCGCCGGCATCTACAGCAACAACACCCTGGTGATCAGCAATTCGACCATCGCTGCCAATACCGGCAGCAATCAAGGCGCGGGCATCTGGAGCAGCGGCAGCAACGCCAACCTGACCTTGATCAACACGACGATCAGCGGCAACTCCAACAGCGGCAACGGCGGCGGCCTGTACAACGGCCAGGCCGCCACGCTGATTAACGTCACCATCGCCGGCAACACCGCCAACCAGGGCGGCGGCATCTTCAGGGGCGCGGGCAACGTGACGACCACGCTGCTGAACACCATCGTCGCCGGCAACACCGCCACGGGCACGAATCCGAACCCAGACATCAGCGGCGCGGTCACGAGCCTGGGCAACAACATCATCGGTAACACAACGGGCAACAGTGGCTGGGTGGCTTCCGACCAGCAGAACGTCAATCCACTCCTCAACACCCTGGCCAACAATGGCGGCGCGACTCAGACCATGTCCCTGCAAGCAGGCAGTCTCGCAATCAATGCAGGCTCTGCCACCAATGCGCCGGTGGTAGATCAGCGTGGATATTTCCGGGATGCCAGTTACGACATCGGCGCCTATGAGTACAACGGGACTAGTCCGATTGCCAACACCGCGCCAGTGAACACGGTGCCGGGGGCGCAGACGGTCAATGAAGATACCAGTCTGGCTCTCACCGGGATCAGTGTGAATGACGTCGACGGTAATCTGTCCACGGTGCAGTTGGCGGTGACGAACGGGACATTGGCCGCAACCTTGTCGGGTGCGGCCACGATCAGTGCCGGGGCGAATGGCTCCAAAACCTTGACACTCTCCGGCAGCCAAGCGGACATCAATGCCACGTTGGCCAGTCTGACGTATCAAGGCAATTTGAACTTCAATGGCAGCGATACGCTCACCATCACGAGCACTGACGCCAACAGCGCGACGGACGTGGACACCGTGGCTATTACCGTGAGCTCTGTGAATGATGCTCCGGTGAACACGGTGCCGGGGACGCAAGCCACAAACGAAGACACCCTTCTTACGTTCAATGCGGCAAATGGTAACCTGATTTCTATTGCAGATGATGCAGGAGCAGCTCTTGTAGTGACTCTCTCCGTCGCTAATGGAACAGTAACCCTTTCAGGCACGGCTGGGTTGACCTTTGCCACAGGAGACGGCACGGCTGATACGTCCATGTCATTCTCCGGAACGGTGGAAAACATTAATGCTGCACTGGATGGCTTGCAATACAATCCCACTCCCGACTATAACGGGAGCGACACGCTAACTATCACAAGTTATGATCAAACGCTCTATTCCTTAGATTTTGATGCTAATTTGCAAGGGCATTATCAATTTGAAGCTGCTGATCCAGGAAACGATAGCAGCCCAGTAGGGACGAACGATGGTACGGTCATTGGAGCCACGCCCACTGTCGATAGCACGCGAGGAGATGTTCTGAGTTTTGACGGGAATGATTATGTGGAAATAATTAGTTCTTTGGGCAATCCAGTCGACTTCACTCTTGCGGCTTGGGTTGACATGGATGCGACACAATCCGGTTGGCCCCGTATTATCGAAGTTGAGTACGTAGGCTCAATTAATTTTAACGCATCCAACAATAAGCTGGTTGGCTGGTATCACGACGGAACGAATTGGCATGCCTTTGAGGCGATCGCAAGTCTAGTCGGGACCGGATGGCATCATGTGGCATTTACCTGGAATGAGGGCACTTCAACGGCCGCGCTTTATCTCGATGGGGCTGAGTTATCTACTGTTACCTGGACGTTGAATGACCCCGGTAGTCCGACCGGTGTCACCAGAATCGGTGCTCATCCAAACGGCGGTAGTACTTTTAAGGGACTGATGGACGACACCAGAATTTACAATCGGGCGCTTTCTGCAGACGATATTAACAAACTGGTAACCGCTCCGGTGACCGCCAGCGACACCGACACCGTGGCCATCACGGTGAATAGCGTCAATGACGCACCGGTAAACACCGTGCCCGGCGCGCAGGCCGTCAATGAAAATACTGCGTTGAGCATCAGCGGGATATCGGTGGCCGATGTTGACGGCAATCTGTCCACGGTACAGCTGGCGGTAACCAGCGGCACGCTGAACGTGACCCTGTCCGGTGCTGCATCCATCAGCGCAGGTGCGAACAACACCAACACCTTGACGCTGTCCGGCACGCAAACAGACATTAACGCCACACTGGCCAGCCTGAGTTACCAGGGCAACCTGAACTTTGTTGGCAGCGACACGTTGACGGTCACCAGCACGGACGCCAACAGCGCGACCGACGTCGATACCGTTGGCATCACCGTCAACAACGTCAATGCTTCGCCGGTGAACACGGTGCCGGGCGCGCAGACGGTGAACGAGGACACGGCGCTTGGTATCGCCGGCATTTCGGTCGCCGATGCAGATGACAACCTGTCGACGGTACAATTGTCCGTGACCAGTGGGACATTGAACGTCACCTTGAGCGGTGCGGCCAGTATCAGCGCGGGCGCGAACAACAGTAACACGCTGACACTTTCGGGCAGCCTGACCGACATCAACGCCACGCTTGCCAGCCTGAGCTACCAGGGCGGGCTGAACTTTAACGGCAACGACACCCTGACCATGATCAGCACCGACGCCGACAGCGCAACCGATACCGACACCGTGGCCATCACGGTCAATAGCGTCAATGACGCACCGGTAAACACCGTGCCCGGCGCGCAGGCCGTCAATGAAAATACTGCGTTGAGCATCAGCGGGATATCGGTGGCCGATGTTGACGGCAATCTGTCCACGGTACAGCTGGCGGTAACCAGCGGCACGCTGAACGTGACCCTGTCCGGTGCTGCATCCATCAGCGCAGGTGCGAACAACACCAACACCTTGACGCTGTCCGGCACGCAAACAGACATTAACGCCACACTGGCCAGCCTGAGTTACCAGGGCAACCTGAACTTTGTTGGCAGCGACACGTTGACGGTCACCAGCACGGACGCCAACAGCGCGACCGACGTCGATACCGTTGGCATCACCGTCAACAACGTCAATGCTTCGCCGGTGAACACGGTGCCGGGCGCGCAGACGGTGAACGAGGACACGGCGCTTGGTATCGCCGGCATTTCGGTCGCCGATGCAGATGACAACCTGTCGACGGTACAATTGTCCGTGACCAGTGGGACATTGAACGTCACCTTGAGCGGTGCGGCCAGTATCAGCGCGGGCGCGAACAACAGTAACACGCTGACACTTTCGGGCAGCCTGACCGACATCAACGCCACGCTTGCCAGCCTGAGCTACCAGGGCGGGCTGAACTTTAACGGCAACGACACCCTGACCATGATCAGCACCGACGCCGACAGCGCAACCGATACCGACACCGTGGCCATCACGGTCAATAGCGTCAATGACGCACCGGTAAACACCGTGCCCGGCGCGCAGGCCGTCAATGAAAATACTGCGTTGAGCATCAGCGGGATATCGGTGGCCGATGTTGACGGCAATCTGTCCACGGTACAGCTGGCGGTAACCAGCGGCACGCTGAACGTGACCCTGTCCGGTGCTGCATCCATCAGCGCAGGTGCGAACAACACCAACACCTTGACGCTGTCCGGCACGCAAACAGACATTAACGCCACACTGGCCAGCCTGAGTTACCAGGGCAACCTGAACTTTGTTGGCAGCGACACGTTGACGGTCACCAGCACGGACGCCAACAGCGCGACCGACGTCGATACCGTTGGCATCACCGTCAACAACGTCAATGCTTCGCCGGTGAACACGGTGCCGGGCGCGCAGACGGTGAACGAGGACACGGCGCTTGGTATCGCCGGCATTTCGGTCGCCGATGCAGATGACAACCTGTCGACGGTACAATTGTCCGTGACCAGTGGGACATTGAACGTCACCTTGAGCGGTGCGGCCAGTATCAGCGCGGGCGCGAACAACAGTAACACGCTGACACTTTCGGGCAGCCTGACCGACATCAACGCCACGCTTGCCAGCCTGAGCTACCAGGGCGGGCTGAACTTTAACGGCAACGACACCCTGACCATGATCAGCACCGACGCCGACAGCGCAACCGATACCGACACCGTGGCCATCACGGTCAATAGCGTCAATGACGCACCGGTAAACACCGTGCCCGGCGCGCAGGCCGTCAATGAAAATACTGCGTTGAGCATCAGCGGGATATCGGTGGCCGATGTTGACGGCAATCTGTCCACGGTACAGCTGGCGGTAACCAGCGGCACGCTGAACGTGACCCTGTCCGGTGCTGCATCCATCAGCGCAGGTGCGAACAACACCAACACCTTGACGCTGTCCGGCACGCAAACAGACATTAACGCCACACTGGCCAGCCTGAGTTACCAGGGCAACCTGAACTTTGTTGGCAGCGACACGTTGACGGTCACCAGCACGGACGCCAACAGCGCGACCGACGTCGATACCGTTGGCATCACCGTCAACAACGTCAATGCTTCGCCGGTGAACACGGTGCCGGGCGCGCAGACGGTGAACGAGGACACGGCGCTTGGTATCGCCGGCATTTCGGTCGCCGATGCAGATGACAACCTGTCGACGGTACAATTGTCCGTGACCAGTGGGACATTGAACGTCACCTTGAGCGGTGCGGCCAGTATCAGCGCGGGCGCGAACAACAGTAACACGCTGACACTTTCGGGCAGCCTGACCGACATCAACGCCACGCTTGCCAGCCTGAGCTACCAGGGCGGGCTGAACTTTAACGGCAACGACACCCTGACCATGATCAGCACCGACGCCGACAGCGCAACCGATACCGACACCGTGGCCATCACGGTCAATAGCGTCAATGACGCACCGGTAAACACCGTGCCCGGCGCGCAGGCCGTCAATGAAAATACTGCGTTGAGCATCAGCGGGATATCGGTGGCCGATGTTGACGGCAATCTGTCCACGGTACAGCTGGCGGTAACCAGCGGCACGCTGAACGTGACCCTGTCCGGTGCTGCATCCATCAGCGCAGGTGCGAACAACACCAACACCTTGACGCTGTCCGGCACGCAAACAGACATTAACGCCACACTGGCCAGCCTGAGTTACCAGGGCAACCTGAACTTTGTTGGCAGCGACACGTTGACGGTCACCAGCACGGACGCCAACAGCGCGACCGACGTCGATACCGTTGGCATCACCGTCAACAACGTCAATGCTTCGCCGGTGAACACGGTGCCGGGCGCGCAGACGGTGAACGAGGACACGGCGCTTGGTATCGCCGGCATTTCGGTCGCCGATGCAGATGACAACCTGTCGACGGTACAATTGTCCGTGACCAGTGGGACATTGAACGTCACCTTGAGCGGTGCGGCCAGTATCAGCGCGGGCGCGAACAACAGTAACACGCTGACACTTTCGGGCAGCCTGACCGACATCAACGCCACGCTTGCCAGCCTGAGCTACCAGGGCGGGCTGAACTTTAACGGCAACGACACCCTGACCATGATCAGCACCGACGCCGACAGCGCAACCGATACCGACACCGTGGCCATCACGGTCAATAGCGTCAATGACGCACCGGTAAACACCGTGCCCGGCGCGCAGGCCGTCAATGAAAATACTGCGTTGAGCATCAGCGGGATATCGGTGGCCGATGTTGACGGCAATCTGTCCACGGTACAGCTGGCGGTAACCAGCGGCACGCTGAACGTGACCCTGTCCGGTGCTGCATCCATCAGCGCAGGTGCGAACAACACCAACACCTTGACGCTGTCCGGCACGCAAACAGACATTAACGCCACACTGGCCAGCCTGAGTTACCAGGGCAACCTGAACTTTGTTGGCAGCGACACGTTGACGGTCACCAGCACGGACGCCAACAGCGCGACCGACGTCGATACCGTTGGCATCACCGTCAACAACGTCAATGCTTCGCCGGTGAACACGGTGCCGGGCGCGCAGACGGTGAACGAGGACACGGCGCTTGGTATCGCCGGCATTTCGGTCGCCGATGCAGATGACAACCTGTCGACGGTACAATTGTCCGTGACCAGTGGGACATTGAACGTCACCTTGAGCGGTGCGGCCAGTATCAGCGCGGGCGCGAACAACAGTAACACGCTGACACTTTCGGGCAGCCTGACCGACATCAACGCCACGCTTGCCAGCCTGAGCTACCAGGGCGGGCTGAACTTTAACGGCAACGACACCCTGACCATGATCAGCACCGACGCCGACAGCGCAACCGATACCGACACCGTGGCCATTACGGTCAATAGCGTCAACGATGCGCCGGTTATCGATTTGGATGCCGATGATAGCTCAGGCGCTAGCAGTGCAGATTTTCTAATCACTTTTACGGAAAACGGTGGAGCGGTTTCATTAGCCGATGTGATTGATGCGTCTTTAATCGACGTGGACGGTGGAAACTTGGTGGGGTTAACGGTCACCCTGTCCAACCCTCTTGATGGAACCAGTGAACTGTTAACTGCAGATACTTCGGGAACATCTATTGTTGCTGTGTACGATAGTGGTACTGGTGTTCTTACGCTGAGCAACTCTGATTCGATTGCCAATTATCAACAAGTATTACGCACCATACAATATAACAACACCTCTGAAGTTCCCGACCTTACCAACCGAGTTTTGTACGTGGTAGCAGAGGATGGCACGGAATACAGCAATACCGCCACGGTGACGGTAAGTATGGTAGGCGTCAACGATGCACCGATAAACACCGTACCGGGCGCGCAGACGGTGAACGAAGACACCAGTCTGGCAATCGCCGGCATCTCGGTCGCCGATGCAGATGACAACCTGTCGACGATACAGTTGTCCGTGACCAGTGGGACATTGAACGTCACCTTGAGCGGTGCCGCCAGTATCAGCGCAGGCGCGAACAACAGTAACACGCTGACACTTTCGGGCAGCCTGACCGACATCAACGCAACCCTTGCCAGTCTGAGCTACCAGGGCGGGCTGAACTTTAACGGCAACGACACCCTGACCATGATCAGTACCGACGCCGACAGCGCAACCGATACCGACACCGTGGCCATTACGGTCAATAGCGTCAACGATGCGCCGGTAAACACCGTACCCGGCGCGCAGGCCGTCAATGAAAATACCGCGTTGAACATCAGCGGGATATCGGTGGCCGATGTTGATGGCAACCTGTCGACGGTACAGCTGGCGGTGACCAGCGGCACGCTGAACGTTACCCTGTCAGGTGCTGCATCCATCAGCGCAGGCGCGAACAACAGCAGCACCTTGACGCTGTCCGGCACGCAAACAGACATTAACGCGACATTGGCCAGCCTGAGTTACCAGGGCAACCTGAACTTTGTTGGCAGCGACACGCTGACGGTCACCAGCACGGACGCCAACAGCGCGACTGACGTCGATTTTGTTACCATCTCGGTGATTAAAACAGCCAGTGAGCCTGTGCCAACTACTGACCCAAATCCAGCAACGGATTTAGACCCTACAGAGGAACCCGACCCAACACCTGAACCCGATTCCGATCCCGATCCAGGGTCTGATAATCCGGAAATTGTTCCAGATCCGACGCCTGATACAGATCCAACAATAAACCCAGAACCAACACCGGATTCTGATCAGAATCCCGACGTAGATATCACAACCGGACCTGGTCAGTCTGCAACACTTGTGCCTGCACCAATTCCTGAGTCAGGATCAACTGCGAAGACAACGACTAACACATCAGTTACAGTTTCGACATTTGAATTCACGCCTGTTGATTCACCGACACAAACACAGCCAACACAACCAGTTACCTTTGAATCTTTAATACCCGCTGGTGATCAAAAAACACAACCAATTGATTCGTCAGCAAATGAAGTGACGAAATCGGTTAATTCTGATTCAGAAAGACCCATGAAAATCACCATTGTGATAAACCAAAGACTTGCCGATGATTTATCGAACTTATTTCCTGATAAAGAAATTAATTCAATACCCGGAGGTGAGCACTTTAGGTTGTCACTCACTGCTCAAGAATACGAGTCCATAAAAAACAATCAAACATTATGGAAAAAAATTGAACTCATGCAAGCTGATTTACAAAAAACATTTGACTCTGACGCGGCCGCAAATACTTTCGTTGCAAATTTGGCAATAGGCACTGGAGTTTCGTTGTCTGTAGGGTTTGTAGCATGGCTTATGCGTGCAGGTGCCTTTCTAAGCAGTTTTTTGTCTATTCTACCTGCTTGGAAAAGCATTGACCCATTGTCAATTTTAATTGCCAACAACACGGCACAAGGCGTAGATCATCCCGCTGACAAAGAAGCATTGGATTCGCTACCTGATCAGACAGCTGAAGAATTATTCGAAAAAAAAGACGCTGATAAACCGAATCAATCAAAATGAAGAAGCCATTATTTCACCCGATAACACGTTTGAGCATAAGCCTTGTTGCACTGGCTATCAGCATTCTATTAGTAGGAGAGTTATTAGGTATTGTGCCTGACAAATCACAAATTGCACTCAATGCCAGAAAACATTTATCAGAGTCTCTGGCTGTACAATTTACACTTGCTGCTGAACAAAAAAACTTTAAAGAGATTGAAATTACACTTAAATCACTTGTTGAAAGAAATCCGGAAATACTTTCCGGCGCGATTCGCAAAGCAGATGGCTCATTACTTGTCACCACGGAAAATCATGAACAGACTTGGCAAGGAACTTCGGATGGCCGTTCTACTTGGTCGTCTGTGCAAGTGCCGATCGCACAAGGCAATCAACTTTGGGGTACAGTCGAACTCAGTTATGCACCAGTGTACGGAGACGATATTTATAACATAATTAAGAACTCGATTTGGGGCATTGCAATATTTGTCTTGATTGTTGGGTTCTACAGTTTCCGTTTCATCTTGAAACGCACTTTAAAGGAGCTGAATCCTTCCAATGTTATCCCGGAGCGGGTCAAATCCGCCTTTGATACTTTAACTGAAGGCGTACTCATACTGGATGCTCAAGGCCAGATAGTTATGGCCAACAACGCTTTCAGTAATATTACGGGTATTGATTTTGACCGACTTCTCGGTAAATATGCCTCTGATCTGGGTTGGGGCAGATTTTCCGTTGAACAAATGAAACCAGATTGGATGCATCCCTGGCTGAGTACGATAAAAAACGGCAATCCTGAGACGGATACATTTCTGACTTTTAATTGTCTGGGAGAAGTGCGCATACTTTCAACGAACTGCTCGCCCATAATGGGCGGTGATGAATGTAAGGGTGTATTAGTCACATTCGATGATGTTACCGAGTTTGAAAACAACAATCAGAAACTAAAAAATATGCTTACAGAGCTGGAGCTTTCAAAGGTTGAAATCTCGCGGCAAAATAATGAGCTGAAAATGCTGGCCGAAATTGACCCACTGACCGGTTGCTACAACCGAAGAGCGTTGTTTTTATATTTCAAAAAAGCATTTGAGGAAGCAGTTTGTCAGAAAGCAAATTTGTTTTGCATTATGCTCGATATCGATCATTTTAAAGCAGTGAATGATACTTACGGGCATCAGACCGGTGATGAAGTCATTAAGCTCGTCGCAGCTATCATTAAGGAAAATCTGCGTGAAAATGATTTGGTTGGACGTTATGGTGGCGAAGAATTCTGTCTCGTGTTACCAGATATCGATGCGGATAAAGTATTAAAAATTGCAGAAAGAATCCGTGTCAATGTCATGGAATCCAAAGAATATCATGCAATAGGTATTGATAAAGTTACTATTAGTCTGGGTATTTCGTCAACTCAGGACAATGCACAGAATCCCAACGAAATGATAGATCTTGCTGATAAAGCGCTGTATTTCGCAAAAAAGAATGGACGAAATCGCGTTATTGTATGGACTGATGATGTAATAGATTCCGATGAAAATCAGGTAGAGATAGCATCAGAACCGGCCAGTGAGAATGATAGTAGTGGTTCATCGACTGACAACAGCAGTTTGATTACAGACAATGCCTTTTTACATGCAAGAATCAAAGAACTTGAAACATTGGATAAAGAGAAGAAAGCGGCGCTGCAATATTACTTAAACTACGATGCAGTGACCGGATTGCCGAGTCACGCGTTATTGCGTGATCGATTACAAGCGCTGATAACCAATGCTTCTCGAACAAAGCGCAAGATTGCTTTGTTATCGCTAAAGTTTAATCCTTATAGGCGAATTAACAGCACTCTTGGACATAAATCCGCAGAAAAGTTAATTATAGAAATTACGCGAAGACTCACTGAAGTCTTGCGTTCTTCTGATACTATTTCTTCGGATACAGGTTTAGGTATTTCGAATTCTCTATTATCCAGAAAAAATGATGAAAACTTTTATATAGTTGTCCCCGGAATCCAGAAGGATCAAACAATTACATGGATTGTGAACCGCGTAAGAAATGTCTTTGATCAACCAGTCAAGATTGAGGACATAAATATACAGGTTGATAGCATGATTGGAGTCAGTGTTTTCCCGACAGATGAAAGGCACTCCGATAACTTAATCAAGTTTGCCGATCAGGCGCGTGATTGTGCCGAATTAATGGGAAAAAACAGTTGTCAATTTTATTCAGAAAAAATGAACGGTCATTTTTTTGATCAATTGAATACCGAATCCGAAATAATGAATGCGATCAAACACAATGAATTTGAAGTATATTATCAGCCCATTGTAGATATAACCCAAGGGAGAATTAACAAAGTTGAAGCCTTACTGCGTTGGAATCACCCTAAAAAAGGGCTACTAACACCTGCTAGTTTTATTGAAGTCGCTGAAGAAAGTGAATTAATTGTTTCTCTGGGTGAATGGGCATTGCGTGAATCTGTTCGGCAACTCGCGAAATGGAGAAGCGAATTCTCTACCGATATTTCTATTTCTGTAAATTTATCGACAATTCAATTCAGGCAAAAAGATTTGGCAAAAAAGATTATCGAATGTCTGCATGAAAATGGAGTGCCTGCAAAAAATTTAATTCTTGAAATTACCGAAAGTACAATTATGCAGGATATGGAACGTACGATCACAATAATTAAAGAATTAAACGACCTGGGCGTAAAGATAGCTTTAGACGATTTTGGTACGGGATACTCATCATTACAATATATTCATAAACTTCCGGTAGACATTATCAAAATTGACAGTTCATTTATTCAGGAAATCAAACCAAATACAGCGAGTGACAGTATCGTTTCATTAATTATTGATATGGCCAGGCGCATGGGTTTTTCCACTGTGGCGGAAGGTGTAGAGACGGAGAATCAGTATTATCAACTATCGAAGTTAAAATGCGATGAGATTCAAGGGTATTTTATCAGCCGTCCCATCACTAATGACGATATGTATAAAATGCTTGAGACACAGACGTCGCGTGTCAATGAAATTAAGTTAAAGCTTGCAGTATAAGAAGCTCTGAAGTAACCACAAATTTGACATTAATTTACAAATTCTCAGAAATAATATTTCTTAATGTCAATGCCATATGCGCCATGAGGCAGATCCTGCGCTATGGTGTAAGGAATACCATCCGCGCCCATGACGCTATCGGACATGAAGCCGGAGATCTCATGCACTTCGACATGCTCGTTATCCTTCGTGTTCGGGAGTATTAGAAATTCTGTGTCATTCCTTTAGTATTAAATTTTATAGGAGTGACGAATGAACAAGACTACAGTGCAATTTGATTTTGAAGAAGCCTTGGAATCCTTGAAAGCGGGGCGGAATTTGAATGGAAAAGATGGCATATTAACGCCATTGATCAAACAACTCACTGAAGCTGCATTGGCGGCGGAACTTGAACAGCATATCAAATCCGGGGATGAACAGAACCGGAAGAATGGCACGACGCCAAAGACTGTAAAATCAGCATCAGGTAGTTTTCAACTGGAAACACCCAGAGACCGCAACGGTACATTTGAACCTCAGTTGGTTAAAAAGCATCAGACTCATCTTACCGATGAAATCGAACGCAAAATTCTATCGTTATTTGCGTTGGGCTCCAGCTATCAGGATATCTCTGGGCATATTGCCGAGATATACGGCATTGACGTTTCATCGGCGACGATCAGTGCAGTCACTGACAAGCTTATTCCGGAGCTTAGGGAATGGCAGCAACGGCCATTGGATAGTCACTATCCGTTCGTGTGGCTGGATGCCATACATCACAAAGTGAAAGACGATGGCCGGTATGTCAGCAAGGCAGTTTATACCGTACTTGGCTTAAACATTGAAGGAAAGAAGGAAGTACTAGGGTTGTATGTATCGGAAAGCGAAGGCGCCCGGTTTTGGCTTTCCGTACTGACAGATTTAAATAACCGTGGCGTACAGGATATCCTTATTGCCGCCGTTGATGGACTCGTGGGTTTTCCTGAGGCAATCAACAGTATTTTTCCAGAAACCGAGGTTCAGTTATGCATTATTCATCAAATCCGCAATTCGATGAAATATGTGGCGTCAAAAAATCAAAAAGCATTCATGGCTGACCTGAAACCGGTATACAAAGCGCCGACCATTGATGCAGCTGAAGATGCGCTTGATGCATTGGAAGCCAAATGGGGAAAACAGTATCCCATCGTGATTCAATCCTGGCGCAACAAATGGGAAAATTTATCGGTATACTTCAAATATCCTGAACCGATACGCCGTGTGATTTATACAACCAACACCATTGAGGCCGTACATCGCCAATTTCGCAAACTGACAAAAACCAAAGGTGGATTTCCGAATGAAAACAGTCTGTTGAAATTATTGTATGTTGGTATCAAAAACGCCAGCAAAAAATGGACAATGCCAATACTAAACTGGAATTTGACATTATCCCAGCTTGCGATATATTTTGAGGGGCGTTTGGATGCGGCGCTGGATTTATGAATTTAATACAGATTTTTATGTCACCGCTGAAACTGGTTAGCGTATCGACACGAATTGTGTCGATCGGTCACCGGTTTCAGTGGTCAACAAGCGAAGCGCGTTAGGTGATTGGCAAACTGACACAGAATTTTGAACACCCTCTCGTGTTCATCAAATGCCGTGCCAGTTGCCGGGCACCGCCGCGCTGATTACCTTCTAAAATCATGAGTCATTGCTTTCCTTCAGGCCAAGAGCTTTCATCAGCATGGCGCGGATTTCAATGATGGCTTTGCAGGCTTCTTGTAGTAGCTTTTCTGTTTCCGGCGTGACGCCCCATGTATTGCTGTTAATTCCTCTGGCGATTTGATTCAAGTTGTTCCAGCATTGCGTTTGCTTGATCAGTGCGAACAGCTGAGCCAATGCCACATAATGAAAAAGTGGCGGCTGAACAATCATTTCATCCAGCATCTGTACCGTCTGGCAAAACTAAAAGTTAAACTGCAATACTGAGAGTAAACAAACGCAAATCCTATACATCACACCTTACGATGAAACCCACTTTGGTGGGTTTCAAAAACTAGGGTTACACGCAAAACTAGGGTCAGGTTGCGAATCAAGAAAAATAAGTGTATGTGTCAATCGGCATTGAAAATTTTCCAGTCATCGGCGTCGAAAAGTTTCCACCTTGTTTAGTTGGTTAATTGGTTTTTATACATTGTTTTCGATGTTTGAAACGGTAAGAATCATTGCCGGTTTCCAGGATGTCGCAATGATGTGTAATACGGTCTAACAATGCAGTGGTCATTTTGGCATCGCCAAAAACCTGCACCCATTCACTGAATTTCAGGTTGGTCGTTATAATGAGTGAAGTGCGCTCATACAGCTGGCTGATCAAGTGAAACAGGAGTGCGCCACCTGATTCCGGGAAAGGCAGATAGCCCAGTTCATCAAGGATGACTGCGTCAATCTGAATGAGCCTTCTGGCCAGGTGTCCGGTTTTATTCAGTTGTTTTTCCTGCTCCAGCAGGTTAACCAAGTCCACAGCGTTGAAGAATCGAATGCGTTTGCCATGATGAATAGCGGCAACGCCCAGTGCTGTGGCCAAATGGGTTTTGCCGGTACCGGTGCCACCGACCAGGATGAGGTTATGTGCATCATCCATAAAAGCAGCCGTTGAGAGCTGTTCTATCTGTTGGCGTGAGAGTGGCGTTTCATTCCAGTCGAATTTCACCAGGTCGCGGTGGATTGGAAACTTTGCAGCCTTCATCTGGTATTTCAGGCTGCGTAGCTGGCGTTCGGCTATTTCGGCATTGATCAGTTGGCTTAATACGGTTTCCGGCGATATTTGCTTGCGTTGCGGCATTTCAGCGCTTAACTCAGACCAGGCGTCGCTCATGCCATACAGATGCAATGCTTTGAGTTGGGTAAGCAAGTCAGTGGACATGGCGGCTTCCAAGCAAATGATCGTAACGCTGGAAATCGGCCAGCGGTTCAGTGGTTAGTTGTAAGGTATCGCCGGTATTCAATGTCTTGGAACGAACTGGTTCAATCAAACGCCGTATAGCATTCTGCAACACACTGGCATTGACAACACCGGATTCCAACGCCAGTTCACAGGCTGTCTCAAGTGCATCAAGACCGGCTTCGCGGGTCAATAACAACAGATCAACAAAAGCGCGTTCATTTTTATCTTGCTTCTGAAGTTTCTCACGTACGTGACGGATCGATTCCGGTAGTTCCCAGTTCTGGAATGGCGCGCCGTGACGGATAGCACCGGGTTTCTTCTCCAGCACGGGCAAATAATGCCATGGATTACAGATCAGCTGATCGCGCAGGAAATTGCGTTGATGCGTCGCAATCGCTTTTCCCTCCGCCACAATATCAAGATGACCGGCAAATACTCTGACCGAAACCACCTTCCCGGACCATTGGGCCGGTACACTGTACTGATTCCGGTCAACACGCACCAGGCAGGTTCTGGAGACTTTCATCAGGTGCTCAACATAACCGGCAAATGGTGTTGTGATTTGCCGCAATAACGGTTGTTCCTGCTGAAAACATTCCGCAATGGTTTGTGCAAAATCAGGATGCTTCCTGTTTGACAGCTCATGACAACGCTGCGCCAGCCAGCGGTTTAAGTCATCCAGCGTTGCAAACTTTATGCGCGGCGTGAACAGCCATTCTCTGACATTACCCACCTGATTCTCTATCTGACCTTTCTCCCAGCCGGCCGCCGGCGTGCAGGCAACCGGTTCAAACAAATAGTGATTCGCCAATGCCATAAACCGCCGATTAAACTTTCTCTCTTTGCCCATCAAAACCGCATCCACAATTGTCTTGGGATTGTCTAAACCATCTGCAGCGGCACGCCACCAAAGAACGCAAATGCACGATTATGCGCATCCATCAGCATCTCCTGCGCTTCCCTGAAATAAGCGACGACAAACATCTTGCGGCTGTAACACAAACGAAAATGCGCCACCTTGACGACTTGTTCCCGCCCACCCAGATCAACAACTTCCTGACTCCAGTCAAATTGACAGACTTCACCGGGTTTAAACGCTAAAGGAACAAACGTTTGCCTGGGTGCCGGGGTATCCTTGTTCTCTGCTTTCCACTGCTTTACAAAACGCCGAACGCTGTCATAAGCGCCTGTATAACCTTCAATTATCAAACCTTCATATAATCGCATTGCTGTTCGACGCTGCTTTTGCGGTAGCAATGCCTCTGTTTCCAGCCAACTGGTCAATAACGCTTTAAATTCTCCTAGCTTCGGCGCACATTGCGTTTGACGCCGATATTCCGGTTCAGCCTCCGTCTTTAAATGTTTCCTGACTGTAGGACGGGACAGCCCCAATGAACGGGCAATTGAACTGATTTTTTCTTTACTGACAAAATGTCGCCTTCTGATTTCGGCAATTATATCCATCTCTATCACTCCAAAGTTCTCCAGCAAAATGCCGGTAATTTATCATCTCAGAGTGGAAACTTTTCAACGCCGATTTTCCGAAAATTCTGGTAAGTTTTACATGCCGATTTACACCAGAGAGACAAGAAGCGTAAACAATGCAGAAGGCGCGCAGCGATTGAACCCATTATCGGCCACTTGAAATCGGACTATCGAATGGCAAGAAACTATTTGAAAGGCGCCATCGGTGATCAGATCAACCTGCTGATGGCTGCTTGCGCCTGGAATCTGAAACAATGGCTGTTGGCCATTTTTTGGCTGTTTTTTGCAGCAAAATATAAGGCAAAAATAAGCATTGCCGCCGGAAATTCCTGAAAAAAGTGTGCAGGGAAGATAAATAATTTTTTGCTGAAATTATTGCACAGAAAATTTTTCAAAATATCTTTTTTAAGGATCGACTAGCTAAACAAAAAATGCGTTGGCGTTTATTGAGATTGAATGCGCCAACTGTTTTATCAGGCAACTCCCCAGACCTGAACATGTACAGGCGCCGATAACTGGTCGTTGGAGGTTCCATGATCACCTGGATCAAGCGTATATCCGAAGTTGACCCACTCATACTCTCCCGGCTCGAGGTAATCAAACAGGTCCTCGGGATCAAAGACCAGTATATTGTAGCCACCGGTATTTGGCAGATCCGTAAGCCGGCTGACAGTGCCATTTACCGGTTGTTGAATGCTGCCTACCGAGAACGAACGGCACCATCCTTCATTTTCAGTGACGTAGATCATGACTGGGGTTCCCTCTGTTGTTTGGGTAAAATCCTCATTGGCAATCAGTGGCGGGTTTCCTTCAATAATCAAGGTAACCGTAGCCGTGGAGCTCAATCCATCGGCATCGGAAATCGTGTAAGTCAGCGTCTCTTCCAGAAATTCGTCGCATGAGAGATTTTCATATCCTGAGGAAACATCAGCCTGAAACGAGCCGTCTGCATCAATGCGAACTACGGCGCCACCCGGCAAAGTAACCGGAATCCCGACATTAGACGCCTTGCCATTAACCTGAGTCACTTCGAAGGTGCTATCGGGGTCAGTATCGAATCCATGGCCATTGTCGGCAAAGACATTGGTGCCAAAAAGCCCAGCGTAGACGAGCACATCGAACACGTCGTTATTGGCTGTCGGAGCATCGGGAATCGAGTTAACGGTCAGGGCAACTGTTGCCGCAGGTGAGGCGAGCAAGCCATCCCATGCTGTATACGTGAAACTGTCGGGGCCGAAATAATCCGGGTCCGGGGTGTAGGTAATCGTTGTATCCACTTCGCTTAGCGTGCCATGTAGCGGATGGGTGACGATCTGGATTGTCAGCGGATCACCGTCCAGATCGAAATCGTTGCCGAGGGGATTGATTTGTGTGGAGCCGTCTTCGGTGACTGTGAACATGTCGTCCAGCGCGATTGGTGGATCATTATCTGGCATAACCGTCAATTCGACGACCACAGCTTCGGAAGACAGAACACCGTCCCAGGCTTCATAGCTGAAGCTGTCGTTGCCGTGGTAATCGGGATCCGGTGTATAGGTGACCGTCCCACCGATTGCACTCAGCGCGCCATGGATCGGTTGATCGGTGATGCGGATTGTTAACGTATCGCCGTCAATGTCGCTATCGTTGGCGAGCGGATCGAGAATTGCGGATACATCCTCGTATATTGTAAAGGAATCGCCGACGGCCACCGGCGCATCGGGCATTGGAAGAAGGTTTAGATCGAGTACCGCAATATTTGAAATCAAATCGCCGTCACTGACGAAATAGCTGAAATGGTCGTCGCCGTTATAGTCGGGATCGGGGGTATAGATTGCGGTCAGGCCATCAAGTGTTAACACACCGTGTGCCGGCAATGTATCAAGAATGATTTCCAGGTTATCGCTGTCGATATCATGTACGAAGTCACGCATATCAAAATCTATGATTTGATCTTCTTCAAGGGAAACGATTCCGTCAAATGCTTCCGGTGCATCATTCAAGCCTGTGATTTCAAGGGTGACAAACGTGCTGGTTTCGGCATTATGGTTGTCGGAAACCAGATAGGCGAGCACGATGCTGGTCTTTTCTCCCGTTCCTAAATGGTTGTAGTTATCCAGTGGGTCATATAAAAGATCCTCGGTGCTGTAACTGATATTTCCATTGCCGCTGACTATCCGGGCGTCCGTGATACGTAGCGTATCGCCGTTATCAGGGTCTGAATCATTCGCAATTACAGGGAGAGTTACAGCGCTGTTCTCGGTTGTGAAACCAGTATCAGGCACTGCGATAGGTTGATCATTCATGCCTTCAACATCAATATTGACAAAACCGGTAGTGGTGCCGCCAAAACCATCTGAAACCGCATAAGCCACTACAACCGGTTCATGTGCTCCGGCCGGCAATGCATTGTAGACTGCGCCGGGCGTGAAAGTAATATTGGCGAGATCATGTGTAACAGTACCGCTGCCGGAGAGAATCTGCGCCCCGGTGACGGTTAAGAAATCGCCATCCGGATCCAGGTCGTTGTCGACAACATCTACGGTAACAGCAGTGTCTTCATCGGTGAAGCCGATATCGGGAATCGCGCGCGGCGGGTCGTTTTCGCCTGTGATTGTAATTTCTACGGATGCCTGGTTAAAGCCGCCATTACCGTCGGCAATGATGTAGTCAAATCGATCGGTTGCTGTTACGCCGACAGGCAGATAATCGAACTGCCCATTGGGGTCATATGTCAGCTGGTTTCCGCTCCAATCGACTTTTCCCAGCGTGTTGGTTGTGTCAACCGTCGAGATGTGAAGCGCGTCCGACAAGTCCGGGTCATCGTCATTCGCCAGAATATCCAGTAGGGTGGCTGTTGCGTTTTCATTCAGCATATACGTGTCTGTTCTGGCAACCGGCTGATCGTTAAGGCCTGCTACAGTAATCATTACTGTAGCCATATCGGATTCACCATTGTCATCGGTAATCGTGTAAGTCGCCGTTTCCGTCACAGTTTCGAATCGTGCGAGCGAAACATAGGCGCTGAGCGGATTAAAATCCAGTACGCCATCCCCGCGTATTTTGAGTTCTCCGCCTCTGCTTAAGGTTATCCACTGATTCACTTGTGCAGGATTGTTGTTGACATGTGTGAGTTGCAACGGATCATCAGGGTCAAAGTCTGCCGGACTGCCATTAGCTTCAAAAACGTTGCCGGTAATGGGAGCATTCTGAGTGGTGAGGAAGTTGTCATCCTGCGCATCGGGTTGATCGTTGATGCCAATGACAGTGATTAAAACGGCCGCTGTGTCTGTTTTGCCGCCGCTGTCGGAAACGGTGTACATTAGTTCAACCTGTTCAGCAACACCTTGATCAAGGTTGTCGTAAGCGGATGCCGGATTGTATGTGACAGTGGTGTTGTCAAAGCTGACGGTACTCAGGGCGTCAGGTGAAAGCCATGCGTCTGTGACGGTGAGAAAATCGCCTGTGTCAGGATCGGTATCGTTACCTAGCACAGCAACTGTCACCGGATCATTCTGAGTTGTCGTTCCCAGATCATTCTGGGCGTCAGGTGCATCGTTAACGCCATGAATGGTGATGCGAATATTTCCAGTAGAAAGTAACCCGCGGTCATCAGTAATCCTGTATTCAAATGAAACATCGGAGGTTTCACCCGCCGGCAGGGGATCGAACATGCCATCAGGATCAAATGTGAGCGTGCCGTCATGATTGTCTATTACATTCAGACTGGCAAAATCCAGGAAACTTGTGCCATCACCATCGGGATCAATATCGTTGGCCAGCACTGTGTCGATATGAATCACCAAAGGTTGATTGGCTTGCGCGTCAAAATGATCATCTATGGCGATCGGGTGCGCCCAGACGCCATCGAGATCAAGTGTATAATCGGTAAAACGCACTTCCTCGACGCGAAAAACATGAAAATCAAACAGTCCATCGAAGTTAAAAAACCAGTTCGCGCCGTTGTGCCTGATAGCGCCAGTCTGTATGGGTGGCATTGGAATGTCGAAGACGACAACATCCTGACCGCCGCCGCCATCAATAGTAGCAAACAAATTTAACAAGCCAGGGAGAATATGAAATGTGTCGTCTCCCGGGCCTCCGTCAAACCGATCTAAAAAGCCTCCGGCAATGAAAATATCGTCATTACCTTTTCCACCATCAAGAACATCCGACAAAATAGGACTGATAACGCCTAATCCCGTGTTGTCATAAAGCACGTCGTCGCCATCGCCACCGTAAATACGGTCTCCGCCGTTGCTGTTAATTGCCCCAAGTATATCGTTTCCACCGTAACCATAGATAATGTCGTCGAAGTTCGTGCCTGGGATGATATTGCTATTGTTATCACCTTTAATTGTAAAGAATCTTTTAGCCATTGATTGTTGTCTCCTGCTGTTGACTCACCCGTATTAACTCGTACGATGCATTGAACAAAGTGCGATGTACCAGTTTGTGAGTGTTATGGCGCAATCCATTCCGGTTATTGTTATAAAGCCAGTATAAAACCAGGGTCTACGATTGTATTTTGCAGGATGACAAGCCATATCTCAAGCAGTTTGCAGGTCCCGGGTTCGAGCTCTGGTTGGGGAGCCATATTTTTCTTGGACTTGCCGCTGATAATGCTGATCGCAGGGCATATGGGTTGCGGTTTGGTGTGATTACTGTTCAATAATCTGCCGGTTACTTGAATAGTACGTAGTTATCGTTCCTCTCATCAACAACAGTAACGATGAACCAAAACCGTCTCCTGGACAATCAATCTGCTTTTTCAATTTGTACCGACGGGGCATAAGGGATTAAATATAATTTTTTATCCTAACCAACCCATCTTTTCTATCTTGATTTTCATTTCTATTGTATAGACAATAATTGTCATTGGTGATAGCGCTGCCTTTTGTTTTAAAAGCAGTTTTCGTCCAAGAATTTCCAATAAATTATTTTAACAAAAAGGAACACATGGACTCGCCAAAACAGCAATTGCAGCAATTTTCATCGAATATTTCGCCTGATCAGGTTACGCTCAAGCAGGCTTTCTGGTATTGGCTAAAACTGGGATTTATCAGTTTTGGTGGTCCGGCTGGACAAATCGCCATCATGCATCAGGATTTGGTCGAACGTAAACGCTGGATTTCAGAGCGCCGTTTTCTCCATGCGCTTAACTACTGCATGATGCTTCCTGGCCCTGAAGCGCAGCAGCTCGCAGTCTATATCGGCTGGCTAATGCACCGGACATGGGGTGGGATCATCGCGGGGTTATTGTTCGTCTTGCCTTCCTTGTTTATTTTGATTGCCCTTTCGTGGGTCTATATCGCTTTTGGCGATGTCTCACTGGTTGCGGGACTGTTCTATGGCATCAAACCTGCAGTAACCGCGATTGTGGTACAGGCAGCTTATCGCCTCGGCTCACGCACACTCAAAAATAACTGGTTATGGGCTATTGCGGCAGCTTCGTTTGTTGCGATCTTTGCGTTAAATATTTCTTTTCCTGTTATCGTCGCCAGTGCGGCATTGATCGGTTATGTTGGCGGACGAATCATGCCGGAAAGCTTCAAAACGGGTGGTGGGCATAAGGGAACAAACATATCGTATGGCGCTTCACTGATTGATGACCATACTGCGAAGCCGGAACACGCACATTTCTTATGGTCGCGGCTACTCATCGTGATAACTATAGGTGGGGTATTGTGGTCACTACCCATGGCGTTACTGACTATCAATTACGGATGGGATCATACGCTGACGCAAATGGGATGGTTTTTCACCAAAGCTGCTTTGCTGACTTTCGGGGGAGCCTATGCTGTATTACCCTACATTTACCAAGGTGCTGTCGGGTTTTATGGCTGGCTCACACCGATGCAAATGATTGATGGCCTGGCGCTTGGTGAAGCTACACCTGGCCCGCTGATTATGGTGGTAGCTTTCGTGGCTTTCATCGGTGGATATGTTAAAGCGCTGTTTGGGCCGGATATGTTGTTTCTGGCGGGCACCGTTGCAGCCGTGCTGGTTGTATGGTTTACCTTCTTGCCATCATTTATTTTTATCCTTGCGGGGGGACCGCTGGTTGAATCTACCCATAACGACTTAAAATTTACAGCCCCGCTGACGGCAATCTCGGTTGCTGTGGTTGGCGTCATTATCAATCTGGCCATATTCTTCGGATACCATGTTCTATGGCCTCAAGGTTTTTCCGGAAACTTCGACTGGATATCAGCGATTATTGCGCTAATGGCGCTTATCGCGTTGTTTCGCTTTAAACGAAATGTCATTGAAGTCATAGCGGCTTGTGCGATTGCTGGCCTTTCGTTGGAAATTTTCATCTGAACTACTACCGGCCTGGCGCAGGTGGATTCCCGAGAATGACTGGAAGCCGTTAATCTTTGTCTGAGTGCTGTTCCAAATACTGCAGTATATCCACCTGAAAGCGGAGGTTTAAGACCAAGAAGCATAACTATAAATTTCAAAAGTCTGCAGACACAATCCATTTATGGATTGTGTCTGCTAGCCAATCTGGTTGGTCTAGGGGCAAATCATGACCAGCGGTATCATGCTGTACATACTTTGTATGCAAAGCCTGCGCCAGTTTAATGCTGCAGCGGTAATCGACTAATCGATCCTGCATGCTGGCAACCACAAGCACAGGTTGTTTTAGGTAGGGGGTAAAAGCAAACTTGATGGCAGCCATGCACTGATTTCTTGCATTTGCAAATGAAACCGGATTTTGCCGTTGCCACTCTTGCCACATAGCAAGCAATGCGGCGTCGTCACCATGTTTATTTGACGTCAATGACAGAATATCACCCTCCCGTTGCATCGGTGAATGAAAAAGCATTTTTACAATATATGGCCAGGCCAGCAATCGCAAGCGGTGATAACTGGGAGATAATTGTCCAATACTGGAGTTGATCACAACTGCGGCTTCGACTTCTTCCGGATATCGTGTTATCCAGTCGACGGCAATCATGCCACCCATGGAGATCGAAATCAGTTTGAGTTTTTGACGAATGGCAATTTGTTTGCGCAGCGCTTCAGTCATGCCGGAAACCGTATCAGGACTGTTCAAGTGATTGAGGCGACCATTTCCGGGAATGTCAGGTGTGAAAATGTCTGCATTGGGAAAACGCTGCTGAAATAGAGTCGGAAATATACCCCAGTGCCTTGCATCGCGCAGCAGGCCACGTATCAATACAAATTTTGCATTATTTTTCATACCACAGGGCGAGTGCAAGTTTTTCCATTTCGGGTGATTGGCTTTTATTGAGCCAATTTTCATACGACAAAGTCGCATGCAGCAGAAAATCCAGCAGGATAAGATGACTTCTTAATACCCGTCTAAGACGATGCGGTTTCATTGGGTGGTAGAGTCCCAATAATTGCCTGATTTGAAGAGGATTTTTTCGTACCCAACGCCAGGATCCCATTTCCAGCGTTAGTGGTAAAAATATATTGCCACGCTCTAGTGATTGCAAATAAAGGAAATCCCATAAATCACCGTGAACTAGATAGTGTTTTGATTGCGGCTCAAACAGATATTCCTGATTCGGATAGGTCTGCATAAAAAGCTTTCGCAGATAATAGACTTCCTTGATGTGCTTGATTGGCTCAAGCCGGCTTCGTGCATACGGAAACCAGATCTGATTGCGGTAACCAAAACCCGAATGACAGTCAAGCACAATACTAAACGGCGCGGGAAAAACCTCCCGTGTAATGAAATCGCACAGCGCCTGCGCTTCCGGTTGCATGGGCATGCCCGATTTTCCACGATACCATGGCAGCAACGGCGAAATCCGGTGCCCGCCACCGAGCCAAATTGTTTTTTCCTGACTGTCGATTGGCGCATTGCGCATCAGATCGATGCCTTGCCCATTGGATCGCGTATTGTTGTACATGCCGACCGGATTGACCAGTGGCAAAATATGGATGCGTACTCTTTGCATGAGATCGAGGGTAACCTGGTCCCATTCCAGGCGTTCAAGCAATCCCTCCATAAACGTAACCACCACTTGCGTACCGATACGTTCCAGCCCATGAATACCCGCTACAAATGTGATACATGGCACATCCTGGACAAGATTGCCCAGACTCAGCGCGTATATCGGCAACAAATCATCTTCGCAAGGTACATAACATAGCACCTTGCTGGACAAATGCGCTGAATTACTCCATTTGGTAATCGTCTCAATATGTTTCAGTTCCGGGAGTTGCCTGGATGTCGAATAGGCCATGTAGATTTGTTAGCCTAAAGTCTGTAAAAAAAGTATTGGAAAATCATTATTTTTTCATCATACCATTCATGAATGCAGAGTTCATTGTTCACAAAAATGTCATCAAAATTTAATATACAGACATCTTGTTAAGAAAGTCTTTTCACAGGTAGTCACAAGTAAGCAAGAATGAATTTGAACTGGCAGGATTAAAGTCGCTGAACATAGATGGCTAATTTGACTTTGGCGACCGTGACTCTAAATTTTTTTCATATAAAAAGCCATCCTGAATGCCATACCCGGAATGGCCTTAATCGAGAAATTTTTGTTTATACACTGATTATTTGCTTAGAAATAATTGGTCTGATTTATATCAGGCAGTAATTGCAACTTGGAAGAGGGAACATTCCCATTAGACAAAACAACCGGTCAATAACGGCAGGCCAAAAAATACCGACATCATTTATTGTTGAGTGTTTTGATGGCAGTACACTATCAGCTTGCAGGTTTTCCGATGCGGAATCAGCAAAATCGGCTGTATCATTTCGTTAATTACTTCTTTGGCGAACAAATGTTGTTTAACAGCGTAATGGCAGAAATTTGTTTTTCCTGGGGGCGCCCCCGTCTCGCCTGATCATATACTTCGTCAATATATAAGGCGTTTTCTTTAATACGAGCGTGTATGGTGTAAGCGTCGAAACCGAAATCTGCGCCGAAATTAATCCAGTCGAGCGGTATCGTAAATTCCACGCCGCGGTTTACGCGTCTGACGCTAAAGCCAGTGTGCTCATTGTTAATTTCAGATTTTTTGAATGTTATTGATGTTAACTGTTTTTCAGGGCGGAGTCCGCCCTCATAAACCTGTATTGATTCTTCTGTTTCCGTGTTTAACGGGATAATCAGTGCATACGTTTTTTCATGCAAAATATTTAACACTATATAATCGTTGTTTTTCCCGTTAATCCGCTCACCCCTGGTTTGCACCTGGAATATCAAGTGATTATCCTCGGACACATCAGTGGTTACACGCAAAATATCCAGCTCGGGTGGCAGGGAATTATCCATAAATGAAATAATGATGCGAGGATCGGCTACAATTTGCATTGCGGACACCGGCGAGGATATCAGGAAAAACGATGCAATCAGCATGAGGGTCTTATTCATGATTAAAATAACTCCCTGCTTTCATGGAACAGTTTCGCCACGCTGGCAGCATCTTTAACTGCATCGAACATGACTTTGATCCTGCCTTCAGGATCAATTAAAAACGCTGCTGTACTATGGTCAACCTGATAATGTTCCATATTACCTTCGTTCTTTGTTAAGAAGGACGCTTCGACACCGAATGTAGCCTTAAACCGTTCCAGTTCTTCATTTTCAAATCGAAGATAGGATATATCCGAACCAAACCGTTCTGTATAGTCTGCTAACGCCGCTTCGCTGTCTCTATCGGGATCGATTGAAACAAATGTGCCATTTAGCTTGATTTGTTCGGCATTAGCAACATCAATCAGCATGGCTAAATTTCCAAGTGAAGTTGGGCAGGCATCCTTACAGCGGGTAAATCCGAAAACCACCAGTTGCCATTGCACATTTTCATTTGCATGCGCATGTTTTAATTGCGCAATGGTTTCAGCTTGAAGCGGCACGGGACGCGGCAGCACTAATGGCGCAGCGGTTACACTGTCTTGTATCAGCAATAGCGCGCTCGCCGCTGCAATTAAGGTGTAATACTTGTGAAATATATTTCTCTTCAATGAATGATCTCCTAATCGGTCATTTTGATTTTGACTGGCCATAATGTTGAGACGGCCCACCGTTTTTGCCAATGAACTGTAATTTACTGGAAAATAGGATGGGCCGGAAACAACGTTTTTCTAGCGATTATCGAATGCTACCCGCTGAGAACAGGCCATGTGGCATAACCAGACCGTCTGCTGGACCCCATACTTTGACAATGGTATCCGTATGCGTATCCAGTTTGAGTACATAACCAGATACCCAGCTTGCGATAATCAGATAACGATCATCTGCAGATGGGCTGATCGTATGCGCAACTGAATAACCCGCTGGCAGCTCGGCACCTGGCTTTAAGCGTTTCAAAAATTTAGGTTCATAACGATCGGTGATATCCCAAACAGAAATATAACCGTCTTCACCGAATGTAGGATCAATCGAATCTTCCTCGGCCAGATAGAGCTTACCGTTGGCGACTGTCAGATCTGAAGGTGAACGGAATACACCCTTGCCATTTTTATGGTTTGTATGGCTGATAATTTTCGCCGCAGTGCCCTCATGTGTATCCAACAACCACACGCTCGGTGGAATGATTTTATTCGTGGTTGACGGAGTCAATGAAGTTTTGTCAAATTGCATAGAAGCCGTCAGTGCGAACCTTTCATCCAGCCAGTAGACATAGTGTGTAAACGCAGCATGGCGCTTTTCATCACCCAGCTTAATTTGGCCCACTACCTGTAAATCTCCTGTTTCTCTGTTGGGCTCGTAGACGTCAATAAAGCTGTTGTCAAAGTAGTATCCGGTGCCGAGACCAAGCGTACCCGAATTGTTAAAGGTAACACCGTGTGTTTGTTCCGTATATCCAGGGATAGTAATCGGACTGACTGCTGCAAAAGTATTGGTTTCAAGATCGATCACGTGAATTTTATCCGCTGACCATTCAGCCACATACGCATAATTGGTGTTTGGCAACAATGTGAAACCATGCAACTGTGTGCCTCTACCGAAAATCCAGTCCGGTACGCCCTGCACATCGTTCACTTGTTCGACGAATGGCAGTGAAGGCGGTGTATTAGGCACGTCGGCTGCTGTTACAGAAGCAACCACAACATCTGCCGTACCTGCATTCCAGTCAATATGATTCACCGTGACTGCGATAACGTAAGACGAATGATCTTGAGTATTATCGGTGGTAATAAAGAAGACATCTGCGCCCGGCATGATACCTGTATGCTGTAATGGCAAGTCAGCCGGCCAGCCAGGAATGGTTGTAGGCTCGATAATGATCAGTCCGTCATTTTCATAGTTGAATAGATAGATAACGCGCGTATGGTAATCAATCGCCGTTACAACCGGTTGCAAATATTTGTTGTAAACATTTGGATATTGATTATTGGGATAATCGCTCTGAAAAAAAGCTTTACCTTGATCGTCATCGTGATCCTCATCGCCAGCACTAAGCGTACCGGCTGAAAATACTAACAAACATGCTGCCGCCAATAAAACCTTGCGGCTTGGTTTCATTACTAAATTCATTTTTTTCCTCCAGAAAATATCAAATTTTTAAAGTTTTGAAATAAAAATTTCTCAATCATTTAAGAACAGCACTGGGTTAAAGCAGTGTGTTTGATTTTCAACTCAACCCGAATAGGGTTTCATCATTCTTCAAATGCAATTTGTCCTGCAAGAAACTTCGCTTTTTCATTCTCTGAGTTTTATCTCACCTCCCTGTCTTCATCAAAATGCAACGGTTTATATTTACTATCCAGATTGTATGAACTAGGTACAAAAACATTCTAAAGATGATCTGTTACACGGTTATCTCAGTAATTTTTCAAAAAGATTAAACTTTCATGAGAGGTCATAATGAAAAGGTATTTTGTATCTATGGTATTAGTTGGTATCGTTGCATTAACGGTTACAGCATCAGCATTTGGCACAAGAATGTCGCTTGTTGGCAGGATTCAATCCGAGTACAGTCATATCGATATCGAAGGATTCTCCAGCCAGTCTACGGTCAACGATCCAACTTTTTTTTCTTCCTGGGGTTTCCGTATTTTCGAGGATTTAGGCAAAGGATTTCAGGCGGTGGCGATGATCGACTTCGGTTTCAACACCAATGGCGCAACTCAAGGTAGTCGGGAAATATTTGTCGGTATCACTAATGATTCAATCGGCACCTTAAAAATTGGCCGCACGCATTCGCCATTTGCCGATTTTGCCGGTGGTTGGACTATTGATCCTTTTGTATATACAACCTTACAAGCCGCCGGTAGCGGTGGCACCATGATTGCCAGCGCCAACGGTTTGGGTTCCGGCGCATATTCTGCAGTAAACAGCGTAATTCGTTTTACTTCCAGAGAATTCGACGGCTTCTCTTTTGCTGTTTTGTTCATGCCCGGAGACTCAGAAAAGCTTGAAGCCAATCTGGGGGGAGTGCTTGGTGGACAAGGTGGGAATATCGGCGAGACAGGCGGCGAGGATGGTGAATGGGATGTTCAAGCTGCTGCAAAATATAATTTTGACTTTCGAGATCACAGATTTCAGGTATTTGGCGGTTATTCAAGAGACAACGTTAGCACTGCTCAAAAAAGAATCACAGCTGTTAATCTAAAAACTGAGGAAGTCGGTCGAATCGGCGGACTTTGGTCGTATAAAGATTTTCAGATCCAGGGCCAGTATGAGTTCATTAATGACGCACTTGGTGCAGCAACCTGCTCGGATGCGGCCGCTTTAGGTGTTATTGGTGATATAGAGAGGCAATGTAACTCGGCAATGAATGCAGGGGGCGATGGCGAAATCTGGTATGTTGGCGGACAATACAAACTCGGAAACGCGACGTTTATCGCTCAAGGCGGCATGACCAATGCTGATCGCACACATTTCGCCCTTAAACGTAAAGCCAGGAGCTTTACAGTTGGCGGGTTGTATCGCTTTAGCAAGCGGACGAATCTTTTTGGCGGCTATCAACGTGTAAATGTCATCGATGAGAATGCGACATTAGACCGTGACCGCGATACCTGGACTGCCGGTTTGCGCCATTTGTTTTGATGCTATTCAAAACCTCTTTGCTGGGCAAGGCTGTTAAAAAATAGTTTTTTTTCAGTGATTTAATTGAAAATTAAATAAAAAATAGTAAAAGTAGCATTCAATCTTAAGAAACCCGACATTGCGGCACAAATTATGTTGCCGCCATTTTAAATGGTTTTTTTTGAAAACCATTTAAAATGGCGATCCTTAGAAAAAATTCTCGAATTTAATTTAGGGAATCATGGCAAAATCAAAGAATCGTGTTCACCGATTGCAAAACTACCATTTGCTATGGCTTCAAACTGATGAAGACGTTCTCCTGGTTTAGATAAATCAAAAACAGCAAATTAAGCAAACATTGAAAAAAAATAATGTCTTTGTATTGATATTCCTGCCAGCAAACAACGCTAATAGACTAACTGGTTGAATAGAAAGAGGTTGGTGAAACTACTTTGGAGTGTGACGGCTGGATATACATTGAGATTTACCAAACTGCAAGTAATCAACTCTACAGGAATTTTCACGTATTCCAGGGCGGCAATGAGTTTTCCAGGGATGGCCATTGTTACATTAATGATATTGGAATCATTCAAGAGTTTTAATAGACAATGGCTTGCAAAATTTAACGGTGTTTTCGTCAATTTTGAGCTGTATTTAAAAGCGTTTGAATGGCGCCGGAAAAAAAACTGGGGGAACTGGCTCAGAATCCAAAACACTTCGTCGAACATCATTCATCTCTGCCAGTATATGCTATTGTTAAGTGATACAAAACAATTGGCAGTTAAGGTGCGACAAAGTCCCTTGGTGATAACAGCAGAAAAACATCCAGCTCAAATCTAAACTGACAGACACCTAAAAATACGAGCAACTGTCAGATCAGGTCTGAGCTAGCATACTTCATTGGAACCGATATAAACGCATTGTTCATTACTTCAGGTTAGATTTAGCTTTGTCTTTGTTCGTGAACCTGCTTGCGAACTGATCAACTGAAGAGAGCGATTGAGTTCCTATTCGTGACTTCCTTGTCCTCTCCTTGACGTGTGGCATGCTGCCGGAACTTGTTGCAATCCCAACTGCATTTACCCGCAAATTGTTTTTAAGCATGATATCACTTCTTGCGAATAATGCACTGCTTGCCGTCGTTATTATAAACACCAATACCACTGCTAAAACATTACCGTATTTCATTGTATAACCCCATAATGATTAAAGATAGACTTCCATAAAAAACTACGATGTTACAAGTGCATACGATACGTAGTATTTGTGTACGTATAATTACTATTATTTTAATTTTTCATGAAGAGTTTATTTAACGACCTGATCTTTTCTCTGAGATTTCACAGCTTGGGCGAGTACGCATAGAAGCGAGTTTAAGCCTTTGGGCAGGCATCTTGGGATGTCAAGACATCATTCTCGGGCGAGCAACCCCCTCATTCTTCTGTATGTGTTTTAATTGCTATCTAAAATCTTTTAATTTACCTCTCCTTAAATCAGGTAATACATTTTATTGATTGAATTCCTGAAACACATTCGTGTATTTTTCCAGAAACCATCTCAAATCATACACAAGGTGTTTTATGCGGAATGATTAATCTCAGAAGAATGGCAATATATTGTCAATTTCTCTGCTGATTCCAATTATGGTTGTTGCAATTTGTTACAGTTTCTTCAAGAAAATGTCATTCCCGCGACATACTTCTTTCACATACTTTTCCTATCATATTTTTTACAAGCACAGATAGCTTGTATACAAGAATCATTATTAGGAGAACGTAAATGAATTTACAAAAAACTGGAAAACTAATATTTGCATCTGGATTTTTTGTTAGTGCAATTTTTCTGTCCGGTAACTCGATAGCAACTGCTGGCACGGTATACAGCCAAGCAGGCGATGTAACCAGCGACAGCGTTGTACTTTGGGGCCGCTGTAATGCTGAACAGGATGCGCTTTTGACATTTTCACTGACAACCCATAAAAATCTAATCACGGATAAAAATATAAACATTGTCAGAAAAAAATCACATCATGTTTCAGATAAGTCTGACTACACCGGCTCACTGGTTTTTAAAGGATTAAAACCCGGTAAGCAATACTATTATCAGGCTACCTGCAAACCGCTCGCACAACATACGAAAGCAACGGTTAAAGGAAAGGATAAAGGAAAAGTTAAAGGAACGCTGTCTACTTTTAAAACAGCGAGTGAGCCAGCCAAAGCCGAGTCTATTCGTTTTGTCTGGGTTGCAGACCTGGGAGGGCAGGGCTGGGGACGCAATCCTGATTTATCCATTACGCATGTGGATGGCGAATTAATCAAGGGCGGCTACGTCGTTTTTGATTCAATGTCAAAGCTAAACCCTGATTTCGCATTGTTCCAGGGCGACATGATTTATGCAGACGGGGCGATTCCAGTCAGTAAAGATATCCCGGCAGATGTGGGCGACGGTACCTGGGTTAATAACCCGGCCAAAGATTTTGTAGCCATTACATTGGATGATTTTCGCGCCAACTGGAAATATAATCTTGGTGATGCAAAAATGGCGCATTTTCTTGCCAGAACACCTGTCTATGTACAGTGGGATGACCACGAAGTATCCAACAACTGGTACCCGGGAGAAATCATGCCCGCTGGCGCACCGTATTTCGGCATTTCTGCGGATGTGCTAGCTGCGAACGCCAAACAGGCTTTGTTCGAATATAATCCCATTGACGGCACAAAATTGTATCGCAGCGTACAACATGGCAAACATATGGAGTTATTTTTGCTCGATGAGCGTAGCTTCCGTGATCCTAATCCAGACAATTACGATCCTGATGGTATTGAAATGCTCGGTCAGGAACAGCTGGCCTGGTTAAAAGATGCTTTGGTAAAATCCAAAGCCACTTGGAAAATTATTTCCACACATGACCCGCTAAGTATTGTAACTGGCGGTGTAGATGACCGGGACGCCTGGAGTCAGGATGATCCGGCTGTATTAGGGCGTGAGGTGCAGCTTGCTGAGATCCTGAAATTTATCAAGGATCATGATATCAAAAATGTTGTCTATCTCACATCCGATGTCCATTTTACTGCTGCCATCTCATACGATCCGTCACTTGCGACATTTCAAGAATTTAACCCATTCTGGGAATTCGTTATCGGACCCATCCATGCAGGTGCATTTGGCTCGGGCAACCTTGATGCAAGCTTTGGCCCACAGTATGAATATGTGCGCGCGCCCAGTACGGAAGGTATAGGACAAAATTCTCCTCCACCACATTTGCAATCCTTCGGTTTGGTCGAGATTTCTATCGATGGCGAAATGACAGTGAAACTGATCGACATTACTGGCGCTGTTTTATTTGAAAAGACAATGTTGCCGTTATAAATCAGAATAAACATCAAAAGTATCTGAAGTTAAAAAGCTCCGTTAGATAAACGGGGCTTTTTTTTCAGTCAAAAATTAAAACCAGTTTATTACAGCAATTCATTCGCCAAGTTAGCCAGATGAGAGCGCTCGCCTTTCTCCAGTCGTACATGCGCATAGATTTCGTGGCGTTTGATTTTATCTATAAGATAAGACAAACCGTTACTTTGCGAATCAAGATACGGTGTATCGATTTGGTATATATCACCGGTAAAAATGATTTTGGTATTTTCACCCGCACGCGTGATAATGGTCTTTACTTCATGTGGCGTCAGATTTTGAGCCTCATCGACAATGAAACAGACATTCGAGATACTTCTGCCACGAATATACGCAAGCGGCGTGATGGTCAGTTTCTCCTGCTCAAGTGCATCGGTTATTCTTCTGTATTCCTTTTCTTTTTCAGTGAATTGATTTTTGATGAATTTCAGGTTGTCCCAAAGCGGTTCCATATAGGGGTTGAGCTTTGACTTAATGTCTCCTGGCAAGTAGCCAATATCCTTATTGCTCAACGGGACGATAGGCCGTGCAAGATAGATTTGCTTATAGTGTTTTTTTTGATCCAATGCACCAGCCAGTGCCAGCAATGTTTTTCCTGTTCCAGCAACCCCTTGCAAAGTCACCAGTTTGATATTTGGATGTGTAATTGCATGTAACGCAAAAACCTGCTCAGCATTTTTTGGCGTAATTCTGTAGGCTGATTTCTTCTGGATACGTTCAATTCTTTGCGATTCAGGATTATAGAAAACCAAAACAGAAGCGCGGCTATTTTTTAGAATAAAATAATGATTAGCTACAGGTTCTTCGATTCCGATTTCCTCTGGCAGGCAGTAGTCATGTTCGTAAATGTTATCAATAATCGCTTTGGAAAGTCCTTCAATAACTGTACTGCCAGTATATAAAGCTTCAAGATCCTTTATTTTTCCGGTTTGAAAATCTTCTGCCATAATATTCAAGGATTTCGCCTTGAGCCGGAGATTAATATCCTTGCTCACCAGGATAATTTTTTTTCGCGGATAGGCTTCACTCAATGTAATTGCCACATTGAGAATGCGGTGATCTGCAGTGTTCTCTCCAAAAATTCTGGTAGCGTCGATAGTGTTTTCCCGTTCCTGCATAACCACCCTGAAACGGCCAAGATTTGGTTGGTCAATGGTAATCCAGTTTTGTAACGATTGGTTTAGCGACAACTTGTCAATAATACGAATAAACTCTCTGGCTTCAAAGTTTTTCGTCTCATTTCCCTTTTTAAAATAATCCAATTCTTCGAGAACCGTAATAGGTACGGCAACATCATTATCAGCAAAACTGAAAATGGCATGATGGTTGTATAGAATAACGGAAGTATCCAGTACGAATATTTTCTTCTGCTCTCTTGGCATGAGCGGATTATTGAGTCAAGTTAATTAACTGTAATCATCAATTCATTTTGATAACGCGGGGAGCTCGCATTAATCCGCAAATAAATTAATGAAGCGTATCAAGATTTAAGGTTTGGTCTTTTGTTTGTGTAAATTCATCAGCTTAGTAATGATGATAAAACCGTGCACATCATTACTAAGCTGCTAATATGAAAATATTTTTTGGTTACTATGACAGCCGATTCGTAGCGCTATTACGCCTAAGAAATCACTTTGATTAACAAAATTCTGGCATAGTACCTATTTTAGAAATCAAACGTCCATTCCTGAGTCCAGTCGTCATCGGCATCTTTGAATGCGCCGACATAATCGACGGAATCAAAGAAAGAATCGTTTACCGGAGCGCCGCCGAGTGTTAAAGCCGAACCTGAAGCGGGCAGGTAACCGTTCAACAGTGGATCTTCAAGACTGTTACCCGGTTGTGACGTGAACCAGTCAGCTGTTGTGAAGGTGGCGCCTGGGCCGTCCAAGAAATCGGTTACACAGCCATGAACAAAAGAATTGTTGATGGTCAGGTCGCCGGAGAGATTACCCGGTACACCTGCGTTCAGGAATGTAGCCTCGCCATCGATCGAAATACAGTTCTGGAAGCCGGTAATGACCGTATTCGAGATATTCGCACCGGTTCCGCGACGCAGCAGAATACCCTGCGTGCCTGCCGATCCACCGATAATTGTGAAATTCGAAAGTACGGGTTTAGCGCGCGGTTCAATGTCGTTGTTGACTTCATTGTTGTCGGCTTCAATACCACGGTCACCGTCATTGGAAGCCTGTTTGATCAGCACAAACTGCGCCTTGCCTGTATATCCGCTGCCCCAGTCGAAACAGTCATCGCCGCAATTGGTCAACACAATATATTTCATTTGCGCTGTGCCGCCAAAAAATTCGACGCCATCATCGAGCCCTTGATGCACATGGATGAATTCAAGCACGGTACCGGCGCCAACGCCATTGAGCGTCAGGCCATTGAGCTCTTCATTCGGACGAACGGCAAAGCCAGCAAACAGGATCTGGGTATATTTGACCAGTCCGCTGTTGTCGTTGGGATTGTTGCCGCCAAAGGATTCGGAAGTAACCGCTTCAAACGGTACTTCGCAAGGGTTCACGCCTGCATTACAGCCGTTGACCGGCGCATTGCCGGCGATCACCAGGCCGCCCCACTCGCCAGCCGCCTGTTGCGACGCTCCGCTCATGACAATCGGATTATCCGGTGTGCCTTCCGCCATGATTTTCGAGCCGCGCCTGATCCACAGAAAATCCGCACCCTGCTGGCCGAATATCTTCGTGCCGGGATTAATCGTCAGCGTAGCGCTGTTGGTTTTGTCACCACCAATAAATACACCGCCGGAAACTATCCACTGGATATTTTTCGTCAGCGTGATGTCCTGGTTATACTCGCCGCTCAAAATACAAGACCCTTCAACAGGACCCTGTGTTGCAAAACTCGGACAACCCTGGAAACTGTTGCTGACCAGTTGTTCAACCGAAAAACGGTTTGTTCCAGGTATCAATTTGAGTTTCGCATAAAATTCATTCGCACCCACCGTAACTGACGGAACATGCAATGCTGTCGTCGCCAAATCTAAAACTACGCGTTCCTGCCCCTTGACCGCAGAGATCGGATTAGCCGAAATCAATTTCAAAGCATTGCCGTCAATTTGCAACTGTGCTCTATAAAACGATGAAGTAGCGCCATTTAATACTTCAACAACGGGCATATCAACGACGCCCGTTGAAGGATTGAATGAGGCCGACGCCGCAAAACCGTTTGTGGCAGATATGCCAAGCATAAATGCCGAAATTACCGCGAGCCCTGTATGTTTGTTTTTTAACCTTACCATTTTTATCTCCAAGTTAATTATTTATGAAACTTTTGGCAAGGCAAATTTACCAATCTAATATGACATTCTTGTTACATCATAATGTTTGATTTATATGTCCCATATCTGTGCAAGACCCGTATATTAAAGAGAAAAATTATGCCGATCACACTCAATCACACCATAATTCCAACACATGAAAAAGAAAAAACCGCCCGGTTTTATGTTCGCATATTTGGCTTTGAATATATCGGACCGTTCGCGTCATTCATTGTTGTACGTGTCAATGATTCGTTATGCCTTGATTTCGCCAACAGAGAACAGTTCGAGTCACATCACTATGCGTTCAAGGTCACGGAACAAGAATTCGATCAAATCTTTACGCGTATCAAGGCGGAAAATGTCAAGTACGGCAGTGGACCCTACGACCCCGAAAATATGGACATCAATCACAACTACGGTGGCAGAGGCGTTTATTTCCGCGATGAGAACGGTCATTTGCTCGAAATGCTGACAGCGGATTATGAAATAAAATGACCACCGGCCGGGTACCGCAAACTGTACGGTCGAAGCAAGTTCGAGTCCGATGATTTATTTTTATGGATCGACTTTGACTTTGATAATATATGAGGGGTTGCACTCAATGCGTGAACTGTTTCTGCCGGGGCTATTTCAGGAGCAACGCAAAGGATTCGCCGATTGAGAACAGCCCCCGGCTGATTAATAACTAATAGATATGAGGAGAAACCGTATTGAACCAATACTTTCAAAGCGATGCGCTGGGCAAGCTGATTTTGCGGCTTACCGTAGGTATTTTAATGTTATTTCATGGGGTTCATAAACTATTCAACCCCGGTTCGCTCGATTTTATCAGCAAACAGCTTGTTGGCATCGATTTGCCCCAGGAACTGGCATACGGTGTCTATCTCGGAGAAATTATTGCGCCGTTGTTGATTATTTTTGGCGTGTTTGCACGGTTCGGCGGCTTGCTTGTTTTTGGCAATATGATATTCGCAATCGTGCTGGCACACAGTAGTCAACTGTTTGCACTTACAGATCATGGCGGACTTGCGCTGGAACTGCAAATATTTTTCTTGCTTACCGGGTTGGCGGTTTTCTTTCTTGGCAGTGGCAGATTTGCAGTCAAGCCGGACTAATGCACTTTCCATATCCTGCCATGATTCATTTCGTTATCTTTGCGCAGTATGCAAATGTTATGCGCACTGTTACAATAATTGCCAGTAACACTTCATCTGAAACGTAATTGCCATGATTCGATTTATTCTCACAACAGCGTTTTTCCTGGTCATTGCCCTGTTAAGCTACAACTACTTTTTTGGCACTGCGCAAGAAAAGGAGCAGGCGCAAGAAATATTCAGTAAAGGCGCCGAAGTTGTCGGAGCAGGCGCCGATCTTTTGAAGTCTGAATATCAAAAATATCAGGAAGGCAAATATGACGAAGCGCTCGATAACGTCGGTCACCTCTTGAACAAACTCAAGGACCAAGGCGGTGAATTACTTGAAGACATTGAAAGCTGGAAACAAAGAAAAAGCGAATGGGACCAAAAGAATAATGAGCTGCAACAATTGCTCGACGCCGACCCGGATTCCGTAGACAAAGATGCCGTCAAAAATGCTATTGCTGAACTGGAGAAAGAGAGAAAGATACTGGAAAGCGAAGGAAACCGACTAAAAGAACAGGCAGATAATCGTTAAAAACTGTCGTTCAGTTTGCTTTTACCTTCACTTTCCGGTGAATCTAGGTCTAAAGTAAAGCTTTACGTTTTATTGGATTATAAACTGCCATCGAGCAATATAACACTGCCAATGAAGGCTGCGGCTTCTTCGCTGCCGGCATATCGCCCGTAAGTCATTCGCGCGTGATTTCACTGTTTTCGAGCCGTAATTGCTGCTGATTCAGTTCGGCTTCGGTGGCGGCTCTGCCGAGCGCCTGGCTGTAGAGTGCCTGAATATAATCCGCATCGTTCATTCCATTTAGGTCTGCGTTGCTTTGAAACCAGTCGAGTATGATCTTGGGGTTGACGTGATCTGCGATGGCTTTGTGTCCAAGCTGCCATTCGTCAATGGTGGCATCGCGGTCAAAGAAAGTCTGCAACAATCGGCCGAGTATGCCTTCTATCTGATTGTGTGCAAGCAAAACATTCTCGCCGCTGTCAAAAGCGATCATTTCCACATTTCTGAGACTGCGCATGGCGCCGTCCTCAAGCCGCGTAATCTCAACGCTATTATTGATCTGTTCAAGATCAACATCCTCGCGACCGCCATGCATTTTGAGCACATCGTGTCCGCCACCACCGTCCACATTCAGCGCCAGTCCCAACGGCAGATAACCTTGATTGTCACTGTTGCCGCCAGTCAGGTAGCGCACATTATCCAGGCGTAAAATATCGGTGTAAATAGCGGAGTAAAAATGTACCACCGAAGCGTACAAGATTTTGCGAATATCGCGGAATAAAAGTGTGCCAGTCTGATGCCTGTAAGCTGATGCGTTTAGCACCAAGTGAAAGGCGAAAGGATGTATTCAGTGGAACTATATGTAAAAATACGACGGGCGGTGATGGTTGAAGGCAAAAGTGAGCGAGAAGTCGCGTTATTTTGGTATTCACCGCGAGACTGTTAAGAAGATGTGTCAATATGCGGTACCGCCAGGTTACCGGCGAAGAGCTCTCCTGCTTCACCAAAGCTAGCCGCTTTCACTGGCATTATAGATGCCATTCTTGAAGCTGATAAAACAGTTCATTCCAAACAACGTCATACGGCAACCCGGATATTGGAGCGATTGCGCGATGAACATGGATTCACTGGCGGCTATACCATTGTGCGTAATTATGTTTATAAAGATACAACGAAAACCGGTTACTTTCGAAAGCCGGTTCGAATTGTATTCCCCGGCAAACGGTGCAATAAAACGGGGGTTTGAGGCAACAGCACCTGTTATGCCCGCTACACCCGGTTAATCCTTCTCCAATGGATATCCCGCGTCGTGCCACGCCCTGATACCGCCATCCATGGATATCACATTGCTATACCCCATTTGCTGCAACGCGTCAGCGGCCAGAGCAGAGCGGTAACCGCCACCACAATACAATACAATAGGTGCCTGCTTGTCGGGTATCACCGATTCAATATCGCGTTCAATAATTCCCTTGCCCAGATGGCGGGCGCCTGCGGCATGATCGGCCTGGTATTCGTGATCCTCACGCACGTCGATGAAATGAAATGATTCCCCCTTTTTCATACGGGCCTGTACATCGGCCGCAGTGCATTCTTTGACACGCTGCTTCGCATCGTCCACCAACTTCAAGAAACCTGAATTATGCTGCATTATTCCTCCGTCAGATTGGGCCGCCAGTATCTACATTTGAAACTGTTATGCATTGTGACCGGCTACATATGTTGTGTAAATATATCGTAAATTCATTCACCAAAAAAATTTTATTTCAAGCGCAAAACCCGCCCAGTCAATGAATATGACAGCCCGTGCGATTACTCTGTAGCAGTCTGTACTTGATTCGCTACGTGACGATTGTCATTTATCAACGCACTGATATCCGCTATCCAGCTTGTCAACTTGTCAAGCGCATGTTGCCGCTGTTCGGGCGTGGTGCTGTTGTGCAGGCGCGCGATAAAACCGCAGGTGTATTCGGACAGTCTGAGCTGATAGGCACGGTAATCCGCGTCGTCGGAACGATGGGTATGCGCAACCAGTTGGCGCAACTCGGCAGCCGCCTCATCAAACGGGGCGGATTCGGTGGCGATCCGTTGCAGGGTGGATAATGTCACCTGCTGGCGTCGCTGGCGCTCAAGCAACCATGCATCAGGCGCGAACGGAGAAGCTTTGATTCCGGTAATGATCAGCGCCCGTTGTTTTTTGTCTATCCTGCCATACAGATTCTCGATGCGCTTGACGGTTCGTTTGACCGATGCATTCAACCGGTCTTCAGCATCGGGTTGCAGGTATTTGCGGCGCAGTTTGTCGTTGCTTTTCTGGTATTGTTTTTCCAGATAGCGCCACTGCGCTTCGCCGAGACGCAACGCCACCGGCGTTCCCAGTTGAACGGCATGATCGAAAGCCGGTGCGATGATTTCCTGTAATTCATCCGACCAGCGGCACGCTTGTTCCGGGGTGATCCGGCCATCGATGCCGCTGCGCACGGCGGTCAGCCACTCTGCGTATGCAGGGAGTTGTTCACTGCGGTGCCAATCGAACCATGCCTGAATCGCCTGCTTTGCATGCGGCTTTTGTTCACGGTCAAAGTCGACATAGCCGTCGAGCCACCACCACGCCAGATGCGGGCCGTTGTTATAGCCCAGCTGCGCGATGCTGCACCCGCCCATAAGCAAAGACAGGCCGGCTATTACCATTACCGCAAGCGATTTAAATTTCAAGCGATACACCTCATTTGTTAACTGTATATTGACTTTGTGGCATTGAATCGGCACCCGATCACATGAGCACGCCATCTTCGGGTTCCAATGGTGCAGGAACCGAATCCTCTCCCAGCTGCTGCCTTAAATCGATTTCGATATTCCGGCAAATCGCCGACATTGGCACATCTTCCAGTTTACCTTCAAACGGCGCTTCGGTCCGGTTGCCGATACGTTCGGTGATGGTAAAAATCGTAGCCAGCGTCACGTAAATCGGAAATGCGCCCCAGCCAAGATGCTGGACAAGCCCGTAAGGCAGCAGCAGCACAAAAATCCAGACAAAGGATTTGGTAAAAAACCCGTATTGCCGTGGCAGCGGCGTAGTTTTTATCCGTTCACACCGTCCCTGCGCGGAAAAAAATGTTTTAACGGATTCCATCAGGCCGAACACATAAGCCTGGTCCTTGATCCATCCGGCGCTGTATAACTCGCTTAAGCGCAGCGATTGCTGATGGTTTAACTGCGTCGCTTTATTTGCCGCCCGGCCCAGCACCTGGAATTCGGCATCCGGTAGCAACGGCTTCAATTCGTCCCAGGTTTTCTCCTGTCGCAACTGCAAGCGCAGCGCATTCAAAAAAGCCAGTTGCCGGTAAACGAGTTCTCTGTGGATTGCTGCAGCGGCTGCCTGGGACTCGTGATCCCTTCCTTTGGGATGCTGAACGTAATTGATGATCTGGGACGCAAAATTCCGCGCGGCATTGGTTAAATCGCCCCACACAATCCGGGCCTCCCAGAACCGGTTATACGCCTCGTTATTGCGAAACCCCAGCATGATTGCGACAGCAATTCCAAAGACGCTGATTTCGGTATCAGGAAAGGTCAGATGCGCAAAAAAGCCGTATGCGTGCATAACGCAGACAAGATAACCATAGGCCAGAAAAAACAGCATATTCCACCCGTCAATTTTGAGTATCCATTTGAGGCGAACTGTTTTGCGTACAATCATGACTCCATCCTTGCTTAGTTCCTGTTTAGTCTCTGTTTATTCCTTGTTAATCGTCTGTATACTGCCTTTTGCATCGTCACTGCCCCGAACAACCGGCTCCAGATCGGGCTGAGCCCATTCTTGAACGGCGCAATGCCGGTTTATTCCGGAAATACTCGTGGCGCCCCATCCAGTTTCCGGACGTCTGCGCAATCAACCTCTGAAATTTCCAGATTATAGTGTTTGGCGTTGTGCATACCCGAATCGAGAATAATCCTAAACAGGTTATAGCGTATGACAAAAGCCGCAAAAAGCAAAGCGAATTGAAATAACCCAGCTTTCTGGCAATTTGCCATTAATACAATCCGGGTTCGATTCCGCTGGGTGGACGAATTTCAGATTAAAGACGGAACAGCATGGTAGGACACCGAAATGGCTGCTAACATGTGCGTTTTTATCGCTACCTGTCCTTCTCCGTAACACAGTTCCATGAAACGTTTCAGAATAATCAGCGACAATCTTGCCCTGCTCACCGTGCTCTCGGCGGTTGCCGCGTATTTTCTGCCCGGCGTCTTTTTGAATTTTGAGCATATTTTTCTCTGGCTGTTTGCTGCCACTATGTTTTCACTCGGTATCGTGCTGAAACCGGGCGAACTCCAGCAAATCCGCCAGCAACCCAGGCAGGTCGGTCTGGGCGTGTTGACGCAGTATAGCGTGATGCCGTTGTTGGGCGCGATTGCCGCCTACGGCAGCGGACTGCCCGGCGAAACCGCGCTCGGACTGATTATTGTCGCCTGCGCGCCCGGCGCGATGGCCAGCAATGTCGTGGTGTATCTGGCTGGCGGCGCGCTGGCGTATTCGATTGCGCTGACCACTGTTTCCACGTTGCTCTCGCCGCTGTTGACCCCGGCGCTGGTCGAATGGATCGGCGGCGCGTTACTGCCCATTCCATTCTGGCCGATGACGCAAACGATACTGCTGATCGTTGTTTTACCGATTATCCTCGGCATGTTGGTGAAACGCGTTCTGGGAGGAAAAACACAAGTCGTCACCGAAATCGCCCCGGCCATCGCAGTACTGTCGATTGTCATTATCTGCAGTTACGCGGTTGCCGCCAATCAGGAGCGGATTGCTGACGTTGGCTTGTACCTGTTTCTGATCGTGGTTGTCGTCAACCTGCTCGGCTACCTTGCCGGCTGGCATCTGGCGCGGCTTTACGGCTTCGAAAAAAAACTGCAAATCGCCCTGTCGATCGAAATCGGCATGCAGAATGCGGGGCTGGGCGTCGCACTTGCGCTGAAGCACTTCGCACCGGAAACCGCCTTGCCCGGCGCACTTTTTGCCGTCTGGTGCATTCTAACGGCTGCTGGAATGACGACCTACCTGAGAAAGCACAGGGCATAAACGGTTCAGCCGGATGCGTTTGTGTGCCTGAATGATTGCAATCTTCTAAGAGACTCAAGCGGCGTTGCAAGCATCATTCATGCTGGTAATACTAAAAACTCATTCTCACGCCGAGGTTAAACTGCCGACCTCTGCGGAACTGTCGTGTAAGTTCACCGCCTTGCAGGATCAACACATCGTCATCAAGCAGGTTCTGCATGTTCAGGCGCACAGACAGCCATTTATTGATCGACTGGTTATAGACGAAGTCGAGCTGATGAAACGGCTGCTGATATTTATCCGGCGCGCCGAGCAGGCCGGCGGAGACGATGTGTTTGCTGGTGACGTTGTAGAGCAGGGTCATTTGAGATTTCCAGGCGGGATTTTCGTAACCGATCTGGAAGTTGAAGATTTGCGCGGAATGACCCTGTAACTGACGGTTATTGGTGGTCTGCGCACCGAGATTTTCGGCATTCAGTTTGACATTGGAGCTCGACCAGGTGTAGTTGCCGCCGGCATAGAAATTCTCCAGCCACGGATGGATAAACCCAAGCCCTTTGAGCATTTCGACTTCAAATCCGTATACCCGCGCCTTGTCGGCGTTCTGATACGTCTGCAGGCCTGCGGTGCCGGGCAATGTGACCAGTTCGATCGGTTGTGTCAGGTCTTTCCAGAAGAAGCTCGCCATCAGGTTTTCATTGGGCGACAGATAATATTCCCAGCGCACATCGTAATTGGTAATGGCGGTTTGTTTCAGGTCAGGATTGCCGGTTGTTTCCTGGTTGGTGTTCAGATCGGTAAACGGCGCCGGCGACAGTTCCCTGAAATCGGGGCGCGAGAGCGTCTGGCTGAAACCCGCGCGCAGTTGCTGCTTGTCGGAAATATACATTGTACTGGTTACCGAAGGCAGCATGTCGGTGCGGTTGATGGTGCTGATGACCGACTGGTTGCTGTTGGCGACGTTCTGGAAGGTCTCGACAAACTGATCGTTGTTTTCCCACCGAACCCCGCCGGTGACATTGAAACGGTCGTAGAGCGTGTAATCCATTTTTCCGTAGTAGGACAACAGCTTCTGCGTTGCGTTGTAACTGTCGGTGGGGCGCGTGGTTTCGCGTAACTGGAAACCGTCGGTACCAATATTGGACGGCTTCAGGATCGATTCCAGCGATGACTGGGCCAGGATCGCCTGTTCAGAGCCAAGCGGTCCGACCGGGAAGAATGCAAAACGCTGGATGCGTGAATTGCGCGCTTTATCCTGCGTGATGAAACCGCCATGCAACGCCATTTTGTGGGCGGGCGTGAATTCCAGCGGCAGTTTGACGTCCATACGCCAGCTTTCATCCTTGTCGGTCAGGGTGGCATACGTCGTCTGGTTGCTGTCCGCGCGGCGCGATAACGCAAAACTGCCGTCCACCATTTCATCGAACCGGTAGTCGCGCAACTTGGGCTGATCCCGGTTGGCGGTCGCATTGGTGTACAGCCAGTTCACCGAGAGATCTTTCGCCCAGTTGAACTGATGATTGCCGCCGACCTGCTGCGTAAATAACTGGTTGGAAAGAAACCACAGTTTGGTGCGGCGGATATCGGTCACTTCGGCGTCGGTAAATCCCTGAGCAATCCGCGCTTCATCGACGGCCTGGCGTAAAAACATGGTGCGCGTGAATATGCGGTGATTGTCCTTGTATTCGATATCCGCCGCCAGATAACCGTTGAGCTCCATGGACTGCAGCGAGCGCCGGGTATCGAAATCCTGAATCATGCGCAGCTCATCGCTGCCGGTGGTTGGCGTGTATTCACGGTTGATTTCATTTTGTTTCCTGAATTGCTGATTCCAGCCGCCCGCAGCGATAAACCCCGCCCTGAAATCCCCCCTATTGAATACATTGCCCATCGCCACATCCAGCCCTCTGTCCGGCCCCACGGGTTTCTCGGTCACGTCCCAGACACCGGACAGATCTTCGCCAAAGGCTTCAATTTCCTGGGCAGTAAACCCATTCGGGTTAAACAGTGTCTGCGGCTGGATGGTGCCGCCATTGGCAGTCGCGGCAGCCAGTGAACCCGGTAAATCACGCGCGCCATCGTCAAAACTCAGAAAGTCAAGCCCGCCGCCTTTATAGGACAGGCCGTCGGCAAAGGTGGCTCTGTCATTGAACCCCGTGCTCGCACTGATATTAAAGAAGAATTCATCCGGTATGCCCCGCGTGCGCATTTCCAGCGTACCGCCCGCAAATTCACCGGGCCGGTCGGCTGAATAGGTCTTTTGCACCATTACGTTATCCAGGAAGTTGGTCGGAAAGAGATCGAGCGGCACGACGCGGCGGGTCGGATCCGGACTCGGTACCGCAGCACCGTTCACCAGCGTGGAAGAATAACGTTCGCCAAGACCGCGGATAAAAACAAACTGTCCGCCGATCAGTGTTAAACCGGAAGCCCTTCTGAGCGCACTTGCCACATCCGAATCGCCGCTACGGGTGAACTGTTCGGCGCCCAGCACGGTTGTCACTTCCGTCGATGTTTTTTGTTCCTCGATAACTGAGGCCAGTGTGCCCGCCAGATGCGGTTCCAGCACCACATATTCGGCGAGTTCCACGCCTGCCGGTGTCAGGCTGAATGCGAGCTCGGTTGTCTCGTCCCTGGTAATTTCCACCGCATCCTGTGTCTGGCTGCTGAATGCCGGGTGCAATAATGAAACACTGTAGCTGCCAACCGGGATTTCTGCCTGAAGCAGGCCTTCATCATTTGTCCTGAATTGCTGCTGCAAACCGCTGACAAATACCTGTACATCCTTGACCGGCCGGTTGGTTTCAATTGAAATCACTTTTACACTCATCAAACCGTCGCCTTCAACCACCGGCTTTTCCGCCATGGCGTCAGCGCCGGCCATGGTGCCGGTAACCGAACTTTCGATATTCAATTGCGGTTCGCGGCCATCGGGATAAAACGTCAACAGGATTTGTACGTTTTCAGCCGGCCGCAACGGCAGGTCGAATTCAAACGACTGCCCGCCGGTATTCAGTTTCATATGGTAGCTGCCGGGCGGCAGCTTTGCCGCAACACTGCCGCTGTCGCCGGTTTTAACGGTTGCGCCGCCATTGCCGCGCCAGTCGATAACGGCAGGCAGATCCGATTCGGGCAACAGCCCTGATTGACCGTCGTCCACGCTGAGTATGGTCAGTTCCGCATCGGCGATCGGCAATCCTTCCTGAAACAGATAAATCGAGAATTCAGCCAGCTCCGCTTTGCCGGATTCTCCCCAGGCAGACGCACTGATCAGCATGACCATCAATGAAATAGCCAGATGGTATAAAATTATCAGGAATTTGTTCATAACGCGGGGCTGACCGGACAGAATGCTGGATTTGATTTGACTGTTATAAACACTTCCACGGTTCTTCTTTACACATTTGCATCAACCGGCGCAGCTCAATACCTTTTCTGAAGAGTTCGGGTTCGGTCAAATGTTCCAGGTGTTTATGCGCTTGTGGAAAACGGTTGCTGGAGAAATAGGCATACGCCAACGCGTAACGTACATGCTGGTCTTCCAGCAGTCCCGTGCGGTACAGGCTGGATTCCATGTTGGCGGCGCGCTCGTACTGCTTGAGCGCCAGCAGAATAGACAAGCGTTGCTTGAACTTGACCGATTGATCCCGCACGCCTTCATTCAGCGTCAGGGCCTTATGAAAGCGGTTTGCACGGCGGTAAACTTCTGCGGCTTCCGACAGCAGCTCCGGATTCAGTAATGCCGCCTGTTCAAGAATGAACGCCGCCGAATTGAGCTGTCCCTGATCAAGATACGTGTGTGCGAGCAGTTTCGCAACCATTTCGTTATTCGGGAATTGCAATCGGGCAATTTCAAGTATCGCCAGCGCTTCCTGGTACTGCCTGCTCAGCCGCAGCGCATTGCCTATGGCGATATAATCTTCTGCGGCGGCTTTCGATTGCGCCAGGTATCGCCTGCCCAGTTGAGCCGCTTCATGAAACAGCTCAAGCTCGACAAAATAAAACACCTGGCGTCTGAGAAAGCTGTAATCCTGGGGATACAAGCGTTGCCCTTCAATGAGTGTATTGATGGCGGCATCGGGTTTTTCCAGATGCCAGTAGGCCTGTGCTTTTAATACGATCAGGTCGGCTCTGCTGGCATGCTCGCCGGATTTGCCTATCGCCTGGATTGTGTGTTGGTATTCCTTGAGCGCATAGTGCGCCTGCGCCAGATAAACAAAAATAACGGTTTCCGTTTGTCCGTTTTGAATGGCCCGCTGCAAACTGTCTTTGGCCGCAATGAAATCGTTCAGATTCAAATACGCCAGGCCCTGCAGCGTATAAAACCGCGCCAAATCGGTTTTTTCATCTTCGAGATCGACACTCTGCAAGGCGAGCAAGGCACGGTCGCTGTGACCGTCCCGGAGCATCACCGCTGCCAGTTCCAGAAAATCGCTCGACTGTGTCCGGTTTTCATCTGCCCAGACTATGCCGTTCAACATCCCCAGCAAGACAACCATGCTGAACAGGGTTAGGCATCGGATTCTCAGAAACATAAGGCGCCTACAGCTTGATAGTCTGAATACTCAATCCGATCACGACAAATCAAAACGAATCCGCTGCTTTGCCCACACCCTGACGACATCACCCTGATATTTTGCCGGTTCAAACTGCCACGAACGGATACCCTGTAATGCCGCTGCGTCAAATACCCCGGACGGGCTGGACTCGAGCACCTGAACCTGGTCTACCGAGCCTTTCTCGCTGACCAGTATCGATAAAACCACATACCCTCTGATACCGTTCTTTTTGGCCGACGGTGGGTACCTGAAGCTGCCTTGCGAAACCGCTCTTGGCGGCACATCGACCAGATCAGCGGTCATGACGGCATTGCCCGTATTGCCGATGAGCGAATCGTCGAGTTCACCAATCTGCCCGGCGTTCAACCCCAGCAGTCCAAGATCGATTCCCGAAAGTGCGGTATCAAGACCGGTAAAAGGCGCTGGCGCCTGAGATGGGGTGATGCGTCTTGGCGGCTCCACTTTTTTGATTTCTTTCTTGGGTTCTTCCTGAATTTGTTTGACCATGGCGATTTCGGTGACTTCCTGCACCGGCGTCTTGTCAACTTTGCCGATAAACTGATTCATCGCCAGAATCAGGCTAAAAACCAGCACCGGGCCAATGAGCATTGATACGATCGCAGCCCGGTGTTTACTGTTAAATTTAGAATGCTGTGTTGTTGTCATTGTCGTTGTCGTTATTGCCTGCATGATTGGTTACCCCGCTTCTTTCTTGGTTGCCACACCCACACTTTCCGCGCCCGACAAGCGCGCCTGATCGACTACTTCAACCAGTTTGCCCGCCGGAACACCTTCGTCTGTCACCACCAGAACCACTTTGCTGGTCGATGTGCTTAATAGATCACGTAATTTGCTTTGTATCAGCCACATGCGCACCGGTTCGCCATCGAGATAGGTGTCGCCATGCTGATCGACAAAAAGGCGAATCGCCTTGCTCGAAGCCGCTACCGCGCTACTCGCCTTGGGCCGTTCGAGTTCGAGTTTCATATCCTTGACAAATGTTGTCGTCACCATAAAAAAGATCAGCAGGATAAAAACGATATCGATCATCGGACCAATATCGATGGTTGCGTCGGTTTCTATCGGATCGTCGTGATATTGCATGGTAAAAATCCTGTTTGATTAATGGTTTAATGGCTGCGCCAGTGGTGCTGAGTGCACGCACAGCAGCTCTCTGATCTGTAATAATTCACGTTCGATTTTCTGCTGTTTTTTATGCAGCATGCTGTGAAAGAGCATGCCCGGAATGGCAACAGCCAGGCCTGTCTGGGTCGATATCAGCGCCTGCGATATGCCGCCTGCAATACCGCCAGACTGGGTAAACAGGGACATCGATCCCAATGAGTCGAAGGTTTCGATCATGCCGGTTACCGTGCCCAACAGTCCGAGCAGCGGCGATATGATGACGATTGTTTTGGTCATCACCGAGAATTTCCGGATTTCCTTCAAATAGCCATAAAAAAACTCGTCCAGATAACGCCGCAGGCTTTTGACATTGCGCTTTCTCAGTAACACGCCTTGTTGAACGGCCTGCTCAACGATGCTGCAGGGTGTTTGATTGCTGTTCCGGCTGTATACATCCAATATGTCGTAAAGCGTCATGGATCGTTTCGATTTCAGCGCCCAATAGCGGTAACCCAGTCCGTACCAGAGCAGCAGGGCGCATAAAAACAGCGGCGGCATGACGAAGCCGCCAGCAGCGAACAATTCCTGAACCAGCAGAAGATAGTCATGAACGTTTACAGACATGTCACTGTTTCCTAGACTGCCGGATTACCCACTGCCGGCGTCACAGGGTTTGGCGTAAACGTTTTATCATTGTCTTGCGGCGGCTCCGGTTCCGATACCGGTCTGCCCAGAAAGGCATTGGTCACTCTGAGCGCCGAGTGCTCCATATCCCGTTTGATATTCCTCGCCCATGCCGATAAAACCGAACCCACCAGCAGCGCCGGAATAGCCACAATCAAACCCAGTTTGGTCGTCACCAGCGCTATCGATATACCGCCGGACAGTAACTTGGGATCGCCGGTGCCGAACTCGGTGATAACATCAAAGGTGGCGATCATGCCGGTCACGGTGCCAAGCAGACCCAGCAACGGGGAAACCGAGGCAATCACTAAAATGGCGGAACCGAAACGGTCCAGCGCGCCGGATTCACGTAAAATCGCCTCATGCACGACGCTTTCCATGTGATCGCGGTCGTCTTTGAGATGACGCAGTGTGTTGGATAAAACGCGTGCTATGGCGGAAGAATCGGTTTCACAGCTTTTTTTCGCGCCTTCCAGATCGCCGTCTATGACCTGTTGTATCACCTGATCGGAAATCTGCTGCGTATTCGCGCTGTTTGATCGCAGCAGATAAATCCGCACAAATACCAGCAACACCACCAGTCCACCGAGACCCACGATGACCCAGCCGATGATGCCGCCTGAGTTGATGATTTCAAGCACGGTTTTTTCCGCCATTTCATCGATGGCTTGTGTGCGTGACTCGAATATAAACAGTTGCAGCGTCTTGGGCTGTTGGTTTTTACTGAGTGCGATCGCGCTGTCGGCGCCGGGTTCACGCCAGATTTTGAAATGATTGTCGCCCGCCGGAACCAGTATGCCGCTGCCATCAGCGCTTATGCCATAGGCGGCAATATTGCCCAACCGGATAATGCTGCCCTGGGTCTGCTGACCGCTTTCAAGAAAAAATTCACCTGGCGCGGCCTGGATTGCGCTGAGCTTGCGCAGTATCGACAACCCCTGGCTAAAGATTTGCGCCACTTTTTTAACGTCATTGCCTGCCGTTTCCATCAATGACGCAGGCAACTCGATGTCATGGTTTTTTAGCGTAACGCTTGCCTGTGCATAGGTGATCTCCAGCGCATCGCTGCGCTCCAATGCCGCCGCTTCGCTACGTTCCGCCTCAATCAGCTGCGCATTGAGTTGGTCAATTTTGGCGGATCGCTCGACTGAACCGCGCTCCAATACACTGATTCGTTGATTCAGGGTACGGTCTTCGCCTTGAGTACTCGATTTGTACTGCCTTAAACGTTCCGTCAGTTCCCTTTTTTGCGCCGCCAGAAATGCATATTCGCGTTTGTACGCGGTTTCCAGATCTATTTTTTGTTGTGCCGGCGATGACTGCTGCGCATTTGCGCCGTTCGCAGGTTCTGCCGCAGGTGCGGGCGCTGCAACCGGTTCGGACGCCACACTGACAGATTCTTCGGCATGCGCCGAAACGGAAACACCGGCAAATAGAATTACAATTGCCAGAATCGATAACGGGGATAAAAACTTGTTCATTTTTTATTGGCTGAGTGGATTGGGTAATTCAAAATAGCCCTGGCGGATTTGCTTTTTGAGTGCATCAAACAACTTTGCAATACGCTGTATGTCGCCAGTAGCACTTGCCGCCTCAAATTTCCACGCACCGTTTTCGGATTTTCTGGCCATTCCCGCCCTGTTGTCACGCGTCTGGAAAAACAAAAATACCGTGCCGAGCTTTGCCACGTCAGCCAGCACTTTCTCTCCATCCAGCGAAATGGTTTGTTGATAAAGACCGTTTTCCTTGCTCAGGCGTATTTCATCTTCAATCAATGCCCATGCCTGATTGACTGCCTTATTGGGATCAACGAGTTGATTGGTGAGATTGTCTTCGAGTGTTTTAATCGCTTTGATCCGGTCTTCGATTTTGAACGGAAATCCGGTGAGAACATAGTGCTTGTAAGCGGCCAGCACCTTAAGCAAAATCGGTTTTAACTGCTCGCCGGATTGCTCGGCCTGCAGTGAGGCTTCCGATAATTTCGCAAGCGAATGCTCCAGTTTCTCGATCGCCGTGTTTTGCCTGCGTTCCTCAACACTTAAATCCGCCAGTTGCGACGACAACGAGGTAATCCTGCTGGCATGTTTTTCTTTTTCCAGATCCAGTTCAGTCTGCAAGGCTTCAACTTCACCGCGGATTTTTGCCAGCGACTGCGCCAGATTCTCCAGACTCGACGCTTTCGCAATTGCCACAGGTATAAACCATGCCGCCAATAACAAAACCAACATCCGGATAAAAGATATCCACGAATATTTCAACATAAATTCATTCATTTAAACTCAGTAACTTATAAATCGCTTAACGCCAGACAGATCAAACCTCAGTTACATCCAGTCTGCTGGCTATTCATGCTCGAATCCTACTGAGTGAATGTTGCAGTTTTATGACAACGATATGAATTTTTCGATGAAAAATGGAATTTTTATGCGCTGCTAGTGAGAATTCCGTAACCTGAATCAACAGGCGCGTAGACAATTTCTATCGAGGTAGATACGGACAGTGATAAATGAATGGTTCTGGTTGTTTCATTTGAATATTTTGACTAATCGTAAAACCTCTGGCTTTACTGCTTCACATATTGTCACAATACTGTCATCTAGTTTTTATAGTATTTCTAGACTTGAGTGTTTAGTTGTTGATTTGTTGACAATTGCACTCAGCAAATACGTTGATCAGTTATAAATTAGATGGAGTCGTGCTCATGTCTATAACCGTATTAGTCGTGGAAGACGAACCGGCAATACAGGAACTCATTTCCTACAACTTAAAAAATTCCGGCCTGACGCCTGTTTGTGCAGCCAATGCCGAGCAGGCAGCCGACATGATCAATAATATATTGCCTGATCTTGTGCTGCTCGACTGGATGCTGCCGAATTCAAGCGGCATCGAATTTGCACGCCATTTACGGCGCAACACACGCACGCAAACCGTGCCAATCATTATGCTGACGGCGAAGGTCGAACTGGAAGACAAGATCACCGGACTGGAAGCAGGTGCGGATGATTACATCACCAAACCGTTCTCGCCACGCGAAATGATCGCACGCATCAAAGCGGTACTGCGCCGGCGCGTACCTGAAATATCGGATGAAATTATTGAAGCCGGTGGACTCAAAATCGACCCTACCCAGCATCGTGTATTTGCGTATCTTGACAATAACCCTGCCAATCCCACCGAAGTCAAACTCGGCCCCACTGAGTTCCGCCTGCTGCACTTCCTCATGGCACACAAGGAGCGCGTCTACACCCGCACCCAACTGCTCGACCGCATTTGGGGCGATCATGTCTTTATCGAAGATCGCACCATCGATGTCCATATCCGACGCCTGCGTAAAATCCTCGAAAAAATCGGCAAGGATGATCTTGTGCAAACCGTGCGCGGTACAGGATACCGGTTCTCAAGTGAATATACGCTCTACAACGACTAAAAAATGAAAAATCCTTTTAAAAAAATAGCATCTCGACTATTAAAAACCGGAGCTGACTTACTCATATTACATTAATTCCCGCGTCCATTTCGATAAATGTTGTTTTTCTTTCCGCGTACTGGATAGATCATGACAAGGATTAGTTGGCGATTAAAATACTGAAGATCGTTAAAGTAGAGTTCGCTTGAAATTCTTTTCCCCTTTGTGGTTATTATCTTAAAGATATGTCCAATGCGCGAGAGAAATCGCAAGTATGGATTTACACGTTCGCTGACTTTATCATAGAGATCAATTTTTCCCAGTTCGGGTAGCACATTAAGAATATGGAGCTGTGCAGGTCGATTATGCGCATATTCGAGCAATTTCATGCCTTCTTCATTAATATCCAGTATTTCCCCATTATTTGATAGCACGAGAATTGCAGCTTTGCTTTTTTTATCGGAAATCTGAAGTTGAAAATCAGGTTCCAGTAATTCTTTGTTCAATTGTATATTCATTGCTTTGATTCCTTTTCTGCTGCTAACCAATCATCCAGTTCATACCCTGGTGCAAATCCGCGTGCTTGCGCTTTATAATAAGCTGCGACCTGGATACGGAATTGCAAGTCTGATTCGCTGTTGTCAAGTTGAGCCATTTTAGCCTTGCCTCTTGTGGTTACTGGTTTGCCGCCATTGCTTTTGGCCTGAGTGCCGGATACTTTCATTTTTGATACTCCTTTTAATTTAAAACCAGTCCATAAAGCTAAATATTTTGTTGATTTGATTAGTCACTTGCTTAACAGGAAAATCAACCGCGCAATAACGCGCAACCCGTTCCTCCCAAACCGCCTTTGCAAAGACTGAATGTCTTTTCCAGAATAACCTTGTAAAGCTGGTTTTTCCGGCTGTGGATAAATTGACCACCGACACTAAAAGGACTCAGCGGGCCATGTCCTTCTATGCCAAGCATTGCGATAGTGTTGACATCAGAAATTTCAGTATTTATCAGATCAAGGCTTGACATGTGGATTGTTTTGTAAGCTAATTCAGGCAATTTGTCGTTCACATCTCCTGTGCCATTCGGCTCGCGAGAATTACCGGCTACCGATATGGATGACGCGCTCTTTCTCAGCGATCTACGCAGAAGTCACCCTGATTTCACTCCCCATTCTTCATCCGCAGAGCTATTCCACCTATTTGCGAAAATCATGCTACCGAAAGAAGCTCGGTATGAATATGTCCAACCAATCTGAAATTAGAATCACCATGCTCTGTTTCGAATCTAAACACCCCACCTGTGCCTTGTTTGTAATGCGTCAATCCGGTGATTAACTTTTTGTTTCTAATTTATCGACTTCGAATGACGAATTAATGAAAGTAGGGTTAAATTTAGATGAAATATAGGTTAAAACGTAAACAGCGTTCTATCTGCAGGCAATGCGCATTAAGATAAAGGAATAGCGTTTGCCTCTGGATAGATGGGCAATTTGCAGTTAACGCGCTTTGTTGTCAGCATCCTGACGATTATCTTCAACGTGTCGTATATCATCCCCGCTCACAATATAGATCACATATTCTGCCAAGTTACGCGCATGCGCATCGATGCGTTCCAATGATTTTAGAATCAGGATAATATTGATAACATATTTCATTTTCAGGGCATCTTCGAACACATAAGTTGTCAACCTGCGTAAACTTGCATTAAATGCTTCATTAATCCCGGTATGCCTTAACAGTTTCCTTGCTCTTGCCGAATCTAATGTTTTTAATATCTCTATCGCCTCTTGAAGTACTGTACAGGCAAATTTGCCGATGATATCGATTTCGCGCAACATGCCAGTATCCTGACTGCTGTATTCTTTGCTATAAATCTTTGTTGAAATATGGGTTATTCGGGCAGCCTCATCGCCAAGGCGTTCCAGATCGGTAACCATCTTGGAAAATCCCATAATGGCGCGCAAATCCCGTGCAACTGTTCCTCGTTTTGCCAGTACTTCCATGATTGAACTGTCAATTTTTTTTTCTAATAAATTGACTCGAACTTCCTTTTCTATAATGTCATAAATGGTTTTCTGCTTTTGTGGTTGGAAAGATTCAATTGCATTCTGAATTTGTGAGAAAACGAGTGCCACCATTTCCAGAATTTCTGCATGCAGGTGATCTAATTCACCATCGAAACGCCGAAAAGTGTGACCTTCGAGCCGATCTGGCATTTTATGATTCTCCTTAATGTCGTTAAGCGTCTAGCCAATACGGCCGGTAATATAATCGCTCGTTAATTGGTGTATTGGGTGAGTAAACATCTGCTCTGTTTTCCCCGCCTCAATCAAATCACCAAGGTGGAAGTAGGCCGTACGGTGCGATACACGGGCTGCCTGTTGCATGGAATGCGTTACGATGACGATTGAATAGTCGCAACACAGCTCATTCATTAAATTCTCAATGACTGCTGTGGCAATGGGATCGAGTGCAGAGCAGGGCTCGTCCATTAGGATGACTTCGGGATTGATGGCTATCGCGCGCGCAATACACAATCGTTGTTGCTGTCCGCCTGAAAGACTGGTTCCAGGTTGATTGAGGCAATCCTTTATTTCACGCCAAAGACCTGCTCTTTGCAAACTTGTAACCACAATTTCTTCAAGGCCGGTCTTGTCCTTCGCCAAACCGTGAATACGCGGCCCAAAAGCAACATTTTCGTAAATTGACTTCGGAAATGGATTCGGTTTTTGAAACACCATGCCTACCCGTGCACGCAACGGCACTACATCAATGGACTTATCATTGATATTCTGACCATCCAGTTCAATTTTTCCTGTTACCGTACAATTGTCTATGGTGTCATTCATTCGATTCAAACAGCGCAGGAAAGTCGATTTGCCGCAACCTGATGGACCAATCATGGCGATAATTTCATTGTGGGCGACATCTAGTGATATATTTTTGATGGCATGCTTGTTCCCATAATAAACATTGACATCAACACACCGGATACGTGGATTATTCACAGTAGCAATTCCTACCGTCCGCCGGTCTTCACAAGGCGCGGTGCTATTCGTCTGCTCAGGTGTATTGACCGGTTCTTTTCCTTCTGTTTGCGCGTTGTCACCGTTCCATTGTTTTTCTAAAACAATTGACATGATTTTATTTCTCCTGATCTTTTCAATTACCATCTGCGCTCAAACTTTTTACGAAGCATTACAGCCACGGCATTCATGACCAGTAAAAAACCCAGTAAAACCATTATCGCTGCAGAAGTGCGTTCTACAAAAGCCCGCTCGGGGCTATCCGCCCATAAAAAGATTTGTACGGGCAATACCGTAGCGGGGTCAAATACGCTGGATGGGATATCCACAATAAATGCGACCATGCCGATCATCAGCAAGGGCGCTGTTTCTCCGAGCGCCTGAGCCATCCCAATAATCGTCCCGGTCAGCATTCCAGGAAACGCAAGCGGTAACACATGAAAAAAAACTGTCTGTATTTTCGAAGCACCCACACCAAGCGCTGCTTCACGGATTGATGGCGGAACAGATTTGAGGGCTGCACGGCTGGCAATAATGATTGTCGGTAGTGTCATTAAAGTCAGCACCAATCCGCCAACCAGAGGGGCCGAACGTGGAAAGCCTATAAAATTAATAAACACCGCCAGGCCCAGAAGACCGTACACAATAGAGGGTACTGCAGCAAGATTATTGATGTTGACTTCGATCAAATCGGTCCATTTATTCTTCGAGGCAAATTCTTCCAGATAAACTGCTGTAGCAACGCCGATAGGAAACGACAAAAGCAATGTAACCATCAGGGTGAGAATCGAGCCCATCAATGCGCCCCAGATTCCGGCCAATTCAGGTTCACGTGAGTCGCCATTGGCGAAGAATGCGGTATTGAATTTAAGTGACAATTTTTCGTCAGCAACCAGTTGATCAATCCATGCAATCTGGTTATCGCGCAAGCGGCGCGCTGTTTCAGGCACATCACGTTTCATATGCCCTTTGATCAGCATGTCAACATCGTCGCTTGCCGGCACCCAAATTTGCCTGGTTTGACCGAGCAGCGTTGGATCGTGCAATATCAATTCCCTCAATTGATACGCCGCACCTGTACTGACGAGGTCATACAGCAACCGCTTTTGCTGACGGCTATCGGCATCAGGAAACATCACTCTCAGGCTCTTTTTAACCAATCCGCCATAGTCTGCTGAAGAAAGTTTTTCAGTATCATTTTGATCATCAGAAGAAAAAAACTGTTCATCAAAACTAACTTCAATTTGGATAAATGTCTGTTGAAAAGCCGTATAGCCTTTTGAGATGATATTGAAGAAGAGCACAACCACGAACAATAGCCCGATGATCAGAGACAATAACCCCACGCGTCTGAAAAATTTTTCAGACGCGTGGCGTTTTGCAAGCCTTGCATTGATATAATCTATGGTTTTAAGTCCTGATGGCTTCGATTTATTCATACTGTTCTCGATATCTCTTGACCACATATAAAGCGACCATATTCAACATCAATGTCACCACAAAAAGCACCAGCCCCAATGCAAAAGCGGCCAGCGTTTTCGGGCTGTCAAATTCCTGATCGCCAACCAGCAAAGTCACAATTTGTACAGTGACTGTCGTGACAGAATCCAGTGGATTGGCGGTTAAATTGGCCGCCAGGCCTGCCGCCATGACAACAATCATGGTCTCTCCAATGGCGCGTGATACAGCCAGTAAAATTCCCCCGACGATGCCCGGCAGTGCTGCCGGAATAATGACTTTCTTAATAGTCTCGGACTGTGTCGCGCCCAAGGCATAAGCACCGTCACGCAATGACTGGGGAACAGCGTTGATGACATCATCGGAAAGCGATGACACAAACGGAATGATCATGATGCCCATGACCACGCCGGCAGCCAGTGCGCTTTCTGAGGAAACATCGAGCCCCAGCGATGAACCCCAACCCCGAATCAACGGCGCAACGGTTAGTGCAGCAAAAAATCCGTAAACCACCGTTGGAATTCCAGCCAGAACTTCAAGCAACGGCTTGCTCAGCGAACGTATGCGTGGTGCGGCATATTCGGACAAATAAATGGCGGTCATCAGGCCAGTAGGCACGGCAACCATCATGGCGATAGCAGAAACTAACAGCGTACCTGTAAATAACGGTACCGCGCCAAATGCGCCGGATGATCCGACCTGATCCGATCGTAGGGCAGTCTGCGGACTCCATTGCAGGCCAAATAAAAATTCTGCGACGGGCACAGCCTGGAAAAAACGTATCGCCTCAAACAGGACCGACAATACAATACCTAACGTGGTAAATATCGCAATGGACGAACAGATGATCAAAAAAACCAGAATGGCATTTTCGACCTTATTGCGTGCACGGTGTTGCTCATGTATTTGAGTCCATGCGTAAGCCGTTCCTGCAATCGCTATCGCAATAGCGATTACAAACAGGGCAGCACTGCTGATCTGCTGCATCTGGCGATAATGGTCAGCTGCGGCTACAATTTCCGGCGCAATATTTTCCGCCGCAATATTCTCGTTTACCAGATTGCGTATTTCATTCAAAACAAGACTGAGTTGCTGCTTTGAAAACGCAGCTGTTTGCTCTGGAAGGGTTGATAAAACAAGTTGGGTAATAATCGTTGATTCGGCAATATGCCAGAAAACCAGAATACATACGGCCGGTATGCCGCACCACAGCGCCGTATAACAACCATAGTAACCCGGCAGTGAATTCAGTCTGTGAGTATTGCCATGAGAAACAATCAGTGCACGGCGACGGCCCAGGTAAAAACTGACCGTCATAAAGAGCAAAAGAATCAGTACTAGAAACAATATTGGCATAGAATTGAATGACTATGGATGGTGCGGCAACGATATGTCACCCGGTTTTTTCCACTCATTGGTGGTCACTAAATATGTTCGCCCGAAGCTGCCGGACATTTTCAGTATAGTGAGCACGTTCTGGCGATGGCATCGGGATCAGTCCTTTATCCGAAAGATAACCTTCCTCGCCCCAGGCTCTCTCACTAATGAATTCGTTCAGAAATTCCTGGATGCCTGGAATTATTCCGACATGTGCTTTCTTGACGTAAATGAACAAGGGACGGGAAACCGGATAACTGCCGTCTGCAATTGCTTCAAACGTTGGCAGTTCCTGATCGACAATAGAACCTTGAACTTTGTCTGAGTTCTGCTCCAGAAAACTGTAACCGAATATGCCCAATGCTTTGGGATTTGTCTCTAATTTCTGCACAATCAAATTATCGTTTTCGCCCGCCTCGATATAGGCGCCGTCTTCGCGAATGGTGTGACAAACCGATTGATAGTGCTTTTTATCTGTTTTTTCCAGGGCTGCAATCCAATTAAACCGGTTACAACCTTCCTCCATGACAAGTTCAACAAACGCATCCCGCGTACCCGATGTCGGGGGAGGGCCCAGCACTTCAATGCCGACATCCGGTAAATCTGCATTGACATCTTTCCAGGTTTTGTATGGATTCGGAATCAGCTTTTCACTGCCTTGAGGATCGGGTATGTTTTTAGCCAACGCCAGATACAAATCTCTGCGTGAAAATTCCAACTGCGCGGTTTTTTTGGTATTGGCAATAACGATGCCGTCATAACCGATTTTTACTTCAATAATTTCCGTTACGCCATGTGCCGCACACATTTCGATTTCTGACTGTTTTATTGCCCGAGAAGAATCGGTGATATCGGGATGTTTTACTCCGATTCCGTCGCAAAACAGCTTAAAACCACCGCCGGAACCCGTGGATTCGATTTTCGGCGTTTTAAAACGTGTTGTTTTGCCGAATGTTTCGGCAACCACAGTAGCGAAAGGATACACGGTCGACGATCCAACGATGCTGATATAGTCCCGCGCAGCTTGAGCAAATACCTGGCCTGAAACTATCAACAATGCAACAACCAACAGAATTGTTTTTGTGGCCATTTTTCTCTCCGGAAAATAAACGTTAATTGTGTTAAAAATTCTGCTGGGACGCGTGCAAATCAAATCATTCCAACATACCGATAAGGGTTATTTTGACTTTTGGATATTACAGAAATATGACACTCGCCCTGACTGATTGGTCACATCATCAACCGCATAAAATCGGTAAATCCTATGTAAAAATGCCAACTCGGGGTTGAGGTCAAAATGATGCTGAAAATATGGGAAGGCGTTTATCATTTAACGATATACGCTTAACCGCACATTATGTTGGGTTCGCAAACATCTGTATTCAAATTGTCACAAAACCATCACATCATTTTCATCTTTTATCGATAGAATTTTCTGATGGACATTGAATGTAAAACAACCGATCACAAACTGCATCAACTCTACGATGAATTGCACCAGCTGATGCAGCATGTTCAAATGCGCGGCTTGGTCCGCATTGAACAATGCATCGATATTGATAAAAAAAACCAGTTAATCAAGAGCATTGTCAATTTGGCGCAATATCTTGCGATGCGGGAAATTGATTTACGTCCGCTTCAGGAAAAACTGGCGGAAACTGGCTTGTCTTCTCTTGGCCGTGCGGAACCGCATGTCTATGCAAACCTGAAGAATGTAATCAATATACTGGGCCGGGCTCTTGGTAAAACCGTTATTCTTGACGCCAGGGCGCCATGCCCGGATTTTAAGGAAGGGTTTGAAATTCTGGACAGGCATGCAAATAATATTCTGGGTTCGAGACAAACAGGCAGAGCAACCCGCATCATGGTCACCTTGCCCAACGAAGCGGCTGCAGACTATGAGCTGGTTTATAACCTGATTAAGGAAGGCATGGATATTGCCCGAATTAATTGCGCGCACGATGATTTATCAACATGGCGTTCAATGATTGATAATATTCGCCGGGCTGCCGCAGCACTGGATACTGAATGCCGCATTCTCATGGATTTGGCAGGACACAAGATTCGGACAGGTATGATTCTGAACGACCCGCAAACGCTCTATGTTAAAGTCAAAAAAAATAACAATGATAGCTATCCCAATACTGTCAGTTTCAAAATCATTTCAGATGATGATGGAAAATCAGCATCTGTCCTGAAACCGGAAAATGATTTTTTATTCCCGGTACCCAAAGCGGTTTATTCCAATTTGCAAAATGGCGACCGGTTAAGCATTGAGGATGCACGCGGCAAGCAGCGCCACATTAACATACTGATCCTGCCGGAAGATCATCAAATCATGGGGCTTTGTCACAAATCAATTCATCTCGTAACCGGTCTGCAAGTCATATGGCAGCGGCTTGTCAATACAGTCTATTCGGACCAGCATACATTCAGATTTGTCAATCTTAATTCGATACCCGGAAAAATTCGTCTTCATGCCGGAGATGATTTATATTTGCACAAGACACAAGCGCCGGGTTTTGTCATAAAAGATCCATCAAACGGTAAACTGACCGTTGCAGCCCATACCACCTGTTCAGTACCCGGCATAATCGATGCGCTTGATTTGGGTGCGCGCGTGTGGATCGATGATGGCAAAATTAGTGCTTATGTCAGTGATAAAGCGCCGGACTATGTCTTGCTGCGCATTTCTAAAACAGGTCCCAATGGCGCCAAATTAAAGGCTGACATGGGACTCAATTTCCCTGACACAATGCTGGACCTGTCAACTTTAACGTCTAAAGATCAATCCGATCTTGACTTTATTTGTGAGCATGCCGATATGGTCGGATTTTCATTCGTCGAAACGGCTGATGATATGCGTAAATTAATTGCCGAGCTGACGCAAAGAAATGCCTCCAAAATGCCCATCATCGCAAAAATTGAAACCGCCCGCGCTGTAAGAAATCTACCGGAGATTCTTTTAGCCAGTCTGCTCAACCATCCAGTCGGTGTAATGATCGCCCGGGGTGATCTGGCAGTTGAACTCGGTAATGTGCGATTGGCCGAAATTCAGGAGGAAATACTCTGGTTGTGTGAAGCGGCGCATGTCCCGGTTGTGTGGGCGACGCAGGTGCTGGAATCCATTGCCAAACTCGGCATGCGATCAAGACCGGAATTTACCGATGCGGCCATGAGTGTGCGCGCAGAGTGTGTCATGTTGAATAAAGGCCCTTACATCCTTGATGCAGTCCGTTCACTGAGTGCGGTACTGAAATGCATGCAGGATCATCAACATAAAAAAATCTCACGTTTACGTGCGTTACATTGGTAAACCTGAATCCGTTTTTTGCGCGCCGTCTTGTAATTTCTAAACATGGTAATAGAAACCACCTTAGAATAGGATTACCTGCGTTTGTCGAAGGTAAAAATAGCAGGAAAAATACTGAACTGGATTTGACCTGACAGTTGCCACGTCTAACAGGTAACTGTCAGGTCCGGTCTAAACGGCTACAGATTAATAGTCGTCGTCATCATCGTCGTCCTCGTCGTCATCGAATTCGTAATCATTGTCGTTATAATCGAAGTCGTGACTATGATGTGACTGTTTGAACACACCTTTGACGCGTATCAATTGCGTCTCTCCATTGGAGTCGTTGACGCCATCATTATCATTTGCAAAGTACATATCTCCTCTCCTGTTAATTGCAAGGCTTTCAATTTTTTCTAACACCATTCCACCCGTTGCTTTCAGATCAGGCAATAAATCACGCGCCAGCGTTTTGCTCACCGTATCAAGGGCTTCACCCTCAGCTTTAAAGACAACGTCACGTGCTGAAAATACGTAAACCCGTTTAATACGCGCATCGGTATTGCCCTGATTATCGCGCTCGACAACGGCAAAGTGGCCATTACCCAGTGCGGTGATTTCTGACAATCCAACCCAGCCGCCATTGGGTGACTGACGCACCTCCAGCGGATAATACGCAAATGTCCATTCGCCGTTCGTAGTGTCATACCGTCCGATTCTGACCTTGCCGCCGTCATCAATATTGTTCGGTTCAGGATCGCCAACCCAGGCGCGCTGAAAAGCAACATAGAGTACTTCATTGCCATTTTCCATAACAGAAGCGACACCTTCAAAACCAAACCGGCGTTGCTTGGCATTAACCGCATCCGGCAATGTAACCGTCTCGATTACCGTTCCGTCTGCTGCAACATGGACTAATAAATTAAGACTGGTTACCGGTCTGCTCGGATCATCTACAGAACCGGCGCCTTCTGAAGCAACCCAGAAAGTACCGTCATTACTGGCGCTGACTGCGACGCCTTCAGCGTCCAGATTGACCGCTTGTCCGCCATCTTTAAGGACAATTTCATCAACGATGACGGCAGGCACTTTTTGGATGTTCATGACGTAAATGCGGCTTTGCTGATAGAAGCTGTCATGAACGCTATACATTGTTTTGTCATCTTTGGGATCAATGGCGAAACTTGATAATGCGCCCCATGGAATCGGTGTGCCATCAACTCTGTCTGCCGAGATTACGGTCGGATAATTCGCGCTTTTTTCTTTCAGTTGATAGATAGTGATTACACTGCGGAATTTATCATCTCGCGAATCATTCTCGCTCGCGGCAACAAACAGATTTCTATCCGGGATGGCTTTAATACCTTCAGGCCCAACACCTGCTGGAAGCGTTTGCACGAACTCAAGCCTATTATTTTCCCCTTTTACTTTATATACAAAAACAACATTTGAACGTTCAGATGCCACAAACAAAAATCGCTTATCGCCAAAGACTGCAAATTCCACATTCTCGGGTTCGTTACCTTTATTTTTAGAGCGATCATCCGGATAATGGCCCAAGCGAACAACTTCATGTTCCAGGGTGTTCCCGGAGGAAAAAACCACATTGCCATCGGTATCGAATACGGTAAAACCGCGGCTGCCGCCAAACAGATCGCCTTCATCTGCTGTTGCAAAAAGTTCATTGGAAATCCAGGACACACCATCTGGCTCGCGTGGAATAGCAAGCAAACTGTCAGTCAAACTGATCAGCGCAGGATCTTCTTCTTTGGTATCAATCTGGGGCAGGTCAACCGTGCCGGCAGTGAAATGATTCACAATGCTGCCCGTTGCCAGATCAATCAAAACGATATGATTATTTTCCTGCATCGTAACAACAGCGATATTGTCTGTGTTGATATCGACATACTCCGGTTCGGCATCGTCCGGAAATAAACCGGCAATTGCGTCCAGATTGATATTACGGATAGCCCAACCCGAAGGCATACCGATCAAATCGATAATTTGCAACAACCCGGATGGCGCTTGAGGCGGTTCACCATTACCCAGATCTTCATCGCGCTCATTTTCTATGACCACAGCGGCATAGCGTTCATCAGGACTGACTGCAACCGAATCCGGTTGGCCCGCCAATGGGTGTGTTGCGACAATGGCCTGTGTTTTGATATCGACAACATGCAGATGTCCGCTCGGTGCAACAAAACTGGGGGATGTATTTACCGCAACAAGTGCATAATCACCAACAACGGCAACGGACGTTGGTTCACCACCCACGTCAATTGCGCCCAGTGCTTTCGGTTGCGCGGGCTTTTTGATATCGACAAAACCCAGTTTGCCTGTTTCGCTGTCGGTATAAACAAGCGTCTTGCCGTCTTTGCTGGCATCGACAATTTCTGCAACCGTTTCAAGATTAATATCGGTATTTAGATAAACGGGGAATGTTCCGATACGATTAAAATAGCGATTATCTGCTTGAGTTGTAAAAGGTTGTAAAACATATGTCAGCAAAACAATCGCAGTCAGCGCGTTGACGATGTTTAATGACAAGTGTTTATTCTTCTTCATTGTATACTCCTGAAATCCAGTTGGTTGAATCATCCGCACGATAGTAAAGCGTGTTTATGTCAACTTCATGAACGCCAGATGAAATTTGTTTTACATTCTTTTTATAAAAAAACTGGCGGATCAGGAGGAGATCCGGTTCAGCACGGATTTGCGCATCCGTGTTGAACCAGACATGGGGATGGATAAACAGAGAAATTGGAGAGAGTTTTTTTATTCCATTTATCCGGGGGAAACAGTTATTAAATTTTTAAAAGCCAGACGGCTATCCGGGAATAGATTGCTCTACTGTAGAAAATCTATTTTGGCCGTATTTCCGGATTATTTTCGTTAAATAGTCAACCCTGAAAAAAGATATTCTGAAAGATCTTAAGCACAATAATTTCAACCAGGGATTCTTTATCTTGCCTGCACACTTTTTTCAGAAATTTCCGGCGGTAATGCTTATTTTTGCCTTATGTTTTGCTGCAAAAAACAGCCAAAAAATGGCCAACAACCATTGTTTCAGATTCCAGGCGCAAGCAGCCATCAGCAGGTTGATCTGATCACCGATGGCGCCTTTCAAATAGTTTCTTGCCATTCGATAGTCCGATTTCAAGTGGCCGATAATGGGCTCAATCGCTGCACGCCTTCTGCATTGTTTACGCTTTTTGTCTCTCTGGTAGCGACTGTCTCGTTTGAGTGCTTTTCCCGGCAGAATGATTTTTGTTCCATTGACTTCACTTTTGCCGCGATAACCGCGATCACACACTGCTTGCTTGACTGTTTTGCCACGCGATGTTTCAACATGCCTGAGTATTTCCGGCAGCGTATGGCTGTCATGCAGGTTTTGTTCATGGCTAACAACACCGACGATAATATTGCTTCGCGCCGTACAGGCGATTGATGCCTTGCTGCCATATTCGTATTGTTTATGGTCTTTTCCTTTGGCAACACAGTAGACCTGCGGTTCATGCAGGGAATAGATTTTGTTTGTGTCTTTGGGTTGCTGTTTCAAAATACGCTCATACAGCAGAAAACCCTGTTGGTAGCATTCAAACAGACAGTGCTGCGGCAGTTTCCTTCTGAGCTCCCGTATCAAAATGCCCGCAATGGTTCTCAACCGTTTCAGCGCACGCTTGGCCTTGGCTCTTTTCTTAACATGGCGAAAATGACGAATATCCAGGCGCAGTGATTTGACTTCTAGAGCCACATCTGCCAGGACGAACTGGTTGCTGGGGCGGAATTGCCAAAAACAATCGCCAATTTATCAACGCAGTATTCTAGATATTGCGCACTGGTGCACTTTGGAGAGATCTGCCGCCAGATTACGGTGGCTGGAAAAACACGCACCGAAGATTCTGCAGGTGGCGAGATAAAGGGGTTTGGGAAAAGCTACTGGAGGTGCTAGTTAATGAGCCGGATTATGAATGGTTAATGATTGATGCCAGCCATATTAAAGTACACTCACATGCATCTGGCGCAAAGGGTGGGAATCAGCTGATGGGTCGTACAAAAGGGAGGGGCTCAATACAAAATTACATTTGCCGTGGATGCGCATGGTATGCCGGTCCGAATGCTTATTACAGACGATACCACAGCGGATTGTACTCAGGCTATTGAGTTAAAAGACGACATTGATGCCGAGTATCTACTGGCAGACCGAGCATATGACACCAATGAAATAATTGGGTACTGTGAAGCTAAACAAATAGAACCCGTTATTTCATCGAAGCGAAATCGTACTCAGCCTCGTGAACATGATAGAAGCTTATATCAACACAGACATTTAGTTGAAAAATTGAACGTCCATTACCTCTATAGCAACCACAGAAAACCAAGTTGTAGCTGCTTAATCATTTATATATAAATCAGATTTTTAAATCATATTACTAATAATGTCATTAGATTGATTTTATAAACTCTTGACAGTATTACATCAGATGGAGTTTACTATCTAGGTTCATAAAACCGTTACGTAAATCGGGTCTGCATGATAGGTTGTTTTTATGATTTTTTATCTTTATGGAAGAATACAAAGTAATAGTCCGGCAATTTAGAATTTGTACCAGCATAAATGAAGTTTTGATATGTAATAGGTATATAGTCGTTATTTGTCGACTAAATATGTACTAAGCTTACAAGTTATCCTTAAAAAAGGAGTTTAATAAGAAGTTGCTTGATTTCGAGAGCATAATTTTCAACTAATTAATAAGGATTGGGTCATATGGAATCTCAAAAAATATTAGTGACTACAGATTTTTCAACTGTTTCATTTGCTGCATTAACTTACGCTTCCAAAATGCAAGGAAATCAGATTACCATTCTGAGTGTTGTCCAGACTGGAGACGTGCCACCTGATTTATTAAAACAAATGCCCAACCCAAATGCTGTTCAGGAATATCGTGATGACGTCTTGAAACGAACGAAAGAGGAACTCGATGCTATTGCGAATCAAAATTTTTCCGGTAAGCAGGTGAATACTGATGTGGTGATTAGCAATGAAGATGTTGCATCAGAAATATGCAAATATGCTGATGACCATGCGATCGATATGATTGTGATGACCGGGCAGGGCCGTGGCGCACTGGGGAATTTATTTATTGGCAGCACCGTGCAGAAAGTGTTAAGAATGACCAAGCAGCCGGTGTTGGTCATTCCTAAAGAGGAATCATGAGCGATAGAAACGCGGTACGCTTTTCAAACTAGAATCTGATCGGCGTGTGTAAAACGCTCGGCGTCAGTCTTTTTTATGAATTCCGAATCGATTATTAAGGCTTGGGATACACTTATTAAGGTGTTAAAAAGTGGATTTTGAAACTTAAAGGATACTTTCAATCGTCGGTTATTTAAATTTATATATCCCGGGGTCTTTCGCACAGAAAGCAATATAAAAAATAAACGAGTTGGTTTAACTTTCTTGCAGAAGTAATCTAACAATATTGAATCGTTATAAATTTTCCCCCATTTTATTTTATTGAGCCCGTTAAAATTTGAGAATTTCCTGCTTGCGCCAGTTTATATAAACCGTACGACTTATTTTTTGTTTTTGGTAACTATTCAACAACATCAACACAAAGCTTTATTTTAAATGTCACTACTCTCTTGAAATTCTTCTTAAACCGAAAGGAATATTAATGCTTATTTTGAATGCTAAAGTGGCTCATACTGATTCGATTTATGCCCAACTGGTGCTCCCTTATGAGTTACGTGAAAATAGCCGGTTGCGTACTGCATTGGCGTCAGGAGAGGAAGTGGCCATTTTTACCCAAAGAGGTACTGTGCTACGAAATAATGACCTGCTAAGCAGCGATGATGGACGGGTTGTTCAAATTGTTTCCGCAAATGAACCGACTTATCGTATCACTTGCAATACACCACAAGACCTCTTGCGTTGCGCATTTCATCTTGGAAACCGCCATACGATGACACAGGTAGCCGATGGTTTTTTGCGTATCAACCAAGACAGTGTGTTGAAAGAAATGCTGGAAGGACTGGGCGCTACAGTTGTCGAAGAAGACGCGCAGTTCGAACCGGAATCTGGTGCCTATAGTGCAGGCGGACATCACCATCATGGTGATCACGATCACGATCACGATCACAGCCATAGCCATTCGCATGGACCGCTCGCTCCGATTCCGACACGTCAGAAGATACATCGAGGAATCGATACCAAATGATCCTGAGTGAGAACGTAATACTGTTTAGCAAACAACCAATAAAACGATAGGTATGAAAAGATCGCAACTCTATGCACTTAAATTGCTGGTATCCCTTGCTTTTTTTGGGGCACTAAACCCTGGATATGCTGATGAACCGGACAGAAAGATACGTATTGCCACAACGGTTCCACCTATTACCAATATTGTGGAAAATATAGGTGGCGCTAACGTACATGTGGTTGGAATTGTTCCAAATGGGGTGGATTCGCATACTTTTGAACCTGTACCAGCGGATGCAAAAACGTTGGCTGCTGCAGATATTATCTTTGTGAATGGCCTGGACCTGGAAATACCCACGATTAAGCTGGCTGAAAAAGTTAAAAAAAACGGTGTTTCCATTGTGCAGTTGGGTAACAGCGTTTTGCGAGAGGAAGAATGGCAATATGATTTTAGTTTTCCACGCGAACACGGTCATCCCAATCCCCATCTTTGGCCCAATATTGCTTTGACAATGAAGTATGCTGAAATTATTCGCGATCGTCTGGTTGCGCTCGATTCTCAGCACAAGAACGCCTTCATAGACAATACTTCATTCTACCTGGCCAAATTGAAACAACTGGATGAAGCGATTTTCGCATGCGTCAAATCTATTCCGGAAAATAATCGAAAACTGGTTACGTATCATGATTCCTTTGCTTATTTCGCGCCACGCTATGGTATGAAAGTGATCGCAGCTATCCAGCCGGCAAGTTTTACTGAACCTGGCCCTCGTGAGGTAATACGTATTATCGAGCAAATCAGGCATGAAAAAATTCCGGCTATTTTTGGGTCGGAGGTATTTCCAAGCAAAATTATGGAACAAATTGCACGCGAATCAGGCGCTAAATTTATTGATGAATTATCAGATGACGAGTTGCCTGAAAAACCCAACGATTCTTTTATTGGCATGATGGTTAATAACATGGCGATAATGTCGGAAGCGCTTGGAGGAGATCCGGATTGTGCGGCACATGTCGATACCAGCAATCTTGTTCAGTAAAATAGCAGGATGAATCCTGCGATTAACTTGGTTGATGTAACAGCCGGCTATGAGAGTACCGTCGTATTTTCGAATTTATCACTTGAAATTCATGCGGGACAATTTGCCGGCATAGTGGGTCCGACAGGTTGTGGCAAAACAACCCTGTTGAAAACTATTCTGGGTACCCAAACTGTATTTTCCGGGAAAGTCTTTTTAAACAACCGACCGGTCAATGAAGTTTGCGGTAGAAAAATTGGCTATGTTCCCCAACTAGAAAGTGTCGACTGGAGTTTTCCCGTTACCGTGGAAGAAGTCATCATGATGGGACTTTATGCCAGTAAGCGTCTTTTGCCTTGGCAAAGTAAAGAAGAAAGGGAGCATGTTCATGATCTGGCTGAAAAACTGGGGATTTATAATTGCTTGCGCCAGCATATCGCACATACTTCCGGGGGACAGCGCCAGCGCGCATTTCTGGCACGTGCACTGATCAATAATCCACAATTTTTAGTGCTTGACGAACCGACTTCCGGTGTGGATATCAAGACCCAGCACGAAGTGCTGCATCTACTTGGCGACATTAACAGTCAAGGCATGACGATTTTGCTGACAACGCATGATCTCAATGCTGTTGCCTCGCATTTACCCTGGGTGATTTGTTTTAATCATGGGGTGGTTGCAGAAGGCCGTCCTGGCGATATTTTTACCAATGAGATCCTTGCTAAAACATACGGCAGCGAAATCATCATTATCAAACATGGCGACTATTATTTGATCGCCAATAGCACGCCTTTAAAGCTAAATCGTGATCCTTAATTAAATTGATGCATTTTTTTCTCGAACCGCTCAATTACGCTTTTTTCCGTCACGGCCTACTGGCTGCTGTCATGGTCGGTGCTTTGTGTGGATTAATTGGCGTTCATGTTGTATTAAGAGGGATGAGCTATGTTGGGCATGGCTTGTCACATGCTGCATTTGGCGGTGCAGTCATTGGGTTTGTGTTCAACTTTAATTTTTATGTCGGCGCAGGCGCCATGGGCTTGGTTGCAGCATTATTGATTAATCAGATGACGAAAAATAAAAAGATCAAGTCCGATGCGGCTATCGGTATTGTAACAACCGCCATGTTTGCCCTGGGTGTAGCTATCATCAGTCAACAACGCGCTTTGAATCGGAGTCTTGATTCTGTTTTGTTTGGCAACATTCTTGGTATTACGGATTTCGATTTGATTCTGATTGGATTGGTTACTGCATTGACGATGACAATGATGTTTTTTATGTACAGGCCGCTACTTTTTTCAACTTTCGATAACGAAGCAGCGCAGATTTTTGGCATTAAAACAGAAGGGGTGCAATTATTATTTGCATTGCTGCTGACTCTGTCCATTATCATTTCCATGAACATCGTTGGTGTAACAATGATAGCGGCTACCTTAATTATCCCGGCAATGACAGCACGCATGATGACGGATAGCTTTAGCGCAATGCAATTATATGCCGTTGCTCTTGGTGCTTTGATCGGGATTGGCGGTATGTACTTCAGTTACTCATTTAACATAGCATCAGGTGCAACTATTGTTTTGTTCGGTGCGCTGATATTCTGTTTCGCTGTCTTAATCAGGCATATTCGGGAAAAAAGAATGTTGCAAGTCAATATGCACCGCCACGGCAATTTGATACACTCCCATCCGCGCGAAAAAAGTCATTGCATGCGCACCGGTGTAAATAGAACGCCAACAAAAAATGAGTAAGCTGTTCTGCACCCAGGTTTAGCAAGATGCTTACTGCTGTTGCTGTATAGTGTCTTGTATTATTTTGATATTTAATGTTTACTTTAAAAAATTTTAGCGCTATATTCAGCAACAATAACAAATATGTTCAACGAAATCTAAAAATGATTTGCGTGACTGCCTGTCGGCTAAAACTGTCGATCTTGTTCCACTTTTGACATGCATGCTTCTTAGAAAAGCTGTTGATAACAATTTTTTGATTAATTGCCTCAAAGTGCTTGTGTTCTATCTGTCATCATCAATTAAAGGGAGATTCATGAATGAAGATTAATATTGAGCAGACGTATCGAAAATCCAGACCTGACGGTTGCTTTCTGGGGAATAAACCAGATAATACCTGCTTGAATTATAGACCAAAGAAAAACCACCACATCTTAGTTTTAGCAGTGGTTTTATTTATTGTCACAGTTCTGATATCGAGTGCTCATGCGGATGATTTTAAACCCGATCCCGGTTATACCGAAACAAACGGTGTTGGTAACAGTGAAAAAACTGACTGGTGGCTCCGGGGCAATGATTTCAAATCCAACCATGCCAAAATGGGTGACGTAAAAGTCGGATTTGATAAATTCAGATTTCGAATGGAATACGATGATCATCGGTGGCTAACTATTGGGGCCGGTTATCGCGGTTCCGGTATCTGGGCTCAGAATGCGCAAAACAATTACCGGGATCGGTATAGCAATGACAATGCCCGTATTTATGTTAATGGCCAACTAAATCGTTATATCAAATTTGAGTTTAATACAGAATGTTTCTGGTGTAACAACACACATAAAGGAGATAGTCCGAAAATTCTGTTTACCGTGCTGGATGCGGTTGGAAAATTTGAATACAACCGCTACTTTAATGTCTGGGGCGGACGCATGCTGGTTCCGACAGAACGTGGTGAATTAAGTGGTCCTTATTTCCAGGCAACCCACGATCCTTTTAAAACACCTTTCTTTCCGAGTGACTTTAGTACCCATTTTGGCGCCGGAGGCGCAGGACGGTATGGCCGTGATAATGGTGGAACATTCTGGGGAAGCATTGAACCCGGTGTTATTCCAGGCACATTGAGCTATGCGGGTGGTGTTTACAGAGGTTTGTCTTCAAAGAATAATCTGGGGCCCAATCAAGGAGATGACGTAAAATGGGCAGGCCGTGTAACCTATAATTTCTTGAATCCTGAAAATAATCCAGGTTACTATACCAGCAGTACCTATTACGGCACAGCCGGCGATATTCTTGCTGTGGCTTTTGGTTTTGCTTATCAGAATAACGGGGCAGGTTCCGTAGCCAGTCGAGGCGATTTTCTTGGTCTGGTCACAGATGTGTTGTTTGAGAAAGTACTTCCCGAGAATCTCGGTGTGTTTACTGTTAATGGCGAATACAAGAAGTTTTATGCAAACTATGACACAAGAGCTTTCGCTGATCCGGATTGTTTTTGTATATTTGATGGGCAATCCTGGACCGTTACCGGATTGTATTTGATTCCCACCAAAATCGGAATTGGTCAATTCCAGCCCTATGGCAGATATACCAGCGTTCAGCCTGATAACAGCAGTAACCGTGAAGAAGTCGAGGGAGGTGTGAATTATATTATTGACGGTTTCAATGCGCGCATATCAGCGTATTACCAGTATGGGGACTTGTTTACCAAAGGCTTGAATTATGCACCTGATGCATTTGGCGCAAAAGTCAATGTATTTAAACTGTCGTTCCAGATACAAATTTAGTCGGCACATACTCAGTTCATCAAAAATAGGCTTTTTGATGAACTGACTGCAATTTCCGCCCGAGAGTAGGTTTGACTATTTTGAGTATGAAGAACTCAAAAAAAATCATACAAGAATTTATGTAAGTTTCTGTATTTTGTCTGTTTACTTTGAGCATAATTGAGAGTAAGGTTTGTCTCGAAAGATAATTGAAGAAGCGATTCTTCTCAGAGGTTGTCAAATGCACTGAATGTGTTTACAAAAATTCACTTACACAAATCAAGCATATCGATTTTCCATGTATTCTAATATCCATAAAAAGAAATTATCCGAACAAAATTCGCTTGTTCCTCCAATGAACAAGCTGAGTACAGCGTACATATCACAAGATTCAAAACGCGACAAAAAAACACAGCAGCAACATAATCTGGCGTTATCAATGACAGACAAAAAGCCTGACGCAAGCATTTCACTAGCATTCAGAAAGGAAGAAGGAAAATGCAGATTAGTTGGGCGCGATCATTTTGGCCAATTATACGTACAAAAACCTTTTTATCCCGAAGGTCCTGAGGTATGCCATGTTGTCATTGTGCATCCACCGGGAGGCGTGGTTGGTGGCGACAGACTTGAAATCTCCAGCTATGCCGATGCCGATGCAAATGTGCAGATAACGACACCGGGCGCAGCAAAATGGTACAAAGCAAATGGCCATGTTTCAAATCAACGTGTGCAACTTGATATCAAAACCGGTGGTTCGCTCGAATGGTTGCCGCAAGAAACGATATTTTTTGATCATGCACATGTGGAACTCGATCATAACGTGACTCTGGCAAAAAATTCAACTTATATAGGGTGTGAAATATTTTGCTTTGGCCGTACCGCTTTTGGCGAATCTTTTACGGGGGGTCGAATCAGGCAGCAGGTCAATATAAGCCGTGACGATAAGTTGATTTGGCATGAGCAACTCAATTTAATCGGCGGAAGTGACGGTACCAGAAGTCCGCTCATATTAGCCGGCAAGACAGTTTGTGCAACACTGATCGCGGTTAGCGATAAGACGCCTTCGAACGATTTAATTCAAACATTGCGCGAAGATGCAAGCACTATCGCAAACGGCTCCGGGTATGTCGGGATCTCGCAAGTGAAATCCGTTTTAGTGGCCCGTTATCTAGGAGACACGAGTGAAGTTGCACGCAAAGTCATGTTGAAGATTTGGCACAATTTACGACCAGCTTTACTTGGACGTAAAGCAGAAGTTCCGCGCATGTGGAATACCTAGAGAATACCGGCACGTTGGTAATCTCAGTATATATTTTTAACCCAAGCTTTTGTGATGAGCTATTACTGAGGAGAAGACTATGGACTTAACGCCAAGAGAAAAAGATAAACTTCAAATATTTACTGCAGGGTTACTTGCGGAGAGACGCAAGGCACGCGGTGTGAAACTGAATTACCCCGAAGCAATTGCATTGATTACATGCGCCGTTCTGGAAGGTGCTCGTGATGGACGCACGGTAGCCGAATTAATGTCTGAAGGCGCACGCGTACTGACGCGTGCGGATGTCATGGAAGGAGTTCCTGAAATGATCCACGACATACAGGTTGAGGCAACGTTTCCGGATGGTACCAAGCTGGTAACCGTTCATAATCCAATATCCTAACCACTCATAGAAAGGAGAAGATGAGCATGATCCCAGGAGAAACCATTATCGAAGCAGGTGAAATTGAATTGAACGCCGGTCGCCGAACCAAAACTATCCGGGTTACCAATGCTGGTGATCGTCCAGTACAAATTGGTTCGCATTTTCATTTTTATGAAGTGAATTCAGCACTAAATTTTGATCGACAAGAAGCGTATGGCATGCGATTGAATATTATGGCGGGCACAGCGATTCGATTTGAACCAGGTCAGGAACGTACCGTTGAGCTAGTTGATCTAGCCGGGAGCAGAATAGTCTATGGATTTAACCAAAAAGTTATGGGCTCGCTTGTTTAGTCAAACCACTGATAAAAAACAATCAGAGAATAAACAACCACAGGAAAAACAATCAAGGGGAGCAGAAAAAATGAGTTTTAAAATTTCGCGCCAGGCATACGCCGAAATGATGGGCCCAACAACCGGAGACAGGGTTCGTCTGGGAGATACTGAACTGTTTATAGAAATTGAAAATGATTACACCACATATGGAGAAGAAGTTAAATTTGGTGGTGGTAAAGTTATCCGTGACGGGATGGGACAATCGCAACGTAATCATGCGGACGTCATGGATACAGTGATTACCAACGCGATCATTATTGATCATTGGGGCATTGTTAAAGCAGACGTTGGTATAAAAAACGGCAGAATTGCCGCTATCGGTAAAGCGGGTAACCCTGATATACAACCCGGTGTAACGATGGCTATCGGCGCTGCTACAGAAATTATTGCATGTGAAGGGCAAATACTCACAGCGGGTGCTTTAGACGTCCACATTCATTTTATCTGTCCACAGCAGGAAGAAGATGCGATGATGAATGGTATCACCACAATGTTAGGTGGTGGTACCGGTCCCGCCGTTGGAACATTAGCTACAACCTGCACTCCTGGTCCCTGGCATATTCAATCCATGCTGAGGGCTTCTGATGGAATGGTTATGAATACCGGATTCTTTGGCAAAGGAAATGTCAGTTTGCCGACGCCGAACGAAGAACAGGTGCTGGCCGGTGCATGTGGCTTGAAGCTGCATGAGGACTGGGGTACGACCTACGCCGCAATTGATAATTGTCTGTCGGTTGCCGACAGAATGGATGTGCAGGTCGCCATTCATACTGATACGATTAATGAGGGCGGTTATCTGGAGAATACAATCAAAGCATTCAAGGATAGAACAATCCACACGTTTCATACCGAAGGCGCGGGTGGTGGACATGCACCAGATATTATGAAAGTTGTTGAACTTGAGAATGTATTGCCGTCATCGACCAATCCAACACGTCCTTATACCCGCAATACACTGGACGAGCATCTGGATATGCTCATGGTTTGTCACCACTTAAGTCCAAGTATTCCTGAAGATGTGGCGTTTGCAGAATCACGTATCCGTAAGGAAACCATCGCAGCAGAGGATATTTTGCACGATATCGGCGCCATTTCCATGATGGCGTCAGATTCTCAAGCGATGGGGCGTATCGGTGAAGTCGTTACCAGAACCTGGCAAACTGCACATAAAATGAAAGTACAGCGCGGTGCACTCAAGGAAGATTCAGCCAGAAACGATAATTTCAGAGTCAAACGCTATATCGCAAAATATACTATTAATCCGGCAATATGCCACGGTATCTCGCATGCGGTAGGATCGATTGAAGTCGGCAAATATGCCGATTTAGTACTGTGGAGGACCGCACACTTTGGCGCCAAGCCATCAATGGTGTTGAAAGGTGGCATGATCGCTGCTTCACTGATGGGCGATCCGAATGCTTCAATTCCTACGCCTCAACCCGTTCACTATCGATACATGTTTGGGGCCTATGGAACAGCGCTTAGGAACACCTGCTATACATTTGTCTCTGAAGCCTCTTTGGCGGCAGGTTTGGTCAATCAGCTTCAAGCCGAAAAACCATTGATCGGAGTTAAAAACACACGAGGTTTACGCAAAAAGGATATGATCCATAATGGTGCAACGCCTAAAATGGAAATCGATCCAGAAACCTATGAAGTTCGTGCCGACGGTGAATTGCTGACATGTGAGCCCGCTGAAACGCTTCCACTGACGCAACGGTATTTCTTATTTTAAAAACTGTGCATATTATGTATGCCCGCCAGTGAAAGGACTCAGAATTGTCCTTTTACTGGTTATCTGTGGCGAGTGTTGGCATGATAAACCGAAAAAAACCGAGTATTACTGAATTTATGGTTTTGCGTGAACAACTATAGTGATCAACAAAATCTACGTTAGATGGGTTTTAATAAATCGCTTAATAATGCATTCAGCTTTCTTCAATTCATAGAAAAAAATATAAAGCGTTCGAAAGTAAAAATGGTTAGTGAGAAACAAAACACAGAGCTACTTCGGTTGTTCCAGCTGGTCAGTCCATCGCTACCGATTGGGGCATATACCTATTCTCAAGGACTGGAGGCGGCCATTGAAAATGGCGATGTTAAGGATGAAGAGTCTGCGCATGCCTGGATTGCGGAATCTTTATCGATAGTAGCCGATTTTGAGGCGCCCATATTCTGGCGCTTACTAAAGGCATTTTCAAATCGTGATGAACAGAGTGTTACTTGCTGGACAGAACGTTTTCTTGCGGCTCGTGACACAAATGAGTTTCGCGCCGAAACCATTCAAATGGGGTATTCGCTGAACAAGTTAGTTCTAGACCTAAGAATTGCTGATACATCATTGCAAAAGATCATGTCAAATCAAGTTGAAATTCCATTGCCGACTGCTTTTGCCTATGCAGCGATTGCATTGGAGATTTCACATGAGGCGGCAATGCTGGGGTTATTATTTTCCATTGTCGAGAATCAGGTGCTGGTATGTGTAAAATCTGTCCCGCTCGGCCAGGTTTCAGGTCAGCGGTTACTGATTTCTCTCCATCCGAAAATTGAAGCAATAGCGCATCATGCACAGAATCTGCCAGATAATGAATTGTCCAATTGGGCGCCTGGTTTATCCATACTCTCGATGCAGCATGAAGTACAATATAGCAGAGTTTACCGTTCATAAACAATTATCCTGGAATATAGAATGACACATACATCTAATCCGCTACGTGTTGGAATCGGTGGGCCGGTTGGGTCAGGTAAAACAGCCCTGTGTGAAGTGCTAAGCAAACGGATGCGCGATCACTATGAAATGGCGGTTATTACCAACGATATTTATACGAAGGAAGACCTTGAAATTTTATTACGCGCTGATGCGCTGCCAGCGGAACGATTAATCGGCGTTGAAACCGGGGGTTGCCCGCATACCGCAATTAGAGAAGATGCATCGATTAATCTTGAGGCAATAGCGCGCATCACTCAGGAATTTCCAGATCTTGATCTTGTCCTGGTTGAGTCCGGTGGCGATAATCTAGCATCGACTTTCAGTCCCGAACTCTCCGATCTAACGATATATGTAATTGATGTGGCCGCAGGCGAAAAAATACCCCGCAAAGGTGGCCCGGGAATAACACGTTCGGCCTTACTTGTCATTAATAAAATTGATCTGGCGCCGTACGTAGGAGCAGATTTAGATGTCATGGCAAGCGATGCAAAAAGAATGCGTGGAGAACGCCCATTTGTTTTTACCAATTTACGCACAGGTCAGGGTGTTCAGGAAGTTATTGATTTTATAGTCAAGCAGGGTTTGCTGGAAGAAGTGAAAATTCAATAAAGCAAAAGCTTTCTTGTTATTAGCATTGTTTACAGTATTTACGAGCAAGAGATTTGTTGATAGTGATGTTTTGTTCTTGAAAAAATTTTTCGATAGAAAATCATTCGGAGATAAATATAATGCAATGGTCAATGAAAATAGACATGGCGTTGCCAAAGCCCATTCGAGTAGTCTTAAGGGGCGTAGGTCAAGTATTTTTTTGCGGTAATGCTGTAACCGGATTAATTTTTTTAATCGCACTTTATATCGGTGGTTTAACCGCTGGACTTGCGGCTACAGTCGGTGTTGTGACGAGTACGGTTACAGCGTACTTATTAGGTTTTTCTGAAGATGATATCGATGCAGGCTTATATGGATTTAACGGGACACTGGTTGGACCCTGCTTATTTTTATTTCTTGAGAACACACCGCTGTTATGGGTCTACGTCGTTCTTGCTTCCATTTTGTCGAGCGTCGTGCTGGCAGCTTTGATCAGGATTCTTGCGCCCTATAAAATACCTGCATCCACTTCCCCTTTTGTGCTGACCTGTTGGATGTTTATAGCGGCAGTTTATTCATTTGACAGTCTCTCACGTGGTCCTGTCCTGCCTTCACCAGAAATTCCTGCGGCAATAGCAAGCGCCGAGCTTCCTGCAGGGGCCTGGCTTTCATCCATGACGGATGAGACAGCCGAACTATGGTATGTGGCATTGACCAAAGGTGTTGCAGAAGTCATGTTTGCTGATAATGTGCTGGTCGGCATCTTATTTCTCATTGGAATTGCAATAACTTCATGGCGCGGCGCCTTTATGGCGTTATGTGGAACATTTGTTGGCGTATTGATGCCGATACTACTTGGCGCAAGTCAAAATCTTATAGAAATGGGTTTGTACGCATTTAACCCTGTATTAACCATGATGGCGGTTGGATGGGTTTTTCTCAAGCCTTCGACCGGAACGGCAATCCTAGCGCTCATAGCCGGGATTCTAACTGTCATCTGCCAGGCAGCTTTGGCTAATTTCCTGATGCCCATTGGTTTGCCAACCCTTACGTTCCCATTTGTGCTCGTTATGTGGATGTTCTTATTTGCAGCAAGTATGTCGAAACACTGGTCAGATTAACGATTAAAACTTGGGGGATTGTCAGCGCGAAACGCATGGCCAGATCCCCCAAAAATCGGTTCCGTAAATTTTAGTTATGCGACCAGTCTGACTTTACCTGTTTCCAATTGGTACACGCCGCCGACAACCTTTAATTTCATGCTGTCAACCAGTCTGCTCAGAATTGGTGGTTGTTTCCTTAATTCTCTAACCGTTAATATAACATTCATTCTAACGATATCGTCATACCTATTGGCGGCAACATAGTCTGGTTTTCTGGGTACTGCTCTGACAGCCGGGGTTAAAGCGGTAGCTATGGATTGTATATGGCCTGGAAACTGTTCATTATTGTCTGTTGCTTCTATAGCAGCCTGAACTGCGCCACATTTTTCATGGCCCAATACCATTATTAGGGGTACATGTAATACGGCAGTCGCATACTCAAGTGTTGCAATAAAATCGGTTGTTAAATAATTGCCTGCCACGCGCGCAACAAACAGGTCGCCGCGTTGTTCGTCAAAGCAGAATTCTGGGCTTACCCTGGAGTCTGAACAGCTCAACACACATGCATACGGATTTTGCCCGCGCATTAAATCCAGACGCTCGTTACTGAAATTGAGTGGTATCGATTGGCCAGAAACATAACGCTCATTACCCTTCATCAGGCGTTCTAACGCGGCTTCAGGCGATAGAACGTTTTCAGGTAAAGGTGGAGATTCGATAACACCGGAAGTGGCATGAACGCTTCCCATAGGCGCAAGTCCCATTCCGAACATTGATGCGGTGGCTAATTTTAGAAAAGAGCGTCGTTGCTGACTATTTTGTTTGACACTACTCATATGATTTTCTGCTTCGCACATGTTTTTTCCTATTAATTAAATCTGTTGCACTATTTGATACTTCCATGCCAAGATTAGTTTCACATTTATGTTTGCATAAATGCGGCAATTGAATAAAAAATCAAATTAACGGATTGCTGTGAATATGTGATGATGATTCATGCATATGCTGCTCTTCTCTGATTTCAACCGGAACCATAAAGAGCTTGCCATGCCGAACGCCACGAGTGGCAATTATCTGATTGGCAAAATTAGTAACATTTTGTATGGTTCCGCGCAAAATTGCGACTTCGAGACAGTTAAAATGGTCCATATGGACGTGTACGCTGGATAATGTCAAATTATGATGATTGTGATGAGTTGATGTTATCCGGTTTGCTAAATCGCTTTCATGATGATTATAGATGTAGCTAAGCGAAGCAACGCAGTCACCACTACTATCACTTTCAAGGTGCTCAGTCTCAAGCAGCTTGCGAATCATGTCGCGCACAGCTTCAGAGCGGTTGGTATAGCCTCTTGATCGCACCAACTTATCAAACTGTGCTGACAATTGGTTATCCAGTGAAATAGTAAAGCGTTTCATACAAGTAATCCTAGAAATGTATAGAATTAAAAAACGTACATAATGATTCCCAAACTGTGTGCCTACTTTTTATGCTTATGCGATATAAAACGGCAATTGAGCAAGTTGATAATCTAGTCCTTAATTTTGAAGAGCGATATCTTTTCTAAGTGTAACAGAGAACCGAAAACTGGGTTGTAATACATTGGCTATGGGTTTTCAAAGTTTAACGCCATAGTGGTTGAGCACTAAAACCATTAGCCAATAACTAACAACGGTAAGCGCCATAGAAACACTCACACTCAAATAAAAATTGATATCTTGTTTTAATAACAAAGGTAATGTTATAAAAAAAATCAAAGACGGCAGCACCAGCCAAAAAACGCTCGTTGCCAATGCCGATACTTTTGCTGTGTCTTTGGTATCAATATATAACCAGAACATTGCAAGCAGGGATATGAGTGGAATGGACGTTAACAAAGCACCCATGAAAGTGCTTCGTTTCGCAATTTCAGAAATTACCACAACAAGAACAGCCGTTAATGCGATCTTGGTAAGATAATAACCCATCGATTTAACCTAAATGCCATTTTTCTTGGCTAGTTCAAAGGTTTCGGAATCGTTGCATTAATCGCCATATCATTAGTACCCATTAAAATAATCAGTAGCACAAGTGACCGGACCAAGAATTCCAAACATTCGTGAAGAAAGTCAATGTGCACTTTAAATGTATGAATCTTGTAATATTCTTTGTGTCTCAGGATAGTATAAACTGAAAAAACAGGGTCTTAGAAATTTATTTTAAGATAAAAGACTTTTTATTTGATTTTATTTTTGGTTGTAGCCGCTTAGAAATTGGCAATGATACTCGCTCTGAGCGATCGTGTTTCGATTGGATGAAAATGTTTGTCATCAATACCTTGGGCCGGTTCCCCAGGTAATCTGGATGTATAGAAATAGTCAATGGCATGATCATGTGAATTCAGTACATTAAACGCCTGCAGCATGATTTGGATTTTATTACCTATCCTATATCCCAGTTGGCCATTTAAAGTGATGGTGGGCTTTGAACGAACGCTATTGTCTTCAATGAGCGGGCGCTTACCGAAATAACGAAATTGCAGGCTGCCAAAGAAAGGCCCTAGGTGATCAAAAGCAACGGCAGCCTTGCCGACGCCTTGTACAGCTTGCGGTAAATAACTGCCTACAGGATCAAAATCGGAAAATCGGGCTTTCGTAAACGCGTAGTCAAGATCTATTGTTAGCCAGTCTGACGGTTTGTAAAAGGTCGAGATCTCAAAACCTTCCCGAGTGCTTGGTCGGGTTGCAATAGTAGTGCCTGCATCTCCAACGAACAATAACTCAGAATCGATATCCAATCGAAAAAAAGAAAGCGCAGCTTGCAAACCGGACAGGATTTCTGTTCGAAGCCCGGCTTCTATACCTGTAGCGCGAACCAGGGGGCTTACCTTGTCAATCGGCGCACCGGTTTTGGGATCTATAGTGGTTGTGGTGCCGCGTGCGTCGTTACTATGAAAACTGCTTCCGTAATTGAAATAATATTCGGTCTTAAACCATGGGCCAAAAATCAGGCTTAGTTTTGGATTGGTCATGCTGTCATAAACAGTACCTGAATTTGAGTCCAGATTGCTATTTACGTCAAACCAGTAAAAGTCACTGCGCACACCCGCTACTGTTCGAAATTTTTCAAGCCATTGCACGCCGTTTTGATAGTATATGGCAACACTGTTTTCCAGAATGTGATCTTTGCGCGTAGTGGATAATTTCTGGCGTTGTTTTGTGCTTAGCAAGCCGTTGTCGATGACATCATTCTGGAACTGGAATCCCACCGTATTTTCAAGTGCAAGCCCGGCGAAATTATTTATCCAGGCATGACTTAAATCAAATGCTGATTGGAAACGTTTGTCGTTTTGCAGAAACTGGTCACCATTGAGCGGATCCCCCAGAAAATAAGTAAAATTAGAAAATAATGCAAGATTTGTATGCAAGGTATATAGACTAACCTTGGTAAGCCCGTAGCGGCTATTGCGTTCAAGCGCGCTCGATAGGCTAAAACGGTGTGCTTCCCCGCCATCACTTGGGTCTATGGTATCCAATCGTGAAATAAGGTTGTTGTCGATGGCGCGTTGAGGAATCTGGTCAGTTGAATTCCACCGACCACCATAACCCATCGCAGTAATATTGAATTTGGTTTTCCCGGTATTGTGGCTGTAACGCACGACACCGTTGAATTTTCTGAACTGTTCTTTGTTCACCCAGGGACCATCTTTCTTTAACAGTTCCAACGCATATAAAAAATCACCGCCGCCAACTGAATGCGATTTCGCAACTAACCCACGTATAAAACCTTGTTGTCCGGCGCTAAAACTGGCGATACCCATAGGTAGTTTATTGACGTAACGCATGTCAACCGCTCCAGCAGAAGAAAAATCACCTTGATCGGCATAATAGGGTCCTTTCTGATAGTGCAGACTATTGATGAGCTCAGGAATCACGAAATTGGTATCTGCCCACCCTTGTCCATGTCCGTGCGAGCGTTGATTGACCAGCATGCCATCGACAACAATTCTTAAATCGGTTCCGTGATCAAGATTGAATCCGCGCATAAAATATTGATTTGCCTTGCCTTCGCCACTATGTTGAGTAACGATCAAACCCGGAACAGTCTCCAGTAATTCTCCCGGGCGATATACGGTACGCTGATCTAGCTGTTCTTTTAAGACGATACCTTCATTAGCTGAATTGGCTACACCGAGTAATTCTCTGCCATTGGCGCGCACTTCTATTTCATTGAGTATTGGAATACCTGCTGCGCAGGTAGTGGCCGCCAGAAGCATATTTAATGGAAATACTTGAATCCATATAGGAAGATTTTTTAAGGCAATAAGCAAATAGTCTTTAATATTTAAACACATGGCCATAAAGCGGCATTCTCTCTTAAAAATTTTTCATCAGTTTAAAAAAGAACAAACATAATCAATTACATCAGCAATGTTAATAAATAAGATAAATTATGATTACTTCATACTATTATTGAAGATATACTCTCTGATTAAATTAAATGGAATTCAAGAACAAGAATTTTCGGTTACTGTTTCGCGCAATTCAGTAACAGTTAGAAGAATATCGCACTTGAGGCTTCAAATCCAAATACATTTTTGAAGAACGCACCGCATCTTTCAGCGCCGCTTTGCCATGCAAGCCAACGCTCATCCGGAATATGTGCTCTAAACCTTCGGCGCCAATGCGCTTGCGAAAATGGACCAGTTCCGTGCTATGGCAAGGCAGTTTCCGTTGGAATTCTTGCATGCCATAAAAGCCTGGTAGTAGGGATTGCGCTTCTACTGCAATACCACGGCTTCATTGCTCAAGTTCTCCAATTGCTTGAGGATCAGCAACCCAACTATCAAACGAATCGGCTTGCTCGCCGCACAACGTCCTCGGTGTAATGAACACTAAACGCTTCGTCAAAGGTATGCCAGGGAGTAACGGTGATAGTTTGAGCAGCGGATCAGCGGGATCTAGCTGCAACAACAGGTCTGTTTCAAACAAATTGGGTTGATGAAAAGCTTTGCTGGGTGTGAGCATCGATAAATCACCATTTTGACCAGAACCAAGCGATCATTTTAGCATTTTCTGGTCGTTTTGAACAGCGTCAATAGTATATTTATGATTTATATCAAATACTTGTGAATATTTAAGTCTCGATTAAATAGAGTAACTATTCGCCGCAAATATTGGAGAAATCTGTCTCAAAATAGTTTGTATCGCTACGGTCACTATTCTCGGACAGCCGCCTAGGCAGAATTCAGATTGCGCGGCAGCAATCCATGGCTTTCGATATAGCGTTGATATTTCTTTTCCTTAATGGTATTGATATGCACCAGAATCAACGCGTCCACACAGTCCGAAAACTTCGGATCGATATTGAATCCCAGGAATTCGCAGCCACCGGGCTGACACAACTCTACATACTGTTTATACAGTACCGGCACCTTAACGCCCCAATCATCCAGCCTTTCCTTCAAAACCGAATAAGCCTTCTTATACTCGCTTTCACTTGCGATTTTTCCAAATGCTGCAAAATCATCTGTCATATCAAAACGAAACGGCAGCCTGGGTTCAGATAGTTTTCTGTCAGCACTAAACAGTGCCGTATAAAATCCGGCAATCATTTTCTGTGCGGCGTCAGGCCAGGATTTACTCATCGACACCGGACCCAACAAATACTTGATCTCGGGATGTTGATGCAGGTATGCGCCAATACCGTACCACAGGTAATCCAGGCTGCGTTTTCCCTGGTATCTGGGCTGTATGAAACTGCGGCCCAGCTCAATGGCATTCTCAAGGACAGGTCTGAAAGCAGGGTCAAATTTGAACAAACTGTTTGTATACAACCCTATCTCGCCATATTCACGCAGGATATCGCGCACTTCACCAATACGGTAGGAGCCGATAATCTCCAACTCGTCTTCATCCCATAAAATCAGGTGACGGTAATAACGGTCATAACTGTCGACATCCAGGGCATTGCCCGTGCCTTCCTGCACCTCGCGAAAAGATAGCTCCCGCAACCGCCCGATTTCGCGCATTACGCTGGAATTGGGAATATAGTCAAACAGATAGATATGTTTGCCATCCTGCGTTTTACCGATCATCAACGACTCCTTGAGTTCCTTGCGGATGAGTTTGGTTTTGGCTGAATGAACGATATTTTCTACAGGCTTGAACAATTCCTTTTTCTTCTTTTTGCCCAGCAGATAAACCTGCTTGCGCATTAACTTGGCAATCGCTTTTTTCGGCAAATCTATCGCCGCTATGGAATCCCAGGGAATCAGCTTGCCGATTCGAAAACTGATCTCGTGATCTTTGTGATTGAACATTTCGTTGACCAGCATCATCGTCCCGAGCGGCTTGTATATACTCGACAGGCCATAAAAAAGCGGAGAATTCTTGCCGCCGATATAGACCGGCAAAATTGGCGCTTTGGTTTTTTTCGCCAGTGACAGAAAACCTGGGCTCCACTTGCCGTCTCGAATGCCGGTTGGCCGGATCCGGGACACTTCTCCCGTCGGAAACATGATAACGGCCTGTTCTGCTTCCAATGCACCAATGATTTGGATTATCTGGTCATGCGCTTTTGCTGTTTTTGGAAAATTATCAACCGAAAGAAACAGGTCTTTTAATGGATCAATGCAATCGAGCAGTGTTGTTGCGACTATCCTCACATCCGTTCTGATTTCGGATACCAGCTTGAGCAAAGCCAACCCGTCCAGCGAGCCCAAGGGGTGATTGGCAACTATTAATACGCGGCCCTGATCAGGGATACGCGACCGGTCTTTACCGGAAACCTGAAACGTAAAATTGAAATGCTCTAAAACCGCATCATTAAATTCCAGTCCCACCAAATGCCGGTGCGTTTCGATAAACTGGTTGATTTCGTCCTGATGAACCAGTTTTTTCAAAATGGAAGAAGCTGTCTTGAATAACGGCCGATCGGGATTTTCATCTGTATTCTGAAAGTAATTATTTAACAAGGTATCCACATCGATCATTGATCCGTCCTCCGGCAAGATGATTAACGATCGATACGATAAATCAATTATGTGACAGGAAAATGACGTTTAGCACCGCGCTGATTTTTTTTGATCTCCCTGGCCCATAATAGTGAATATCCGACTTGGAATAACCAAAATTAATACAGTCAATTGGTTAACAAAAAAACTATATAACGTCACTTTTTTGTCATTTTTGGCCGCCAAAATATATTGCAATGAATGTGCACACGAAAGATGCACAGTTTTGCAACGCGATGTTTTACATCTATTTCAATAGTTTTAACAATATATCGGTTAGGAGTTTTCAAAAATGGCTACAGTACTATCAGCAGGCGATATCGCAATAATCGGTTTTAATTTTGATAATCCAGATGAATTTGCATTTGTGTCACTCGTCGATTTAGAAGTGGGTACGGAAATCAAATTCACCGACAATGGTTGGTTAAGCACAAATGCCTTCAGAAGTACTGAAGGCACATTTTCCTGGATTGCTCCGGCGCCTGTTTCTGCCGGAACTGTAATCAACCCCGCTGTATCCAGCGTGCTTTTCTCAGCAAGTGGCGATCAAATTCTCGCCTATCAGGGTGATGAAACTAACCCGACGTTCTTATATGCTGTCAACAGCGAAGGCGCCGGCGTTTGGCAGTCCGATGCGACTAATTCCAATACATCAGCGCTTCCGTCTGGCCTGGTGAATGGTGAAACTGCAGTCGCCCTGGACGAAATCGACAACGCGGTCTACGTTGGACCCACTTCAGATACCAAAGCAGCATTGCTGGCCGCGATCGGCGACAAAACCAATTGGACAGGCGATAATTCCATCCGTCAAACAATACCCAACACGGCGTTCAACGTCACAGACCACACCAATATCGCGATCAATGAAATACGTATTGACCAACCGGGCGCAGATGCTGATGAATATTTTGAGCTTTACGGTAACGCCAATGCTTCACTAGACGGGTTTTACTATATCGTAATCGGCGATGGAACCGGTGGCGGTGGTGTAGTGGAAAATGTCACAGACCTTTCAGGTTTGACGCTCGATGCCAACGGTCTTTTTGTTGCGGCAGAAAGCGCCTTCGCCCTGGGTGCTGCAAACCTGACCACGCCACTCAATTTTGAAAACAGTGATAATGTCACCCACCTGTTAGTCAAGGATTTTACCGGAGCAAACGGCGACGACCTCGATACCAACGATGACGGTGTCCTGGATGCCACACCTTGGTCAACCATTGCCGATTCCGTTGCTATGATTCAAACCATAGGCAGTGGCGACCAGGTTTACAGCACCACGCAAGCAGGACCGGATGGCGCTTTTGTCCCGGGACATATTTATCGTTCACCCGATGGTGCGGGTGATTTTCAGATTGGTCAATTTGACGTAATTGGCGGCAATGATACACCGGGTCAGGCAAATTTTGTCACGCCGCCACCGCCACCGGCTGAATTGACCGCGATTTATACCATCCAGGGAAGCGGTGATGCATCGCCGCTGATTAACCAAAGCGTCACTATCGAAGGTATCGTTACCGGTGATTTCCAAAACATCGATGCCGATAATAGCCGCAACCTGAATGGTTTTTATGTCCAGGAAGCCGTTGGTGATGGAGACAGCGCAACTTCTGACGGTATTTTTGTCTTTGACCCAACCCAAATTCAGGATGTCAATCCTGGCGACAAAGTCCGCATTACCGGCACCGTTTCAGAGTTTTTCGGCGAAACTCAGGTGGAAGCTACAGGGATTGAAATCATCGGTGCAGGAACCATTAACCCCGTGAATGTCAGCTTGCCGACAGTCGATGTCATCACCAATAGCGATGGCACATTAATCGCCAACCTGGAGCCCTATGAAGGCATGCTGGTCACATTCAACCAGGCATTGACAATCAGTGAATTTTTTAATTATGACCGCTTTGGCGAAATCCGTCTGACAGAAGGCGACCGTCCTTTTCAATTTACGCAAATTTTCGACCCGAGTGTAACCGGCAACCAGAGTTATCTTGAGTCGATTGCCGGTCGCACCATTGCGCTCGACGATGGTTTGAGCATTCAAAATCCAGACCCGCTCCCTTATCCTTCGCCAGAATTTTCTGACGCCAATCATTTCCGTGGCGGTGACACCATCATGGATTTGACCGGTAATGTTCGTTTCAGTCGCGGCAGCGGTGGATCGGGCGATGAGATATTTCGCATTATGCCAACGGAAGACCCGGTTGTGACCAGCGTTAACGAACGCCCGCTTGCGCCTGACAATGTCGGTGGATCGTTGAAAGTGGCCAGCATGAATGTACTGAATTATTTCACCACAATCGACCTGCCAGGCAACACAACTGCCAACGGCAGCGATCCACGCGGCGCAGACAATCAGGGAGAATTTTTGCGCCAAACCGAAAAACTGGTAACAACCATTATCGATATGGATGCCGATGTTCTTGGATTGGTCGAACTGGAAAATGACTTCCAGCCTGGGTCAAGTGGCAACGCAATCGAATTCCTCGTCAATCAACTCAATGCAAGGCTGGGTGCGAATGTTTACGACTGGGTCAATCCGGGTCAGCAATTTGTTGACGTCAGTGACGCCATTTCTGTGGGCGCTATTTACAAAACCGCCTCGGTTAACATTGCACCGGGTACAACGCCGGCCATCCTAACTGACAGTAATTTACCCGCTGGATTCGAGGGCATGACTATTTTTGACGGCCCGAGTACCAACCGGGCACCGCTGGCGGTCACTTTTGAGGAACAATCCACAGGCGAATGGTTTACTATCGCCGTGAATCACTTTAAATCCAAAGGCAGTGTTTTTGACAGCGCCAATGCGGATATTGGCGATGGTCAGGGCAATAACAATCCATTGCGCGTGAAAGCGGCCGATGCGCTCGATGCCTGGCTGAGCAGCGACCCAACCAACAGTGGCGACAACGATTTCCTGATTCTGGGCGATCTGAATGCCTACGCAAAAGAAGACCCTGTTACCACGCTAGAAGCAGCTGGTTTTACTAATCTGGCCAGTCATTTCTCAACAGAAACGCCTTACTCTTACTTGTTTGACGGCCAGCTTGGCACGCTGGACTATGCGCTGTCAAATTCGAGCCTGACATCACAGATTACCGGTGCAACAGAATGGCATATTAACGCGGATGAGGCTGATTTACTCGATTACAACCTTGATTTTGGCCGTAATCCCGATCTGTTTAATGGTTTCAATCCATTTCGCACATCCGATCATGACCCGATTATTCTGGGTATGACACTATCCACTCCCGGCTCAATGGGCTATGGCGGCAATGGCTCGAATACGATCCTGGGCACCGCCGGAAACGATAAGTTTGACGGTGATAACGGTGACGACATTATCATGGGCGGCAACGGGCGCGACGCTCTCAGGGGGGGCAACGGAAATGATTGGATATCTGGTGAAAATGGCAACGATACGCTATTTGGCGGATTCGGTGACGATTTACTAAACGGTGGTCGGGGTGATGATTTATTGATGGGCAACCAGGGCGATGACCAGCTGATTGGCGGTAAGGGCGTGGACACGGCAATTTTCTCCGGCATACTGGGTGAGTATACTTTTACACAGCATGGTGGCGATATCTATGTTGCCAGCAACACAGAAGGTTTCGATATACTGACTGATATTGAAATCATTGCGTTTTCAGGAGATGGCTCGCATATTTTGGCGGTTGATTTATTATAATCATCACCGATTAAATAACATACTTTTCATGAACAAAACCACTATGAGCGTGGTGCATGCATAGTAGTTTTGTTCATTTGTTGCCATGCTGGCTAATATTAATTTTTCCAGCATTGCAAAAATTAAAAAAACAATGCACTCTAGTATGCTATCAATATCACATTGATAGCATACTAGTACTCTTTCAATTTGATATTGTCGAGTTCTGTGAGCTTGTCAGTGTACATGGCAAGGCGTGCCTTGCAGGAAATAGTCGTTCTATTTTCCAAAGGCATAACGCAATCCATGGGCGCTGGCAAGCTCACCCACAGGCCGTTACCGTGGCGTCCTGCAGTCGCGTTACAGCACTTGAAAAGGGAACATCCTTTCCTGCGACTGTACCTGACAATATCAAGTTAAAAGAGTATTAGATCCCTTCCAACTAAGGTTTTAGGTTAAATGACGCAGATCATGTCATCGTACAAATACGGCGGCGCAGCCATCGATTCACTCCACTCTATTTTCGAGAAAAATCTGCAAGATTGGATAAAAGATTATGCTTCCATTCGGGAAATCGAAATCCCCGGCAAGCATTTTCTTTGCCAGCAGGGAGACCGGTGTACTGATTTTTTCTGGATCAAAGAAGGTATTGTCAAACTTTCGTATCTTACATTGCAGGGCAATACGCTGACGCTCGCATTACTTACGCGTGACAGTATCATCGGCCACCTGCAATACAATGCATCCGATCAGACGATGGAAGAAAGCGCGCAGGTGTTGGACAAGGTTATTTGTTACCGGATCGGGCATGATGATTTCAGGCAACTCATTTCCAGCCGGACGGATTTATCATGGCTGGTTTTCGAATCGATGCATACCCGGCAGCAGCAGATCGAGCACAAACTGCGCATGATACTGACTCAACCCGTCGAACAACGCGTTATTGCAACGTTACTGGAACTGGCGCAGCTGTTTGGCGTGCGTTGCACGCACGGCTATTCTCAGGAAATTTTCCTGACCCAGCAAGAACTGGCCGATCTAGTCGGCGCCAGCCGTTCTATGGTCAGCACCATCAAGAACAATTTCAGAAACTGCGGCATGCTGGATTATACGCGCGAGCAGATATGCATCAACGACGCCGCCTTGCGGGCGAATAATTTCCACTAAAGCTGAATTTTATCCAGAAGTGTTTTCCAAATAACAGACAGTCATCATTGCTACTTCTAAAATGATACCTGTAGAGAACAAATAAACTGTCCGGGTATGTAGCAAATGATTTGTCCGGATTATCTTAGTCCCAGGAGGGACAAGGATGAAACGGACAGAATGGCTACAGGAGACACGGAAGATGAGATTTGAGGAAGCCTATGGGAATTATAAAAGTGGGAGTATCACGCAAGACGAAGCAGCAAAGCTGCTTGGTGTATGTGATCGCACATTTCGGCGCTACATGAACAAATACGACGAAGGTGGTCTGGATGCGTTATTGGACAAGCGGCTGACCCAGGCATCGCACCGCTGTGCGCCAGTGGATGAAGTGATGCGTTTAACGGAACAGTATCGCAACCGTTATTCTGGCTGGAATGCCAGGCATTTTCATGCATGGTATTGCAAGGACGGTGGCACACGCAGTTATACGTGGGTTAAGAGCCGGTTACAAGAAGCTGGGTTGATCAAACGTACATCAAAGCGTGGCGCGCATCGAAAACGTCGTGAACGCTCACCACTGACCGGAATGATGATTCATCAGGATGGCAGCACCCATGAATGGGTAGCCAATCAGAAATGGGATTTAATCGTCACTATGGACGATGCAACCAGTGAACATTACTCGATGTTTTTTGTTCAGGAAGAAGGCACTGCCAGCAGCTTCAGAGGCGTTCAGGCGGTGATAGAGAAGCAAGGATTGTTCTGTTCCTTTTATTCAGACCGAGGCAGTCACTACTGGCATACACCAGAGGCTGGTGGCAAAGTAGACAAACATAATCTTACGCAGTTTGGACAAGCCATGAAGCGGCTCGGAATTGAAATGATCGCGGCCTACTCGCCACAGGCGCGTGGACGCAGTGAGCGCATGTTCCGCACCCATCAAGAACGTTTACCCAAGGAACTGGCGCTGGCAGGCATCGCCGACATGGAAACGGCAAACCGTTATCTGCAGGAAGTCTATATGCCTGCTTTTAACGATGAATTCAAGCAGCCTGCTGCGGTAGATGGATCAGCATTTGTACCCTGGATCGGTGGAGAAATTGAGGATTTCCTGTGCGAGCGTCATGAGCGTGTCGTGGGTCATGACAATTGCGTCAGCTTCAACAACTTGAAGCTGCAAATTCCTGCCAATCAACATCGGTGTCATTACGTGAAGGCCAAGGTGACAGTACTGCGCTATCCCGACGGCAAGTTAGCGATCTTGCATGGGCCGCGGAAAATTGCCCAGTACGATAAAGCAGGCCAGGAAATAAAACATGATGAAAAGCTGTTGCGTAAATCCGCCGCCACAGCTTCGCAATGAACATCGAGAGGAGTTCACTGCGTTTAATTGCAAAGCGGACAGTTTATTTGCTATAAAACCGGACAATTCTATTTGTTGACAACACTTCTAAAATGATACCGCTATCAACCAACCACAATATAAGGAGCATTCCAATGAAAATTATTTCAGCACGCAATCATGGTTATTTGGATTTTCTGACCGTCGGTATTTTTTTGTTGGTGCCGACACTGCTGGATTTAAGCCAGACACCCGCCCTGCTGGCCTATGTTCTGGCTGGGGTTCATCTGGTGGTCACTCTGGCATCAGACTTTTCTCTTGGTATGTTCAAGATGCTTGCTTTTACGCTGCACGGCTGGATCGAACGCATCGTCGGTCCAACGCTGGTAGCGATACCTTTTATTCTTGGTTTTTCTGATGAACCCATGGCCAGGAATTTCTATATGGCCATGGGCGCGATTATCATCGTAGCGGGCTTGCTCACTGACTATCGCGCAGCACAAACTATTGAAAAGGACTGATTGTAGTATTTTAACCGCAGAGATTCATTCTCTGCAAAAACGCATTGCGGTATAACACGCAACCGGGTAAATCCGGCAGGTTCATGGCAATTACTTCAGGATAATGGTTTCCCGTTTTATTTTGCCCAGTCGAGCACCCTCATCAAATATGCCCTGCCTTGTTGTTCTGCTGGCACAGTAAACGGCGGGCTAATATTTTGACGACATTTTCGACCAAAAACCACACCAAAGCGTAAAGCCAGATCCACAACGCATACTCCCAGCCAATGGGCGTGACCAGGATGCCATAGACGGCAATCAGCGTGCCGACAATTTCCGTTCCGAATGTAGCGCCGAACAACAGCAAAGAAGGCCGCGGGTGTTCCCAAAACCATCCTTCAACACGGGTGACATACAGGGTGCTGTGCCCGGCAATAATCAGCTTGAGAAAAATCATGGTGCGAATAACATCTTCGGAAAAACCCTGCTCCTGCAGTATAAAAAACAGCAGAAACGAGGAAATAACACCGGCAATTCCCAGCGACAAAGAAACAACCAGCATCTCGCGCATCTCCCACCGGACAGGCGATTTATGTACCTTGGTATTATCATAGGCGATTGCCAGAATCGGAAGATCATTGAGCAGTGCTAACAGAATGATCATGAGAGCGGTAATCGGATAAAAGTTGAATATCGTGATAGACAAGGTCATGAACAGAATGATACGAATCGTTTCCGCAATGCGGAAAGTGGCGTAGCTTTTCATACGCGCAAAGGTAATGCGTGCCTGCCTTATAGCCTCGTTGATCAGCGATAACCCCGGCGCGGTGAGAATAATATCAGCAGCAGCCCGCGCTGCATCGGTGGCATTGGAAACAGCGAAACCGCAATCCGCTTTTTTCAAAGCGGGCGCGTCATTAACACCGTCTCCGGTCATGGCAACGATATGATTATTCTTTTGCAGGATATCGACTATGCGATACTTATCCTCGGGTATCACTTCGGCGAAGATATCGACTTCTTCCACCATTGAAACAATTGCAGATTCGTGTGTATGAATAAATTCCCGATTCAACAGGCGCGTATCAAAAAGACGGGTCACTTCGGCCATCACATCGTTCGAAAACTGCCGGGCCTCCTTTAACTGAACATCGCCTTTAAGATGTCTGTAAATTGCAGTTGTCAGCGCTTCGGCCAGCGCCAGCAATTCATTACTCGCGGCTCCAGACAGTTGTGATGAACGGATCGTTCTCAGCTTCAGATTTAGCAATCGTCCGATCTCTTTGGCAATTGCCAGATTATCGCCGGTCACCATCTTAACCTGGACACCGTACTCATTCATCTGGGTAATCACCTGACTGGAATCCTCACGCGGAGGATCGTAAAGCGGAATCAGACCCAGCAGTACCAGTGGCGCATCCCCTTTCTGACGGCCAACCGCTAGTGTGCGGTAGCCTTTGCCCGCCAGTTCATCAACCAGGCTGTGAATATGCTGTGTTTCTTCATCGGATAACTGCGCCAGTTCCAGCAGTATCTGTGCTGCGCCTTTGATCGCCGTAAAATTTTCGCCGTCTTTTTCAACTTGCGCTTCGGTGCGCTTGCGTATTGGATCGAAAGGCGTGAAATGCGCTTGCCGATAGGCATGCCAATCCAGATCTTCAAAATGCTCACTGACGTAATCAAAAAGCGGTAATTCGATCGGATCCTGATTCTCGGACTTTGAAGCCAGTACCGCATGTAAAAACAGATCACGTTCGTTATGATCACCCAGCATAACCGGTTTGAAGACTTTCATCTGGTTTTTGGTCAACGTGCCCGTTTTATCAGAACACAGAATGTCGACGCCCGCCAGTTCCTCAATGGCTGTCAATCGTGACACAATCGCCTGACGGCGCGCAAGATTAACTGCACCGACAGCCATGGTAACCGACAACACTGCCGGTAGCGCCACCGGGATCGCGGCCACGATCAGTACCAGTGCAAAACGCGCTATTTCCAGTAAAGGTTCGTGGCGGAAAAGGGAGATCATCACGATCAGCATAACCAGTGCCAGGGTAATCATGATCAGGAAGTTACCAATCTGGATCACCATTTTCTGGAAATGACTGCGTTCTTTCAAACTGGCTTGCGCAACCAGTGACACGACACTTGAGAAATTAGTACGCATGCCCGTATTGACAACCACAGCCAGCATTTCTCCTTGCTTGACAACTGTATTGGCATACGCCACTTCATTGATTGTTTTGCTAACGGGCAGCGATTCGCCGGTCAGCGCGGCCTGATCAATTAGCAGATAATCCCCACTGAACAGCTGCACATCGGCCGGTACAATATTGCCTATCTTGATCTTGACGATATCACCGGGCACCAGTTCGCGCGCGGGTATCGTTTGAAAATTACCATCACGCAGGACGATGACCTCATTCGCCAGACTCTGCTTCAACGCTTTGAGTGCATTCAGCGCCCGGTGCTCCTGAAAAAAATCCAAAAAAGCATTAACCAGCAACATCAGCATGATAATTATGAAGTCTTCCCATTTCTGAACTATGGCGGACAACAATGCTGCCAATTCAATCATCCATGGAATCGGTCCCCAAAAGCGGCGGAAAATGCGATGCCAGAGCGGTTCTTCTTTTTCCACGATTTCGTTGTAGCCGAATTGCGCAAGACGTTTTGCTGTTTGATCCGCACTGAGTCCTTGCTCCGTATTCGTCTCCAGAATCTGGGCTGTTTCTGTGACCGATTGATCACGATATGTATCCGTTGCCTTATCCATGCCAGACTCCTTTTTGCTGATTAACATTTCTGACCGAAGCTGTTCTGACCACTCTAGCAAATAATACAGCGCATGTATCCAGTTTGCAAAACCCCGGCTAGCAATCCGTGAAGTCGGTAATTGTCCGTAAATAATGAATCACTCGGGTTTGACAATCATTCATCATAAAGTCATTGAAATTTCATCTGATAGGCATAAAACCGAAACATTTGTTCGCTAGCATTCTCTTCGCTACCGCTTCTCATCAAGCGTTTGCAGTTAATGGAACTATTAAAACAATTCAATAATTGACAGGAGAGAGCAGATGAATCGCATTATTATGATAGGCGCAGCTATTATCGTTTTAGTGTTATATGCAGTAAGCTGGGCCGACACAGGTGAAAGATCCAGACACGGACATAAATCCAGCAAAAGCCCAGGACACGATATTCAATTAGGGCCGCGGCCGTTTTTTCTGGTTCAAGATATGGATCAAGGTCCATTAAAAGAGAAACTTGAAAGTTGCGAGTTCGGTCCATTTAAAAAAACCGATTTTTCTATTGGTCACCGCGGCGCAGCGATGCAATTTCCGGAACATACGTTGCAGTCCTATATGGCTGCAGCAAAAATGGGCGCCGGCATTATTGAGTGTGATGTTACCTTCACGCAAGATAAAGAGCTGGTTTGCCGTCACTCGCAGTGTGATCTGCATACCACGACCAATATCCTTGAAACTGAGCTGGCCGATAAATGTTCAGTGCCGTTTCAGCCCGCTGTTTATGACGCTGAAGGAAATCTGGTTACACCTGCCAGCGCACAGTGCTGTACCAGCGACATAACACTTGCCGAATTCAAGTCCCTAAAAGGCAAAATGGATGCTTCCAACCCGCGTGCCACTACAGTGAGTGAATATATGAAGGGCACAGCCGACTGGAGAACGGATCTGTATGCGACCCGTGGCACATTACTGACGCACAAGGAAAGTATCGCGCTATTCAAAGAACTGGGTGTAAAAATGACGCCGGAATTGAAATCACCCAGCGTTCCCATGCCGTTCGATGGGTTCTCACAGGAAGATTACGCTCAGAAAATGATTGATGAATACAAGGAAGCTGGTGTGCGTGCTTCCAGAGTCTATGTGCAATCGTTCAATCTTGGTGACATTCTTTACTGGATTCAGAATGAGCCCGATTTTGGTAATCAGGCGGTTTATCTCGATGGCCGATACGACGATCCCGCTTTTGACCATCGCAATCCTGCAACCTGGTCGCCAACAATGGAGCAGTTGGTCACCGATGGTGTGCAAATTATCGCACCACCGATGTGGATGCTGCTGGAAATCGAAGATGGCGAAATCGTACCTTCTCGCTATGCAAAAGCAGCCAAGGACTCCGGGCTGGATATCATCACCTGGACATTTGAACGCGACGGCCCGTTAACCAACGGCGGTGGTTTTTATTTCCAAACACTCAATGGCCAAAACCCCAACCCAATTGACCCTGATGCTGTCATCAACAACGACGGTGACATGTATCAGGCCTTGCACGTACTGGCGCAAGATGTCGGCATTCTCGGTATTTTCTCGGACTGGCCGGCAACCGTTTCTTATTATGCCAATTGTATGAATCTTAAATAGAACACGAAATAAAAACAGTGGCAGGCTTTGAATCCCTGCCATGCAACGATTCTTTTTTGACCAGGAATCTTTATTTGGAGATCAACATGCCCACAACGCGTGAAAATTTTGGCCATATAGTAGGCCTGCTTTTCTACCTTGCCATTGCATCAACTTTGTTTTCTTTTACGACTAATCTTTTTGCCAGTGGCAAGCATAATCAGGATATTAAACATAACGCCAACGCCGTTTCGTTTGCCGTAATTGGCGACGGGCCTTATGGTGATGAGAAAGAGGTGGCATTTAACCGCATGATTGATGCCATCAACAAGGATCATGAGATTGAATTTGTAATTCATGTAGGTGATATCAAAAGTGGTGGAACAGAATGTACCGATGAACGCTTGCAACGCCGATTTGATCAACTGCAACAAATCCGCACTGCACTGGTTTATACGCCTGGAGACAACGAATGGACAGACTGTCACCGTGCCAACAATGGCGGCTGGTATCCACTGGAGCGATTAACATTTATTCGCCAGCTATTTTTTCCAAATCCTGGCATGACTACCGGCCAAAAACCACGCCCAGTATTGTCGCAAACCACCCTGCCTGGCTTTGAACCATTCGTTGAGAATGTGCTGTTTATGACTGGCCGCATTGTGGTTTCGACAATACATGTTGTCGGCAGTAACAACAACCTAAGGCCCTGGTCAGGAATTGATGCATCCGACAGTGTTGCAAACCCGAGACAAGACCGAATTGCTGAATTCAACGAACGTAACGCCGCATCGCTTGAATGGTTGGAAAGAACATTTGAATGGGCAATGTCGCATAATGCTGCCGGAGTGTTGATTGCCATGCAAGCAGATCCAAACCTTCAGTTGCCTGCTGACGATCCGGAACGCGCAGGTTTTAATGCATTCCTGGAGAAATTATTTGCTCTTAGTCTGGAGTATGATCGCCCGGTCGTTCTTGCTCATGGTGATTCGCATGTCTTCCGGGTTGACCGGCCGAGGCTTTTACCCTGGTATGCGAATGCGGATGCTACCGGTCCGGACGATAATCCACAAGTACCCAAGCTAACACGCTTGGAGGTGTTTGGTGATTCAGAGCTCCACTGGGTTAAAGTAACCGTTGATCCACGTTCCCAGGAAGTCTTTAATTTTGCGCCGCAACTGGTTCCGGGAAATTTCTAAAATATTCCGGAATACTGTTTCTTAATAGTACTGTAACACTTTGTGGTTACCATTCTTCTTGGTGCCCTTGGTAAGGCGGTTTTTTACGATTTCCCCAAATTGAATCGCCTTACCCTTTTCATGCAGAACTTTGGCGCTTAGTTGGAATTTTAATAAAAATTTAATCAAATTTTCATAAATCCTTCAAAGCAATTTAATAAAGCTAATTTATTCTGTTCATTATTCTCTATCCACTTCAATAAGATATGATGAACAAGAATAAACCCTCTATGAAAGTCAGAAGCGTCTGGATTTCGGATATCCATCTCGGATTCCGCGGTTGTCAGGCTGAAGCACTGCTACATTTTCTGCATTCGGTTGAAACGGATTATCTGTTTCTGGTTGGTGATATCGTGGATTTCTGGTGTATTAGGAAAAATCCATACTGGCCGCAAGAGCATACCAATGTGATCCGTTCGATTCTGGGCAAAGCCAAACACGGCACCAAAGTGATTTATATACCCGGTAATCATGATGAAGCCATACGGGATTGTGCAGGTCATGTATTCGGCAATCTTGAAATTCATCTGGATTATGTACACACCACCCAAGATGGCAAAAAACTGCTGATATTGCATGGCGATGAATTTGATGTTGTGGTCAAACATAGCCGCCTGATCGCAAAACTGGGCAATGCAGCCTACGATATGTTGCTGTGGCTAAACCGTCATTTAAATGGCTTGCGAAAATTTTTTGGTTATTCTTATTGGTCGTTATCATCGTATCTGAAGCTGAAAGTAAAGAATGCAGTCAGCTATATCAGCAGCTTTGAGGATGCATTGGCAAGGCTTGCCAAAGAACGCGGCGTTGACGGCGTGGTTTGTGGCCATATCCATCATGCCGAAATCAGGGAAATCGATTCAATGCTGTATTGCAATGATGGCGACTGGGTGGAAAGCTGTACCACTTTGCTTGAACATACTGATGGATCACTCGAACTGGTGCATTGGGCTGAAAAGTTCGAGCAATACAAAAATATCGAAGGCATGATCGCCGCAAAAAAAGCAGCATAGCCAGCATCAATATCAGGAGATTTCCTTGAAGCCCAAGTTTGTATTAAGCCTGGATGGCGGTGGCAGCCATTTGTTGATTCAGTTGAGCATGCTTGCCTGTCTGGAAGAAGATACCTGTGCTTCAACTTATGACCACTTCGATATGGTAGCCGGATCATCATCGGGCGGTATGATTGCCTGTCTGATACTGGGACGCGCGATGAGCGCCGCCCAAATCATTCAATTAATTATGCAAGACAGATTGCTTGAAAGCATGATGGCTGAACACTGGACGAACCGGTTGTTGAGCAAAGTCCAAATACGCCCCAAATATACAGGCATTTCAAAAAGCCAGACTCTACAAAAAGAGTTGGGTAATCTGAGACTCTCTTCGCTGAAGAAACAGATTTTCATTCCCTGTTTCAATCTGGACCATGACCAGCTGGAAATTTTTACAAATAAAAATCAGGTAAATTTTCTTTTAAGTGAAATAGCGGATGCCTGTACAGCGGCACCAGCCTATTTCCCGCCTGTACAGATGGAAGATGGCAGCTGGCGTATCGATGGTGGCGTTGGAATGAATAACCCCGGACTCGGCGCCTATTTTCACGCCAGGCAAATTTGGCAGAATCATCCTATAAAAGTTCTCTCTATTGGTTCTGGCTGGCGCAGCTTTGCTTTCGATGGTTTTAAGGCCCGCTCCTACGGCGGTGTACAGTGGTCAGCCAAAGGTATCGCCTCCGTAATCCTGAGAGAAAAAATGATTGCCAATGTCAAAATGACCGAAGAAATTATTGGCGAACACGTACTGTATATCAATCAATCGCTGAAAGATTATAATATGCCCGACCACATGGACTCGGCAAATAATCCCGTTAATCAGCACAAGGCTATAGCAATTGGCAGGTCATGGTATGAACAAAACCGGGATCGTATCAAACAGTGGTTACCTGAAAATCACATAACACTATCCTCCTGGTAACTTCGCCTGTTATCACAAATTACCCAATTTACTGACGTTTTCAAATAAAACGATACCTGGATGATCAAACGCGCTGTGCTGATGAGCGTCGGAACGGTCGTTTTTGTCATTGGAGTCATATTGTTCCCGTTGCCGGGGCCATTTGGTATTCCAACCATGGTAATTGGTCTGTCGATCATGCTCAAGGTATCCAATCGAGTCAAACGCCTGACTATTCGCCTGGTTCACAAAAACCGTCATAGCAGCCGCTTCTGGCGCAAAATCCGTGATCTGCATAAACAGATTCGTAATCAATAAAACTGTCAAAAAAACATCATATAAACGTCATCTTTTTGACATCGTTGTTGTATAGAATCCATCTGGTTTTTAACACAAGGCGCAGATGATGAAGACGCTCAAAACCATTCATGAATACGATCTGACGCTATTCAATCGATTGAATAGTATACGGCTGAACGAGGATTTAATGACATTGAATCGTTACATTTCCAAAACAGGAGATGGTCATTTGTACCTGATGTTACTTGCCTGGATTGGCTTGCAGGAGAGTATTCAGAGTCCCGTTTTCCTGGCGCTTTTGATTGGTTTTGCAGTCGAACGTCCTGTCTATTATGTCTTAAAAAATGGATTCAGGCGCAACCGTCCAGCGTCTGTTCTGGATGGATTTCAAAGCATCATCAAACCGTCCGATCAATTCAGCTTTCCATCGGGTCATACCTCCGCTGCATTTATGGTCGCCGTGCTTTGCGGCTATTTTTACCCTGAGGTGATGCCACTGCTATTGGGCTGGGCATTCCTGATCGGCCTTTCGCGCATTATGCTGGGTGTGCATTTCCCGACCGATACTTTGATGGGCATGTGTTTGGGCGTGAGTACGGCGCTGATCAGCCTGGAAGTCATATTGCCATGAAAGTATTTTACGGTATACAAGGCACAGGTAACGGTCATATTACCCGCGGGCGGATCATGGCCAGAGAGTTGCGCGATGCGGAAATTGCGGTAACTTATATGCTTACCGGCAGACCGAAGGATCAGTTTTTTGATATGGAAATTTTCAATGATCATCACTGGTGCGAAGGTCTGACGTTCAGTGTCCGAAACGGTAAGATCAATCATATCAAAACCGTTTTGAAATCCAGTCCGATTCGTTTGATCAAAGATATCAGGCAACTCGACTTAAGTGATTATGATCTTGTGATATGCGATTTCGAACCTGTGACTGCCTGGGCGGCGCGCCGCCAAAAAAAGAAAACGATCGGACTGAGCCATCAATATGCCTTTCACTATAAAATACCGCGAGCGGGAAGCGATCCGCTTGGGGAGACGGTCATGAAAAATTTTGCCCCGGTTGAAATCGGAATCGGTTTGCACTGGCATCATTTTGACCAGCCTATTTTGCCACCTATAATCGCTACACCGGATTTGCCGCGACAGATACAAAAAAACAAGATCGTTATTTATCTGCCATTTGAAAATCAGCAGCAATTAATCAAGTTGCTCGAGCCATTCAAGGATTTTGAGTTTAATATTTACGCATTTGATCCAGTACTCACACCCCAATACCCGCATATTCATTGCAAGCCCCTGTCACTGCATGGTTTTCAAAAGGATCTGCATGACTGTGCCGGTATTATCTGTAATGCCGGGTTTGAGTTGACCAGTGAAGCGCTTTATTTGGGAAAGAAAATTCTGGTAAAGCCCGTTCATGCACAAATGGAACAGGCTTCCAATGCTGCAGCATTGGTCGAACTGGGTTACGGTCAGACGATGGAAAAAGTCGATCAGACCATTATTAAACAGTGGCTTTATGAAACAAAAGCTGTTCGTATCAGCTATCCCAATACGGCACGCTATCTGGTGCAATGGATTAAAAGTGGAATGCCGTCCATCGACCAGGACTGGTGCCATCAAGTCTGGTCGGATGTCAAGGTGACGCCGGTCGAACTTCCTTAATCTGATTGCTTTGGGCTTAAAACAGAGCAGATATGCTGAAATACTTCAGAATCAACAAAAAAACACGCGATTGCAACCGTGAAATTTGACAACCTGGCTTTATCGAACGAAGTGCTGATTAAAATACCCTCGCCGCAAAACGTCCTGATTCTTTATAACCCGATTTCAAGCGCCGGTAATACGGAAGAAATCGCAAAAAGAATGGAAATTGAACTGACCTTCCATGGGAAGAATGTCGCGGTGCATCCATCTGAAAAGAAAACCAAAGCGTATAAAAGCATGAAAGACACAATCGCCGGGAGCGACCTTGTGGTCATTGTTGGCGGCGATGGTACCATCAGAAAGTTGCTGGGCATTATCAATAAAACGGAAACACCTGTTTATGCCATCCCCGGTGGCAACGAATCACTTTTTGCGCGTACTTATGGTATGAGTGCGCAGGCAGACGATTTGCTTCGGGCAATCGCTGCCGGTAATTGTTTGCAACAATACTACGGTGTAATCAGCGGTCAGGACATTAAAGGCAAAAAACCTTTTTTTAATATGGCCTCAATGGGTTTGGATTCATTGACTGTCAAAAATATAGGCAAGCGCAAGGGCCCGTTGAATGACTCAATTTACGTTTGGCATGGCCTAAAAGCGTTATGTGCATTACATCATCCAATAGTGTCCGTAAGCGTTGACGGACAACTGGTCATTGATCACGCATCGGGTTATATTATTGTAGCCAACAGCTCGGCATATGCCAAAAACCTGCAACTTGTTCCGGATGCCAACCCATCGAAAAGTGAATTGGTAGTAGGATTCTTGCCGGGTGCACGGCATCAGCATGAATTAATCAAAGCCATGAAAATTTTGCAGCGCAAACCAGCAAACTTGCCCATGCAGTATTTCTCAGGAAAAAGCATTGCATGTACACTGCATGCACAGGCGTATCCGTTGCAGGTGGACGGTGATTATTTCCGCAACCGCGATATTCAGGCGGGCAACACAGTCGAATTTACGATCAGCAATAGCCCAATTCATGTATTGATTCCGCCGGAATTCAATGCGCACGCAATTAAAGCTTGCGTGAACGAAGTTACTCATAACATCAGTAATTGTTAAAATAATTCATTTGCCGAAATATTTTGCTGCAAATCTTAATTATTTTGATCTTTAAATTATTTTTTTACGTAAATTATTTTGTCACATTTGCTCTATCTACTACGCCACGCAAAATCTGACTGGAAAAAAGAAGCAACCAGCGATTTTGAACGCCCGCTTTCCAAACGAGGCTTAACCAATGCCCCTGAAATGGCAACATGGCTGGCAAAGCAGGCCAATAAGCCTGAAACAATCATCAGTTCTCCGGCGCTACGCACTTATCAGACGGCGTTGGTTTTTTCGCATGCCCTGGATATACCGACCAAGGACATTCGATTTGACAACCGGATATATGAAGCCAATCTGGACACTTTGCTGGAAATCATCAAAACGCTTCCAGAACAGGAAAAATCTGTTTTACTGATTGGTCACAACCCTGGACTAGATTTTTTACTACAGGTGTTGTGCAAACAGGCAAAACCAAGTTCAAACGGCAAACTCATGACGACTTGCGCCATTGCTAAAATTGCTGTGGAAAGCCAGTGGAATGCTATCTCAGAAAAACACTGTATGCTCTATAGTCTGTCCCGCCCCAAAGAAGTACTCAAATAAGTACTGACCTGGCTTGCATTTGGGTGTCTGGTGTCTGTCAGCGTTGAAATTTAGCCAGTTTCTTTCAGAAAAATTCTGACCAGACTGACCAGCTTAATTTTTATAACATGGTTCTAACAGATTCATTCAGTGAAGAACAGACGCTGATACTGAAAAATATTAGAAACTGATTTACACTCGATCATATGGTCATTCGGAAGATTCCGAATAAAACTGGTATTAAACAGCATAGCTAATCAGTTAAGTCGCAGAAAGACCGGGGAGTATCTGTTTCAAAAAATTCCCTCAACCATTTTGCATATATTTTTTTATTATCTGCTGTAAAATTTAAAGAATTATTGTTTAGATCGAAAACAGTGATTAAAAGCAATTGTTGTTAAACATTCTAAATAAATTGTTACTTTCAGATTATTATGCACTTACTCATTATTGAAGATGAGCCCAAGACTGCAACTTACCTGCAAAAAGGATTGGTCGAAAATGGTTTTGTAGTCGATCATGCGAATAACGGTCGGGACGGTTTGTTTCTGGCTACAACTGGCAATTACGACGTCGTCATCGTCGATGTTATGTTACCGCTCATAGATGGTTGGACTGTGGTTAAACAATTTAGGGAAAGTGGCAAGTCAGTTCCCGTGCTATTTCTGACGGCATTGGATGCTGTAAATAACCGTGTCAAAGGTTTGGAATTGGGTGCGGATGATTATCTCGTTAAACCTTTTGCATTTTCGGAATTACTGGCCCGTATACGTTCCCTATTACGACGCGGCCAGACTACACAGCCGGAGTTACTCTGTATTTCCGATCTGGAAATAGATCTATTGCGATATAAAGTTTCACGGGCTGATATGAAAATCACACTAACCCCCAAAGAATTTTCTTTATTATCGCTGTTGGCGCGCCGACATGGAGAAGTTCTTTCCCGGATTGTTATCGCAGAACAAGTATGGGATATGAATTTCTATAGCGATACCAATGTCGTCGATGTTGCGGTGAGACGATTGCGCCGCAAGGTAGATGATCCTTTCGACAAAAAACTTATTCATACGCTACGGGGCATTGGCTACGTTCTTGAAGAACGATAAGATCAATCGCTATCCAAGCTCTATTGTCTGGCGACTAACATTCTTTTACACGCTTACGGCATCCATATTGCTGATAGGGGTTACAGTGTTTTTGTATCAGGCATTAGTTAATAATCTTCGAGAAGAAGATAAACAGTTTCTTGCTGAAAAAGTGCAGAATATAGAAATGCTTCTCCAGAAACATGAGAATCGTCAAACTTTCCTAGAAAAAGAAATTCAACGCGGAATAGCAACTGGACAGATAGTACCTTACTACACTTATTACTCGCGCATATTAAAAGCCGATCACACGGTGTTGATCGAAACACCTGGCATGTTAGGAATCGTTCCCATTACAGTTTTTCCAATGCCCAATGCAGAAACAAAAAAAGAAAGTCTGGTCAAAAATTCCATTAAATGGGAATCAGCGAATGAACATCCTTTTCTATTGTTAACAGCCCAAACGACGGACAATACCGGCCTATTGTATGTGATTCAGGTTGCATTGGATATTGCCCATGAAAATGCTGTTCTCATCAATTACAAGCGAAAGCTGACAGTTACGCTTCCTTTAGGCATACTGCTATCAGCCATGCTCGGCGCGTTGATTACACGTCAAGGTTTGAAGCCCTTGAGCGACATCACTCTAACTGCTCAGCGTATTACTGCGAGTGATTTGCATGCACGTATTAATCAGCGTCAATGGCCTCGGGAGCTAAGTGTGCTCGCAGTAGCGTTTGATCAGATGCTTGAACGCCTGGAAGATTCTTTTATCCGGCTTTCCCAGTTCTCAGAAAATTTGGCACATGAATTGCGTACACCGATCAATAATCTGATGGGCGAGGCTGAAGTAACGCTGGCACGTACTCGCTCGGAAATCGAATATTGTGATGCACTGGAATCGATTCTTGAAGAATGCGGAAAACTGTCAAGTATGATCGACAGTTTGTTATTTCTGGCTCGTGCTGACAACATACAAGAACCTTTGCAACGAAAAAGACTTGATATACGTCAAGAGCTGGAGACTATCTGTACATCCTACGAAGCAGTAATTGAAGAACAGTCACTGACAATCAAATGTGAAGGTCAATCTTACTTAGATGTGGATCCCATACTTTTCCAGCGTGCTATTACGAACATTCTTTCCAACGCTATTCGCTATACACCTTCTGGCGGTTTAATCAAGTTAACCGTGACACTTTCTCAATCCGAGCATAACGTGATTATTCGCATCAGTGATAGTGGATGTGGTATTGCGCCTAAACATCTTTCAAAAATATTTGATCGTTTCTATCGCATCGATCGAGTGCGTTCAACGGATTCCCATAATACTGGATTGGGTCTGGCTATCGTCAGGTCCATCATGACATTGCATGGCGGTACAGTCAGCATCGAATCAGAAACCGGTAAGGGTACGACTGTCACCTTAAATTTCCCTCTAAGTATTAATTGAACTTATCACCAAAATATATCAATTACTCCTGTCTCTGAATGCCATGTTGATTGCCTAAGCCCCTTTGGCTGAATGCTATGAAACGACAGTTCATGACTAAATTGTAATTTTAATGTCATGTTATTGGTTGGATAATAGTTTTATTATCATTCTCCAATAAAACACATAACATATTCTCCTTTACTTATTAGCAGGAAGCTTCTTGTTAGTTTCTTTTTTCATGTGCTACCAAATATGTCAGAATTTTCAATTGTAATACCTACATTGAACGAAGCTGAAAATATTGATTTTCTTTTAACGCGTTTATTTTCCCTTAATCTTTCTCCTCATAGCTTTGAGGTAATTTTTGTTGATGACGGCTCTAATGACGGTACCCCTGAGAAAATACGGGTTTGGCAAAATCGCGCCAAAAAAATATCGCTTATTGAAAGAAAAGATAGACCCGACCTGATTGCTTCTGTTCTTGCTGGCACAGCAAACGCAAATAACAATGTTATTGTTGTTATGGATGCGGATTTGAGTCATCCGGCAGAACGGCTACCGGCCATAGTTTCACCTATATTTGATGATAAATTTGACGTTGTCGTTGGTAGTCGTTATGTGGCGGGTGGCAGCACAGCAAATTGGCCGCTACATAGGCAATTGATGTCTCGTATGGGTTGCTGGTTAGCAAGCCCATTGTGTGATGTTAGTGATGCCACATCCGGTTTCTTTGCATTCCGTCGTGAGTTTGCCCTGACTATTTCCAAGAAGGCGCAGGGCTACAAAATTTTGTTTGAACTTCTTATAGCCAATAAAGGCAAACTTCGCGTAGCCGAAGTTCCCATCTGTTTCAGTAATAGAATTCATGGAACATCAAAACTTTCTTTTATTCATCAGAGAACCTACTTGCAGCGACTGGTGACACTGACTGGGAGTGCGGTTATTGAATCAAGAAAACGGAGGGACAAATAACAGTATAAATACAATAAATTAGTAGCCCCCGTATATATTCGCAATACGAATTGATCTTGATCAATTTATCTCGTGCTTTAAGTATCAGAATATTTCAGAAGATGCCATTAACGTTGAAAATCAACGTATATCACAAATGAGGTTACTTTATTTAGCATGCACATATATGCTGATCTTGGTAGTAACGACCGGATGCAGCTCGTTTCCATTTCAAAAAGTTACTCCGCCTGATCCTCCCTTAAGATTGCTCGTTACACAAATACGAATGGATGCGCCACTTACTTCGCCCACTGATCTGCGTTCTTTCGATGAAAAACCATCCGCCGAAGAAAAGCCAATTCTACTTGAACAATTGATCAAAGAGGTTGAGACAAGCGCTCAGAAACTGTTCACTGAACAACTTGCGCTACAACCTGGATTCATAGTTACTCCCTTCGATGAGGCGCGCAAAATGCATGCAGATATCGATCCTTCCTATAATTGGCTCAATAAAATGCAGCGCAGTTCTCTTGGTGCAGAAGCAGGCGTGGATATTGTTTTGTCAGGACGTATTCTAGATTTTGGTAAGGTTCAATGGCGCTACTGGGTCACTGGGCTAATTCTCTCCATGACAGTAGAAACGCTCCTTGTTGGGGCAGCAACAGGATTTAATCCAAGTATCATGGCAATAGCTGCCGCTAGTGAACTAGTAACGGATCTACCACTTTGGTGGGGCGGTGCATATATTGCAGGTTGGGCTTTACGTCCTGTCAGGGTTAAAGTAAATGCAATACAAATAACAGGTTGCAAACAAACCATTTGGAAGGATCAAGAGCTTATTGTACTGATACCTGGAAAATCTCTTCAAGAGTACCCCCCAGAAGATCGAAAGCGCAAAGAAATTCAATTAGGAGTTAATCTACAAAAAGCGTTTATGGAAATAGCAAAATCTGCGGGAAGCAAGTTGCGATTGAAGTCATGTTTGTCTCTGCGCATGACAAGATGAGCTATTGTCAAATGTGGTGCTTATAGAGAATCAAGCGGCCACCTGTTTTTGATCTCCATTTTGTCTAACGCCGTTAACGAATTTGATGCCTTCAATGCTATCGGCTAATAATTTATAGCCCCTCAGTTATCCTCGAACATTTTCAAAGGAGGATAACCAATGACAGCACCGGAACAACAAGAGCGCCATATCAAAGCTGACAATTCTCGTTTTGTTAATTTCCGTGCGCACTATTACAGATGGTTTTGTCGGTAGCTGGCTGGGAAATTCAGAAAAAATATGCATAATCAAAGTCAATGGATACATCACAGTACACAGGCTATAATGCCAGTAACACTTGTGCATATAAAATAACGACGAGTGCTTTTCCAGACAAGCCACATTTGGCGCACAATAATTGGAGACAGTATGGCCGTAAATTCCAAGACACAAAACATGGCATTGTTTTGTGATTTTGAAAATATCGCTTTAGGCGTGCGAGACGTCAAATACGCAGCTTTTGATATCAAAAAAGTACTCGAGCGTTTGCTGCTCAAAGGTAATATTGTTGTTAAAAAAGCCTATTGCGACTGGGAACGCTACAAGGAATTCAAATCGGCCATGCACGAGGCGGCGTTTGAGCTGATTGAAATCCCGCATGTGCGCCAGTCGGGCAAGAATTCTGCCGATATCCGCATGGTCGTAGACGCACTGGATTTATGCTATACCAAAGCGCATGTCGATACCTTTGTCATTATCAGTGGTGATTCCGATTTTTCGGCTCTGGTGAGTAAACTGCGTGAAAACAACAAGGTGGTCATTGGCGTTGGCGTCAAGAAATCCACTTCCGATCTGTTGATTTCCAATTGTGACGAGTTTATCTATTATGATGATCTGATTCGGGAAAGCGAAAAAAACCACAAAGCCAAACAAAAAACGGCAGTCAAAAAAGCAACGCCTAAAAGCAACGGAAAATCTGAAGAAGAGAAAAAACAAGAAGCGCTGGATCTGGTTATGGAGACAGTTGAAGATTTATTTGAGGAGCGCGGCGCTGAGGAAAAAGTATGGGGGTCTATGGTCAAGCAGACTTTGAAGCGACGCAAGCCGGGATTTAATGAAACCTACCATGGATTCCGCACCTTTGGGAAATTACTGGAAGCCGCGCAAGAAAACAAGCTGCTGGAACTGGAATATGACGAGAAATCAGGTGGCTATATCATTAAAAGTATTACTCAGGATGAATAGTGCGCTATTCAACACTTACTATAAATGTAGAAATGTGATTACCAAGAGAAACTGATGGGCTAATTACCAGAGAACCTTGCCGGTGTATGCCGACTGGCCGACGAACATATTTCTCAGCGATAAGATTTGACTGCACCAAAACAGGAATTAAAAAAAGAATAGACAGGCGTTGATTCTGGATTCTATTGAATCTCAATGCGCTGTGGAATTAGCTCCTGTCTCGTCCTAAAATAGATTAAAATAACTCAATAATAACAGTGGTGTATGAAGATGGTGCCCAGAAGAGGACTCGAACCTCCACACCCGAAGGCACATGGACCTGAACCATGCGCGTCTACCAATTCCGCCATCTGGGCAATACTGCATCAATACTGCATCTGAAATCTGTGATTTCAGCGCTTTGAAGAGCACAACATTCTATAGGAAATCGTTATTTTGTCAATTAAGAAGCGCCGTAAATTGAGAGACCAGGACCCTTGTCTGGAACGTGAGATGACGCGTTATGAACATCCCATTCCGAGTCGGGAATATATTCTTCAGGTTTTGACAAAACTGGGTGTTCCGACTGCCGAGAATCAATTACAGAAATTACTGGGAATTGATGCGCATGAACACGAGGTTTTTGCACGCAGATTGACGGCGATGTCCCGGGAAGGACAGATTTTTCGTAACCGCAAAGGGGACTATTGCGTGATGGAGAAACTGGATCTGGTCAAGGGGGCAGTGCAGGGGCATGCTGACGGCTATGGTTTTCTGATACCCGATGACGGTAGTCCAGATTTGTTTTTGTCCGCGAAGGAGATGCATAAAGTACTGCACGGCGATCGTGTACTTGTGCGCGAAATTGGTCAGGACAGGCGTGGCAGGCGCGAAGCAGTCATTGTTGAAGTGCTCGAGCATATCAATAAACAGGTTGTGGGCCGACTGTATATTGATCACGGTATACTGATTGTAGTAGCCGAGAACCGGCGGATCAACCAGGATATTCTAATACCGAATGATCGCGCATCGGGTGCCGGTTCCGGTCAGGTTGTTATGGTTGAAATTATTCAACAGCCCAGCAAGCATGCGCAACCCATAGGACATGTTGTAGAAATTCTGGGCGATTACACAGACCCGGGAATGGAGATCGATATCGCGATACGCAAACATGATTTGCCGCATGTGTTTTCTGCGGAAATTGAGCATCTTTCAACAAAGTTGCCAACCCGGGTGCAGAGCAGGAATCATCCGGAACGCCCTGATTTAAGGCATTTGCCACTGGTGACCATTGATGGTGAGACGGCCCGTGACTTCGATGATGCGGTGTATTGTGAACGGGGTGTTGACGGCTATACGCTATATGTTGCGATCGCTGATGTGAGTCACTATGTTGAACCCGGCGATGTTTTCGATCAGGAAGCGTTTAATCGCGGCAATTCGGTTTATTTTCCTCAGCGCGTGATACCGATGTTACCGGAGGTGCTGTCAAATGAGCTGTGTTCACTCAATCCCAATCGCAATCGTTTGTGCATGGTTTGTGAAATTCGCTTTGATCGTCATGGGGAAAAACTGGATTATGAATTTTATCCGGCACTGATGCGCTCGCATGCGCGGTTGACGTATACGATTGTTGCAGCGATGCTGGCGGATCCAAATGGTAAAGATGCCAGGAAATATGAGACGCTTTATTCCGATCTGAAAAATCTCTATGAACTGTTCAAGGTTTTACTTAATGCACGCAACAAGCGCGGGGCTATAGATTTTGAGACCACTGAAACGCAGATGTTTTTCAACGATCAGGGCAAAATTGATAAAATTGAGCCGGTACGGCGCAACGATGCACATCGTTTAATTGAAGAATGTATGCTCGCAGCGAATGTATGTGCAGCAGAGTTTTTGCTGAAGCATCGTCATCCTGCTCTGTTCCGTGTCCATGAACGGCCTTCGGCGGATAAGCTGGAAGCGTTGCGTCAATTCCTCAAGGAAGTCGGTGTTCAGCTCGGTGGTAGAAAAAAGCCCAAAGCGAGCGACTACGCGAAAACATTGCATAAAATAAAAGGCAGGCCCGATATGCATCTTTTGCAGATGGTCATGTTGCGTTCCTTGCCGCAGGCGATATACAGTCCGGACAATTGCGGCCATTTTGGACTGGCCTATGAAGCCTATGCACATTTTACTTCTCCCATTCGGCGCTACCCGGATTTGTTGACGCATCGTGCGATCAAGGCAGTTTTGAATGGGGAAAAATATCAGCCTGGCGACTGGCATGACCTGGGACGCCATTGTTCGCAAACGGAGCGGCGCGCCGATGAAGCGACCCGGGATGTAGAAACCTGGCTCAAGTGTTTTTTTATGCACGATAAGATTGGTGAATGTTTTGAGGGTATTATCAGTAGCGTTACCGGTTTTGGCTTGTTTGTGGCGCTGGATGATGTGTATGTGGAAGGATTGATTCATATATCTGAATTGCCCAGCGACTATTTCCATTTTGACGCAGTCCGGCAACGTTTGCTGGGTGAGCGCAGCGGCAAGCAATACCGTATCGGTGACCGGTTAAACGTCAAACTGGTGCGGGTTGATCTGGAAACCAGTAGAATAGACTTCATCCTGAATGAACCGGCAGCCGCTGTAAAACAGAAAAACAAATCCCGGTCCGCTAAAAAATCAAAGAAAAAACAACCATAAGTCATACGATATCTTCCTTTATTGTGTTCAGCAAACAATGGCAGCCACACGTTTAATTTTTGGATTTCATGCAGTTATCAGCCGGTTAAGGCAGAATCCGGACAGCATCCGGGAAATCTATATTGATGCCGCGCGCGCTGACCAGCGCATCCGCAGTCTGATGACACTGGCTGAGACCCATAAAATCCGGCTGATTTCCTGCGAGCAGAACCGGCTTGAAAAAATGGCGGGCAGCCGGCGTCATCAGGGTGTCGCGGCCACTATTGACCCGGCATCTTCCTATGTCAGTATCGAAGATGTCCTGGAAACGCTAAACGAGCCAGCCAGATTGTTGATACTTGATGGCATCCAGGATCCGCACAATCTGGGCGCATGCTTGCGGGTGGCGGATGCTTTTGGCGTACATGCAGTGATTGCGCCGAAAGATCGCGCGGTCGGTCTGACGGCTGCTGTGCATAAAGTGTCCAGTGGCGCTGCAGATACCGTCCCCTATATTGCCGTCACCAATCTGGCGCGTACACTGCGGTTGCTTAAAGAACATGATGTCTGGATCATCGGAACGGCGGATGACGCGGATCATGATCTCAATAATTTCCGGATCGGCGGTTCGGTTGCCTGGGTGTTCGGGTCTGAAGAAAAAGGAATGCGGCGACTGACACGGGAGAGCTGTGACCAGGTTGTGCGTATTCCCATGCAAGGCAGTGTTGAGAGTCTCAATGTGGCGGTCAGTGCGGGTATTTGTCTTTTTGAAACGTTTCGACAACAATCCAATAGCAATCAGGGCGAAAGACCTGTATAAAAAATGTTTATTTGTTGTCAAAGACGTTGGCAGTCGTAGTATATTTAAAAAATTTTTCAATAATATCCTATTAAATAATCAAAACATCCTCCATGATGAACGCTTCGGAACCTCCAAATTTAAAGACGCACTTATCTCAGCTGTTGCAGCAGGCCGCTGGCAAGGCCATGGTTGGCGATGCAGAGATGAGTGTCGAAATCATGCGTACCAAGCAAGCCAGCCATGGCGATTATGCCTGTAATCTTGCCATGCAACTGGCCAAACCGTTACGAAAGAATCCACGCGAAATTGCTGCCATGTTGATTGAGGCGATTCCCGCATCGCCCTATCTGGAAAAAGTTGAGATTGCAGGTGCCGGGTTTATCAATTTTTTTATCAAAAGCACAATCAAACAAGCCTACCTTTATCATGTTCTGCAAACAGGCGGCGCTTATGGCGTGAGCGACTTCGGTAAAAGTCAAAAGATTCAAGTGGAATTCGTTTCGGCGAATCCGACGGGACCGCTTCATGTCGGGCATGGGCGCGGTGCTGCGTTCGGCGCAAGCCTATCTAATGTGCTTTCGGCCGCTGGATATTCGGTGACGCGCGAATTCTATGTCAACGATGCGGGCCGCCAGATGGATATTCTGGCGCTATCAACCTGGTTGCGATATCTGGCCATAAACGGTGTGCAAGTGCCGTTTCCGGAAAATGCCTATCAAGGCGACTATGTAACAGTGATGGCGCAGCTTATCCATCAGGCGCATGCGGATCGTTATGTGCATCAGCCTGAGAAGCTGCTGGATGGTTTGCCTGAAACGGCTCATGAAGAACCGGCGAATACCGACGAAGCGCTGGATCAGTTAATTGCCAACGCCAAGAAAATCCTGGGTCAGGATTATGCGTATATCCATAATTTTGTGCTGACCGAACAGCTCGGCGACAGCCGCAATGACCTGATGGAATTTGGTGTTGAGTTTGATACCTGGTTTTCTGAACAATCACTTTTTGACAACGGCCTGGTTGCGTATGCAATTCAATTACTTGAAGAGAAAAAACAGCTTTACAGGCAGGATGGTGCGGTCTGGTTCCGGTCTACCGATTTTGGTGATGAAAAAGATCGGGTGGTGCAAAGAGAAAATGGCCAGTTTACCTATTTTGCTTCGGATATTGCTTATCATCTCAATAAATTCAATCGTGGTTTTGAGACGATGATCAATGTCTGGGGTGCGGATCATCATGGTTATATTTCACGGGTAAAAGGTGCGCTGCAGTCACTGGAGCTGGATCCGGAGAAACTGAAAATCGCACTGGTGCAATTTGCGGTGTTATACCGGGACGGCAAAAAGGCGTCCATGTCAACCCGTTCGGGTGAGTTCGTTACCTTACGGGAACTGCGGCAGGAGGTCGGCAAGGACGCGGCGCGTTTCTTTTATGTCATGCGCAAAAGCGATCAACACCTTGATTTTGATCTTGATCTGGCGAAATCGCAAAGTAATGAAAATCCGGTTTATTACGTTCAGTATGCCCATGCCCGTATTTGCAGTGTACTGAAACAATGGGATGGCGATCCTGCAGTACTGGTTGATGCAAATACGGATTTGCTGACAAATGAATCAGAACTGGCTTTGTTGCAACGGGTGATCGATTACCCGGAGACGATAAAAGCGGCGGCCCAGGAATTTTCTCCGCATTTGGTTGCTTTTTTCCTGAGGGAACTGGCCAGTGAATTTCATAGTTACTATAATTCAACTCATTTTCTGGTCGCGGAAATTCCGCTGATGGAAGCCCGGCTGGCATTGATTACCGCGATCCGCTATGTACTGAAGAATGGACTGGAATTATTGGGTGTCAGCGCGCCAGAAAAAATGTAAGTTTCTATTTTTAGAGGATATGGAATATTCATGAGCCGCGATTACAAATCTCGTAAATCTACAGCATCCAGTAGTGGTAAAGGGTCATTGATGCTGGGAATATTTATTGGCTATACCTTGGGTATTTTGAGTACTATCGGTATATGGTTTTATCTGGAGCAGGTGCCAAGTCCATTTTTGCCAGAGGAGCAGATTGCCGGGTATGACAGGCCAGATGATGATATTGCTGATAAAGCGCAATCCGATACTTCCGAATCGTCTTTAGAGAACAAGCATATCGCCAAAGTGGAAGAAAAAGCACAATTTGATTTTTATAATATTTTGCCTGGCAAAGACGAGTCTCTTGCGGTGTACGAAATTCCGCAGCATATTGAACAACCCGTGGCAGAACAACCCAGAGCAGCTGAGAAACCGCTGGCGCCAGTAAAACCTGTGCCGCCACCTGTTGCGGAACGAAGACAAATTGAATCGGCCAGCGCTGCAGCGGATACCTACTATCTTCAAGTTGGATCGTTTCGTAACAATGCTGATGCAGACAACCTTAAGGCAAGACTTGCGCTTCTCGGTGTTATTGCATCAGTACAGTCAGCGGATTTGTCGGAAAAAGGCGTCTGGTATCGTGTGCGTGTCGGTCCATTTACGCAAAAGACCGGTGTGGATCAGGTGCATAGCAGATTGCGTGAGAATGGTATCGAAGCACAGTTTATCAAGGCCCGTTAATTCAGTTATCGTGAATGGTTTTATACGTTGGTCAAATCAAAATTAACTTCGTAAAAGTGAGTGTGCAGATGAACAGACTGATTGTAATTTTAGTTGTATTTTTAGCAATAACCGTGTTAGGCGTGACCAACGTTCATGCTGAAATCGTTGAGGGGAGAGACTATAAAGTACTTGCGAATCCACAATCTACCCAGAACGCAGACCGTATCGAGGTGATCGAATTTTTCTGGTATGGCTGCCCGCATTGCAACAGTCTGCATCCACATATCAAAGCCTGGTTGAAGAATAAGCCGAGCGATGTTGATTTTCGATATGTTCCGGCAATTTTCAGAAACAACTGGATTCCGGGCGCCAAAACATATTATACGATTGAAACATTGGGTGAAATAGAAACGCTGCACGACAAAATCTATGAAGCCATTCATCGTGACAAAATTAATTTAAGTGATGAATCCATTTTGTTCAGCTGGATTGAGAAACAAGGCGGTGATAAAGAAAAATTTGCCAATGTTTACAATTCATTTACCACACAAAATCAGATTGCCCGGACAAATCAGATGATGCGTCAATATGAGTTAACCGGCGTACCCGCATTTGTGATTGAAGGCAAGTATCTTACGACCGGTAAGAAAGGCGGAACACCGCAAGATACGATGCGTGTATTAAACGAAATTATCGATAGGGTGCGCAGTACCAGAAATCCATGAATCGAAGCCAATGTCGATAGAAAAAATTATTTTTGGTGCCGGGTGCTTCTGGGGGGTGCAGTCGGTTTTTAGCCGAATGAGCGGTGTGACTGAGACAACCTGCGGTTATTCCGGCGGTCATGTATCGCACCCTTCCTATGAAATGGTTTGTTCTGGCAATACCGGTCATGCCGAAGTCGTACAGGTTGAATATGATCCGGAAAAGGTGTCAACCGAAGAATTGCTGGATATGTTCTGGCACTGTCATGATCCGACAACAAAAAACCGGCAGGGTGTCGATATTGGCACACAGTACCGTTCGGCAATTTATTTTTTCACTGAAGAACAGGAATCGGCTGCCAAGATATCCAGAGACAAATACCAGCAGAGTGGACGCTGGCATGCGCCTGTGGTCACGGAGATTCTGCCTGTCGATCAATTTTATCCTGCTGAAGACTACCATCAGCACTATTTTGAAAAAAGTGGTATTCGCTGATGTGCTGTCAATTTCAGACTTATATTGATCGATGGTGGCTGAGTTTTATAGGTTATAAATAATTCTCCGCTCAAGTTGAAATTTTGCATAATTTGATCGGTTTTTTTAAAATTTGTATGCGGGACATCTCCAAAAATTCAGCGCGTTAAACAACAGGACAAGGCGAAGCGGGAACAAATCATGTAGACGCAGCATATGAATAATATGTCAAGAAACATTGCTTGAGAATAGCGAAGTGTTGTTACAAAATGTGGGTTTTTTGAGATGCCTTGTAGGTTATTTTATTTTTAAATGTAGGTCAGCAGAACAGTGATGATGACAAAAGAATTGCCGGAACAAGACCTTCCCAATAATTCGCCTGATCGCTCAATTGTGGCTGAGGGTGACGATCAGAAAATTTCTATCGAGAAAGGATTGCTGACGGCTATTCGGAGTGATCCGGATCTGCCGGCATTGGGTGCTTCAATATCGCGTATTGTGCAATTGTCATCCTCTGACGATGAATCGGTTCGAAAGCTGGCTTATTTTGTATTATCTGATGTTTCCTTAACGCAGAAGATTCTGCGTTTATCAAATTCGGTATCTTTTCGTTCTGCTTCAAATAAAGTGGTGACCAGTATCAGCAAGGCCATTTTTCTGCTCGGATTTAATACCGTGAAGGCTTGTGCGCTGGCAATACTGCTGGTTGATGGAATGTCAGGAAAGAATGCCAAGCATGTGCGTTATGAATTGATATGTGCATTGGCTGCCAGTATGGTGGGTCGAGAATTGGCGCGGGATAGCCATTTCCAGGATGCCGAGGAAATTGCTGTCGCAGCGTTATTTAAGAATGCTGGCCGTTTGTTGTTGGCTGCGTATTATCCTGATCAATATCAGGAGATGATGGCACTGATCAGGCAAGGTTCGCATACCGCAACGCAGGCTTCAAAGGAAGTGCTTCATTTTAATCTGGATAACTTTGCGGAAATAGTTCTGAATGAATGGGAAATTCCGGCCAGTATTATCCAGACATTAAAAACACAATCGGCGGGTGACTTAAAGCCGCCCAGAAATCGAATGGAGTGGATGCAACAGGCGGTCGAGTTAAGTGATAAGGCGGTGCCAATGGTTTTAAGCTCAGCGGAATCCAGTGACGCAGACTTGGAGGCAGCGTTGTTAACTCGCTTTGGCAAGGCGCTAAATCTGGACAAAACCAAACTGAATAAGTTGATTAATGATGCAAGCAAGGAAACCAATGCGCTGGAAATTAACGCGGAATTGATTTCGCCGAATCCACAAAGGGAAGTCAGGATGGGTTCCGCAAAATTCGAATTACAAAGCCAGCAAGAAGAAGCGCTCATTAAGGAACTGGCTTTTGAGTTTGAAGAAAAAGGTGCGGAAGAACATTGTGAAATACAGTGTTATCCAAGCGGAAAACCTTTTAACGCGCCTGAATTGTTGCTGACCGGTGTTCAAGATGTGACGGAAGTGATGGCTTCGGGAAAATATAAACTGGGTGACCTGATCACATTAGTGCTGGAAACTTTTTATAGCAGCCTGGGTTTTCGTTTCATAACGTTGTGTTTGAGAGACATAGAGAGTGGTCAATACCGGGCGCGCAGCTCGCTTGGCAACAACTACTCGGCCAGGCAGAAAGCGTTTGTTTTCCCCATCAAGGCGTCTACAAATTTGTTTCATCTGGCGATGAAAAATAATGTGGATTTGATTATCTCGGACGCTTCAGTAACAAAGGTGAGAAAATTGCTGCCCAAATGGCATGTCGATTTGTTTCCGGATGCACGCAGTTTTGTCGTGTTACCATTGGTTACTCAAGAGAAAAGAATTGGTCTGTTTTATGCGGATCGTCAACAAGAGGCGCCTGAGGGTGTATCATCTGAAGAAATGCGATTGATTAAAACATTGAAAGCCCAGGTGTTAACGGCATTGAATACACGATAATAGAAGAGATGGTCATGATGACAGGTTGCTTGTTCATTATTAGTGCGCCTTCAGGTGCCGGGAAAACCAGTATCATTAGAACCTTGCTGAATAAAGACCCTTATCTCAGCTTGTCAATTTCGTATACGTCGCGTCAACCACGTTCAGGCGAAGTGAATGGCCGTGATTATCATTTTGTCAGCAAGCAAACGTTCAGACAAATGCAGGCGCAAGGGGAATTTTTGGAGAGTGCCGAAGTATATGGCAACTTGTACGGCACTTCGCAGAAATGGATAAATGAAGCGATAGCTTCGGGCCAGGACATTCTGCTTGAAATCGACTGTCAAGGCGCGGAACAGGTGCGAAAGTTTTTTCCACAAGCAATTGGTATTTTTATTTTGCCGCCATCAGGCAAGGTGCTGGAACAGCGTTTGATGGCGCGTGATCAGGACCATGTTGACGTTATTCGAAAACGACTTGACGCAGCACGTGAAGAAGTCAGTCATGTGAATGAATTTGACTATGTTATTATTAACGACGAGTTGGATAATGCGGTTAATAATTTAGTCAGTATCGTCAATGCGGAGCGCTTGAGAAGAGACAGGCAAGTAAAAAATTATCAGACATTGATTACACAACTCACTTGAAATTGCAATTTTTAAAAATATATTTTTGTTTTAGTAACTGACTGGATAATTATGGCTCGTATTACTGTAGATGATTGTTTGTTGAGAATACCGAATCGTTTTGATATGACATTGGCTGCCACGACGCGCGCGCGGCAATTGGCAATGGGTGCTGCACCTATGATTGAATCGGCACGGGATAAGCCAACGGTTATTGCGTTGCGTGAACTTGCGCAAGGCAAAATCGACATGGATATCTTAAATCCGGGTACGCTATCCACATGATATTGCCGAAGGGCGCTAACCGGAGTACTGCAATTGCGCGACTGTGTTTGAAATGGAAATAATCCTTTGCGGGTATTGCGCCTTATTGCAAAATACAACGGTCTGCAAAATACGACGGTCGTGCTGTTCCTGACAATAGCATATAAATAGCGAACTGGAAGCCTGAATGATAACTTTCTTCGTTGTCTTTCTTGCTGCCAACTTGTTAAGTTAACTGTTTAATTGAATTAATCGCGTCAATGCATGAAGCTGAACCGCTCTTTTCCGAAGCCGCTCAATACCTTAAGCCGGAAGATATTTCTCAGCTGAAAAATGCGTATTCCTTTGGCCAGGGCGCCCATTCCGGTCAATATAGAAAATCGGGTGAACCGTATATTTCCCATCCGCTGGCAGTCGCCAGAATTTTAGGTCAGCTTCATCTGGATGCGCCGACATTGACTGCAGCTTTGCTGCATGATGTCGTTGAAGATACCGATATCTCAAAGGAAGAAATCAGTGAACGGTTTGGTGCGCCGGTAGCTGAACTGGTTGATGGCGTCTCAAAGCTGGATAAAATTCAATTTCAAACGCAGGTCGAAGCGCAGGCCGAGAATTTCCGTAAAATGCTTTTGGCCATGGCGCGTGATGTCCGGGTTATCCTGATAAAACTGGCCGACAGACTGCATAATATGCAGACATTGGAAGTGATGCGATCAGAAAAACAGCGCAGTATTGCGCGCGAAACACTTGAAATTTATGCGCCCATCGCCCATCGTCTGGGACTAAACAAGATATATCAGGAATTACAGGAGTTGGGTTTTCGCTATCTACACCCGCTGCGTTATCGTGTGCTGGATAAAGCGACCAAAGCAGCGCGCGGTAACCGCCGTGAAGTTGTCGGAAAAATCCAGGACGCGATCATCAGTAAATTAAAAGAAGCCAATCTCAAAGCGCAGGTCTACGGGCGCGAGAAACATATTTATAGTATTTACAAGAAAATGGTGGGAAAGCAGCTTACATTTTCCGAGGTGCTTGATATCTATGGATTCCGGGTTGTTGTCAATGATGTCCCTTCCTGTTATGTTGCATTGGGCGCGTTGCATGGTTTATACAGACCCATACCAGGGAAGTTTAAGGACTATATCGCTATCCCCAAGCAAAATGGCTACCAGTCGTTACATAGCACATTGCTCGGGCCATTTGGTATTCCCATCGAAATACAAATTCGCACGCAGGAAATGCATCGGATATCGGAAAATGGCGTTGCTTCACACTGGCTGTACAAAAGCACCGATGCCGATCTGGGCGATCTGAACACGAAGACAAACCAATGGCTGCAAAGCCTGTTGGAGATTTTGAGCGATTCAGCCGATTCAAAGGAATTCCTTGAGCACCTGAAATTTGATTTGTTTCCAGGTGACGTCTATGTATTCACGCCGCAGGGGAAAATCCTGACTTTACCCAGGCAGTCAACCGCAGTCGATTTTGCCTATGCGATTCACTCCGATATCGGAAACTGTTGCGTAGCCGCCAAAATTAATGGTGAAAATGCGCCGCTTCGCAGCGAACTCAAAAATGGCGATCGTGTGGAAATCATTACGGCGCCCTATGCCAAACCCAATCCATCCTGGCTCAGCTATGTGGTTACCGGCAGGGCGCGGTCCCATATTCGTCATTTTCTTAAGACCATTCAGTTTGATGAGTCAGTTGAGCTGGGTGAACGCATGTTGAATCAGGCGTTACTTGCATTGAATGTCGAACCGGCGCTGATTGACAAAGCACAATGGGAAAAACTGGTGCGCGACAGTGGCGCCAAATCCAGGGAAGAATTGCTGGCCGACTTGGCCTTAGGTAAACAGTTGCCTGCGGTGATTGCAAAACGTTTGACTTCACCGCTTGAATCAATCAATAGTGAACAAGTGACCAATGATCCCATCACGATTCTGGGTACAGAAGGTTTGACCGTACAATTTGCCAAATGCTGCCATCCCATACCGGGAGATGTCATTGTAGGGTTGATCAAGAAGGAGCAAGGATTGATCATTCATACCCATAATTGTCCCGCCGTTGCGCAGAGTCATAAGAATCCGGAGAATTATCTGGATGTGACCTGGGGAAAGGATATCGCCCGGACATTCGGGGTTAAAATCAAAGTCTTTGCCGTGAACAAGCATGGGGTGCTGGCAAGGATTGCGTCTGCCATTGCCAAAACTGAATCCAATATTGACGATGTTGCTATGGAAAGTGAGAAAGACTATACAGCCATGGGGTTTGTTTTACAGGTGAAGAATCGTCATCATTTGGCGCAGGTTATCCGTGATTTGCGGCGTATTAAAGAAGTCGCGAAAATCACACGTATTTGAGGAGAACTGCTCTTCCGGAGTTTCAGGTTGTTGGTGTTGCAATGTATCGATCTGTCCACCGTGCAGCCGGATCCTGACGGTAAAACAGTGCGAGCTGTTCATAAATGGCCGAGTAATGCTGTTTGACAATTATCGGGGACTCGAAAAATACCTCGCTTAGTACGGCAAAAAATTCAGCGGGGTTTTCGGCCGCATAGGAATCTATCAAAAGATCGGCTCCGGTTTCCACCTGATGGCAGAATATCTCATATGCCTGACTGAAGACAATATGCCAGGTATGCGCACTCATGTTGGCATGCAAGGGCGGGCAGCCGTTTGCGCCTTCATGCAGCATATCCAGTTTGTGCGCAAATTCATGGATGATGACATTATGCGGATGCAGAATGTCTGAATGTGCAATTTGTTGCCATGAAAGAATAACCGGGCCTGCCAGCCATGCTTCTCCGGATGCGATTTTGCGGGCGTGATGTATAACACCAATTTCATCCGCGTAATCGTAATCGAGAACAAAATCACCCGGATAAACAATGATTTCAATCCAGTCATCATAATAATCCAGATCAAGATTCAAAATCAGAATACAGGCTTGTATCGCGATTGTAACGCGCATTTCATCCGTGATTTCTGTTTCGTGTGCGCCATTAATTACTTTGGCGTGTAGAAACAGCAGCACAAGTTCATGTAACCGGCGGAGTTCATCCGGATTCATGCCGCTCATGCAGCGCATGTTGATCATTTTTTGCCAGATATTAACCGGAACTGCTTCATTTTGAAGTATCCGGTTGCGTTTCCAGCGATTTAAATGCCATGACATGATGAAATTAAAAAGCTATCGGATGAATATTAATTCAATCCATTATAATAATGTATTTAGTGTAAACAAGCATACTGAATGTTATACAGAAAAAGAAACGGTTCGCATTTCTTGTTTATCAAAATAATTGTCGCCATTTTTCATGAACGTTCGATACGCAGGGGTTAAGAGGAAGTGACCAATACCAAGAATGCGCGGGATATCCAGGTTAGAAGCACCCATCTGGAAATTGATGATATTGTTTCAAAATTAAGGGTTTTGCGTGTAGCATCGCTGGAAAGCCGCAAGCGGCATGACAGGCCGCCAAAACTGCCATCACGGAAAATACTATCGCAGGTCGCAGAAGGACTCAGTGCGGCCTTGTTTCCAAATCGGCTGGGATCATCCGAACTCTCGGACGAAGGAATTGACCATTATGTTGGCCATACGCTTAATGTGACATTGCGCGATTTGATGGTGCAAATCCAGCACGAATTGCATTATAATTCGGGTCTGGAAACGCTCAGCCCGGAAGACCGGGAAAAATCGATCGCAATCACGCAGGCATTTGCCAGGCGCTTGCCTGAAATCCGGGTGTTGCTTGACAGCGATGTTATTGCAGCCTATGAGGGCGATCCGGCTGCACGCAACGTTGACGAAGTACTGGTGTGCTATCCGGGCATTAGGGCGATTACCCATTACCGGTTGGCGCACGAATTGCATAATCTGGGTGTGCCATTGATTGCGCGCATGATTTCAGAACTCGCGCATTCGGCAACAGGCATTGAAATTCATCCGGGCGCCCAGATTGGCGGCAGCTTTTTTATCGATCATGGCACCGGTGTCGTTATCGGTGAAACGGCGATTATCGGCCGGAATGTGCGTTTGTATCAGGCGGTCACACTGGGCGCCAAACGTTTTCCGGTGGATGAGAACGGTACGCTGGTCAAAGGTAATTTGCGTCATCCGATTGTGGAAGACGATGTCGTGATTTATGCCGGCGCGACGATACTGGGACGCATCACCATTGGCCGCGGTTCGACGATAGGCGGTAATGTCTGGTTGACGCACAGCGTTCCGCCAGGCAGCAATATATCGCAGGCACAGGTGCCGGGAAAAGACATTGTATGATGTGAAACATACCGCCTTAACCGGTTTTTTGCTTGAAAGCGACAATATGATCGGCAATGACTTTGATGCCGATTTTCTCGCCCAGTTCATGATTGTGGTGGCTCGGGACCAGCGAGAGCACTTTGCTGCCGCTTGCCAGTTGCAGGGTATATAAAATTTCGGCGCCCCGGAACGCTTTTTGTATGACAGTGGCTTGCTGCGGACTGGCATCGTCATGCACGATATCATCCGGCCGCATCAGGACGTCAACGGTATTGCCGGCGGTACAATCCGATGGAACATCGCCCTTCAGAACACCAAGTTCAATTTCAATTTGCCCGGTGTGGACAATCTTGCCGGGCAGAAACATGCCCTGGCCGATAAAATCGGCGACGAGTCGGTCGAATGGCTGATGATAAAGATTGTAGGCCGTGTCCCATTGGTGAATATCGCCGTTGAACATCACGCCGATCTTGTCGGCGATCGCGAATGCTTCAGACTGGTCATGGGTTACAAGAATTGCGGTGATATTCTGATTTTTGAGGATATCATGCACCTCCAGACTTAAACGCTCGCGCAGACTGACATCCAGATTGGAAAACGGCTCATCGAGCAAAAGCAGCGCAGGGCGCGGCGCCAGGGCACGCGCCAATGCGACGCGTTGTTGCTGTCCGCCGGACAGTTCGTGCGGATATTTTTTGGCGGTATCTTCAAGCTGTACAATTTGCAGCCATTCTTCAACACGTTCCATACGCTCTGTCCGGGGCAGCCGATGCAGACCGAAACCGATGTTGGCCGCGACATTGAGGTGTGGAAATAATGCATAATCCTGGAAGACCATGCCGATCTGTCTTTTTTCAGGCGGCAACGATGTTTTTGCATTGCTGATGCTGCGACCATTGACCAGAATCTCGCCGCCGGAAATCGACTCGAATCCGGCGATGCACCGCAATGCTGTGGTTTTTCCGCAACCGCTCGGCCCCAGCAGGCAACCGATCTCGCCTTTATTCAAGGTCAGCGAAAGGTCGTTGAGCACCTGTTGTTCGCCGTAACTTTGCCGGATATGAGTGAGTTGCAGTAACGGAGTATCCATACGGTTCTCGGGTTGATTTTTTTGAATCCGGCTTTAACAAAGCAAAATGGCTGCACGGAGTTGAATGATAACGACCGGAATTAATCTTCTAAAGTGAACAAAAACGAATGATTATATAACCGCGCAATGGATATGTCTTTTGTTCTGTAGCTGACAAAATGTTTGCGGGTGTTTTTCCTCATGTTTTGCAATGATTATGTTGCAAAATATCAGGCGAGAATTCCAGAAAGCGCGACAGGAAAGTGGCATGTAGTTTGGAAAAGTTTACGTCATTCAGGTATTTTGCTGAGCAAGAAAGAAGCCTTGAGAAAAAGAAGTTTTCTGGGCTTCAAATACAGCATTTATTGGATTCTTTCTCGAAAGGATTTTTTGCATTGCAAGAGACGCTCCTTGTCGCGTTGAAGAAGCCCGCAGAGCGGGCTTCGCGGTGTCTTGAGTCACCGTTGGCCGTCAAAGACCAAACAATAATGCTCAATTATTCTGAATTTATGACTATCTAAAAGTGTTTTCAAACAAATTTTGCGACCAGCTAAACATATCCTCATAATGATCTTTGCTGTGCTTTTCCGCTTCACCTAACGATGCCGGAATTGCTTTCATTCTTTTTTCAGTCAGATCATAGGCAAAACCGGCAGTTAACCATGTTGCGGTATTGAAAGTAATCGGGCTGTAACACGCAGAGTTGGTCGTTATGTTGGATAATCTTTCAGTGCTATCAATGGGTTCGTTGGCGATTAGGCGTATAATGGCATCAGCACAAACCTTTGCCTGTGAATTTGCCATATGCCCTGATTTAGGTTGATTCGTACCACTCGAATCCCCAATTACAAAGATCCCCGGGTGATTATTAACTTCGTAGCTGATCGGATTAACATCAGCCCATCGCCCAGAAACCGTATTAAGGCCCAAGTCAGAAATTATTTTTCCGGCCCGATGTGTAGGAATCACATTTAACACATCTGCATTAAAGGTACCCATATTTGTCTGAATCATTAAATTTTCAGAATCAACTGCATCAATGGTTACATTGGGTATATATTCAACAATGTCACCATATATTTCAGCAAAAGCAGTTGAGAACATATGTTCTTCGACAATGATTTTGGGGTTTAAGTCAAGGACAATGACTTTTCCACCGCCCTTGCGCTTCATGATATCTGCCACTACGCAGGCTCTTTCATAGGGGCCAGGCGGGCAACGGTAAGGCGCTTTAGGCACTGTCATTACGAAAGTTCCTCCAGCCGGAATTTCGTTTAATTGATTTCTTAATAATTCGGTTTGAGGGCCGGCTATCCAGGCATGTGGTGCTTTATCATGGTCCAGGCCGGGAATGTCATCGAACGCAATGCCGGGGGCCAATACAACAAAATCGCAATGCAGTATACTGCCATCTGCCAATGAAACAATCTTTCCATCAACGTTACTGGAAATGTCAATAACCGAACTGGTTATGAATTCGACACCATATTTTTGATTCAATAAGGAATGCTCAAATGTAATATCAGACATTTGAAGTTGTCCATTTAAAACCAAATTGCTCATAACACATGAAACATGAGCATTTTTTGGATCAACCACAGTGACATCAATCGCATTGATACTCCATAAACGCAGATATTTTGCGATTGTCGAGCCGGCAAATCCACTGCCTACAATTACAACACGTGGCGATACGCCACCATTTGCTGCTTTTAATAAGGAAGGCGTTGCAATAGTGGCTGCAGAAATACCCATCAATTTGATAAAAGCGCGGCGATTAAAATTTTTCATAATATACCCTTTATCATTTCAATTGTTCTAAATGGTCTTGTTGACATTCACCGAGCTGCCGGTTTTTTATGGATTTAGTAAATCCAGTACCATTTCTATTTGTCAACAAGTGCAAGAAATTAATTAGGATTGAGGCGAAGAATATTCGACCTGTCAGACTACTCAGGAGAACTTCGGCTGCCCACAAAGCAACTTAATCATCATGTTCTTCTTCATGCTCATGCTCCTCCTCATGCTCATCCTCCTGATCCTCAACATGTATTTCTTCACGATTCTCTTCTTCATTTGGAGAACTAGACAAGTTGGCATAATAGTCAGCTATAAACCAAATCTGTTGATCGGTGTAACCTTTTATCTGCTTATGCATCACCTCATTATCATTATCCGCCTTCATCTCAAGTAGCTCGTCGAGCAGCTCATGGAAATCTTTACCAGCAATACTGTCAATGTCTCCTAACGAATTACCTGTTGTGCCATGGCACTGAGCACATTGGGACGCCAATAAGCGTACTGTTTTAGCTGAAGGTTCCGTATCGTTAGCCTGTATCATGGTTGCAAACCCAAAAAAGATTGACAAAAGGACTAACTGAAATAATAAAGCGAGTAGTTTCCTCATAATTGCCCCCTGTAAAAGTATTGAACGATCTGGTTCTCAAGCGATCGTTTACATTGCGGTCAATTCACCTTGGTGAATTAAAATTGCCCCAGGAAGTAGAATGCTGGGGTATAGATGATGAAATTTTCTTTTAGAAACACGCCTGGGTGTTCAAACTCATGAGAGTTGACTAACCCATCTGATCTTTTTACTGGTGCTTCCCCGAAAGCCGTCATATTCATGAAAAAACAACCCGGGCTTTCTTTTAACGTACCAAATTTTTTTGTTTGGCACGCAAAATTGGTGATAGCACTTGTATTATTCACCTTGATATCAGTATATGCGGGATAATTTCACATGTCAAACTCTGGGGTGAGCTTTTGTAGAGGATGGGGTAATGCAAGACATTGTTGTGTTTATATTTTTATTGCCAATTTGTTCAATTGGCGGATAATAAAAACTTCTAAAAAAGAAAAACAACCTATGACTGTTATCCTTTCTAAATCGAAAAGGATGGTTTTTTTAAGCAATTTATTTTAGGGGTTTTATGCGAACGCTCGGGGTTGTAAAGCGTCTTTTTTTAACGGTTATGCTGATTGCATGGTGTTTTTCTTTTCCGGTTTCCGCGTTTGCACAAAACATGCCGATTGAAAGAATCGTTACGTTCGGTACAAGTTTAAGTGATCCTGGGAATGCATTTGTTGTGCTTTCAGATCCTGAATCTTTTGGTTTTAATGCAGGCTGCAATCCCGGAGTGCCGGTGAACACGCCGCCATACGATGCTCTCGATGTGCTGATCATACCGGATAGTGCCTATGCAAAAGGGGGCCATCATCTGTCAAACGGCGCTACCTGGGTAGAGCAACTGGCGCGCAATAAAGGTCTGGGCGGCAATGCGCTTCCCGCTCTGCGCGATGAGGGTGTTCCTGCCAGCAATTATGCAATTGGCGGCGCCCGGTCTGTGGATTTTGATTGTCGGTTTAATTTGGATGATCAATTGAATCGGTATCTTAACGATTTTCCACAGACCTCTGATGCCACATTATTCATTTTGGAACTGGGTGGAAACGATATCAGGGATGCCTTGGTAAGATTGGCCGCAGGTGAAGATATCGGAGCAATTATCGCGGCTGCAATCATTCCGGCGCTATCCAGTATTGGAGATACTGTTGTGCAACTTTATGGGCATGGCGCAAGGCAGTTTATGCTTGTCAATGTTCCGTCTGTTGGTGAAACGCCGGCATTGAAAATTCTGGAATCCCGGTTTCCCGGTGCAATTTTTGCGGCAAATAGTTTGAACAGCGTTTTCAATGCGGGTTTGATAGAGCTGCAAAACAGTTTCCAGGGCTTGCCTGGGATTGAAGTACGGATGCTGGATCTTGACACCTTGCTCAAGGGCGCTATTGCAGATCCTTCACCGTTTGGAATTATCAATACCGACGATGCCTGCGTAACACCGAATATTCCACCTTTCCAATGCAGGAATCCGGATACTTATTTGTTCTGGGATGGCATACATCCGACGAAAGCCGTTCACGGTTTTATTGCCATTGAAGCGGCGGAGGTTTTATCGATGCCGACGCCATAAATGGCGTACCATAAAACAAGAACGATCAATGCAGGATTCATGGCGCAGTGTATGCGCCAAAAGCTAAAGGGTGACTGTTCATTTGGCATCGCGGAAGGTGTCCGTCCACAAGTTCCTTCAGCTCAAGGCTTCCCATACCTCGTTTATGGTCCCCGTTTTGCTGTCCGGATTCCACAAGCGCAATCCGGACTACCTGCTTGATACCGTTGACTACCAATGTTTCTTTGCTTTATTCCATTTATAAAGCGCGGCGGCAAAAAGGTTGTACGCAATTCTGCATAATTGCTTGATGACTGGAAAACCAAACAGCCTGGACTTCCATGTCTCTGTGGGCGAGTGACGCCAGATAGCCAGGAAAGCATCAAACCCAACCTGAAGATTGCCATTCTCATCGACGAGATGAAGGCGCTCTCGCACAAACTCAAGATCGGAATTCACCTCTGAAACCGCCGCATTGTTTTTGTGAACGTCATTCCATTGAATTTCACAGACGCTATGTTTGTCCATCTGTCCTTCTATCCCTGCTTTACAGATTGGACAGGCGGAATTGTAATAAACCTTCATTCTGGGTTTGTCATTCATATATTAATTCGTATAGATTTGACCTGAATCAGCCTAGTTTTTCCAGAGATTTTTTGGAAGAGTTAAGCTGCTGCATCATTTGACTCTCCTCGTTGATATCATACGCCATTTTGTCGAATCCTGTGGAGGGTGTATTAATGCGAGGCCAGTTCCCTTGTGCTGTTGCAACTTGTTAATCAGGCCGCATTTTAGTTTTAATTTTCCAACCTGCGTACTGGTGCCGGCTTCTTTTCATTAGAAAGCAAGAAAACGCTATACGAATTTAGTGGTTAAAATTATAAATGGCGTTCGAAATCCATTTTTTCTCCCAGTACACGAACAATTAAAATTTTATCGTTTGTATTGGTAAAGAATATGACATGACGGCCATAACGGAATCGTTGCAAGCCGGGTGAGAGCGCATCTGAATTGAAACCGGAGTTTGGGTTATCGGCCAAAAACTCTAAACGTTCGTGCAGGCCAATTAAGTAGTTTTTGGCCTGTGCCAGTCCCCATCTCTCTATCCCGTCAACATAGATTTTATCAATGTCGGCATCAGTCTCGGCCAGTATCCGGTAACGTGCCATTTTCTGCCATTCTCTTTTCTACACGTTGCATAATATCAAGCACGTCGTTCTCGGTAATATCACTAGCCAATCCTTTCTCAATTGCAGCCTTAAGAGTCTTGAATTTTTCTTCCCGTTCACGTTCACGACGAATGAGATCGTTGATGATGTCTGTCTTATTCGAATATTCCTTGCTTGCCACCTTAGCATTAAGCCAGTCATCGTTTGGTGGCGTAACGTTAACAGATTGTTTTGTCATCGTCTAAATCCATAAAATATTATGGGTTCTAATATACACCTACATGGCACCCAGTCACAACAAATTGATTGATAACCGACTATTGGCTAAAGAATGTTAATCAATCGTTGACATGTATTCCGTTTCGCTTAGCGGTATGGGTACCAACGCCGCACGTAACAGGATGTTTAAACAGCCTGTAGTAATTCTCACGGCTTGACTGGGTACCTGATGCTTAAGTTTTCCATGTCGCGTTTATGGGCCTGTCTGTGCTGTTCCGGCAGCGACCAGATTGCGTGCAAATGGTCAGGTAATACGACAAAGGCATCAATATAAAACGGATGCCGTTGTTTGAAGGCTCTGACCGCTTTCCGAAGCACATCAACAAATTCCGTCAGTAGGCATAAGTGGCGCTGGGCAAGGTTCACTGTAAAAAATACGTTCCTCCTTTTACATTCGCTCGCCGGTAACGCTAGCAACAGATGACCATCCAGGATTGACCCAATTGAAGAATTATAACAGGCAAATTTTTGCAGCGTTATAGGCCGATTAACATTGTCTGTTAGATAAATGTTGGGCTGCGCAAAACTTACCCCAACCTACCGTGCTTTAAAATTGAATGTTGTAATGTAAGGTGCGCGCCCAATGGCGCGCGGAAAAACAATCGAATCCGACCCTCTTGATCCGTTGATCCATGATCCTTAGGTTTCTTCCTCACCCACTTCTTCTGACTGGGTCGTTACCATAGCTTTCGTATGATCTCCATAGACTGGTTTTTCATTCCGGAGAAGATCAGTCACTATGGCAAAACTTTCTGCACTTACGGGGCCGGTACGTTGCCGTTCTCCATCGAAATATGTGAACCAAAAATATCCTCGATTGGATGCTGAGTCCCACCAGGCCTGATATTGGTTAATCAGCTTGATTGCCATCTTGTAACCCCCTATGCTTGGCCGCGTTAATCAAAACTCATCAGCCAGCGCGACCCTTTCGGGCGATAAGCTTAAATGTAACGATATTGTTTCTATCTCTCTTTCATGCCTTTAGCATAAGCACAAATGCACAGATGGACTAACTGTACCAAAACGCGTTGGATAAAAATATACGTGCGGCTACGTAGGAAAATTCGTACGCCAATAACGATGTCCCACTACACCAGAAGCGCGTAGGTTGGACAGAGCTTATGAACCCCAGCACGTAAGGTGCAATAAACGTAGTGCATTGCACCAGTGGGTGAATTATATGGCGCATGCTTTTTAGTTATTGCACCCTACCGCGCTTTGGCGCGTGTATGTAGTAAAATTGGAAGTCAAGATGTTGCAATGCAAGACGAACCCTTTAGCGTGCCAATCATTTAAACCTAAGAACTAAAAAATGAAAGAAACAGATTGGGCAAAATTTGTAGCTGAGAAACTTGATAAGGCGCTTGTGGATTATTGTGTTGAGGCAGGGAAAAAATTGATTTATGCAAATGAAATAGTCGGGTATGGTGATAGTGCCAATTTTTACAATGAAATGGCATATGAAACAGATATTCTCGTATACGAGGGCAATAGTAACTCATGGAAGCCCAGAGTAGTAATTGAAACGAAAATTGAAAGTGTTACTACGCATGACGCGATTACTTATAGTCAGAAGTCTGCAACCCATAAATATGTTCACCCCTATCTTAGATATGGCATTTTTCTAGGTCATAGAAAACATTACCCGCTACCAGGTCGTTTATTCAGGCATGGAGCACATTTTGACTTTATGCTTTCGTGGAAAGATTATGAACCTGATGAATTAGAATGGGAAACATTATTAGATATTGTAAAAAAAGAAATTGTTGCGTCAAAGCAATTAGAGGAAATGATTTTCAATAGTAGAAGTAGCCTAAGGGAAAAATATATCGCTTTACATAAACCACTTGTTACAATCAGTGCAAGATAGTTCTATCAGAAGTGGACTCCAACGTGTAAGGCGCAATAAACGCAGTGAATTGCACTAGTGAGTGAATTATATGGTGCATGCTTTTTAGCTATTGCACCCAACCGAGCTTATAGTAACTTGAAAGTTAAATGTTGTAATGCAAGGCCAGTCCCCGTTCTCGTTATTCGAGATGTCGCGTTACTAATTCAAAAAGTTCATGCGGATTGTTGGTCGTTCCCTGAGCCCCCCTTTTGTCAGCTTCTCGCTTGTGCTCAGGGGCATTTGAACCTGCGTAGATAAAAAATGGGGTTTCTCTATCTTTTTCTCTCAAGGCTTCAAGCAGAACATAGCCTTCCCGTGGCCCCTCTTTTCGTCCCATGTCCGAGATAATGGCGGAAAACTTTTTGCGCTTAAGAACTTCTAGCGCCTCATGCGTAGAGAGTGCCAATGTAAACTCGATACCGAGTGCCTCAAAAGCTTGTCGTTCTAAGACATTGTTGTTTGGACGATCATCTACCCAGAGAATAGTATACGGTTGGCGTGCTGAGTGCCGGTGACTTGATCGGGTGACAGCGCCTACAACGCTCTCCGCGGCCCGTGAAAAGTCCTCGGGTTCACTTGGTTGGCCGTCTGATTTTGCCTTGGCAGAGGCCAGTGCTACTGCACTCGCGATTATCTCCTTAAGATCATCTGCACTCATCTGTCCAACTTGCTGTTCGTGAGATTCTTCTGAGTTCCGAATTTCCGCGTCCCTGATCTCGCTAGCCAGTGCATCCCACTGTCCATTGCGATGATCTCTAAAGTCGAGATATTGTATCGCCTCAAGGCGAGGATGGACTTCACAGTCTTGATGGAGAATGGGTATAACCTTCTTTTTCTTACCCAGAGCAAATCCCCATTCGTAGGTGACGTACGAAGACATGCATGAGGCCGGGGTCAAAATTACGATCATTGCATCGGATTGAGAAATGCCTCTATCTATGGAACTGCGCCATTCTTCACCACCTCTGAGATTGCCGGCATCAAGCCACACGGAAATGCCTTGTGCATCCAGCTTCATCATTGCGAGATCAGCAAAAACAGCGTCTTTTGTGGAATAGCTAATAAATACTTTGGGCATCGTCTTTCTTGTCATCGAACAAATGATTATATAGTAAATCGCCCCGGTTTTTCCGAAAACTTCATGGTTTTATTACAGGGTGAGACCCCTTTGGCGACAGCGGTGATGGCTTTATTCTCCGGCATCTAGCGCGTAGCGCGAAGGTCAATGAGGTGAGTTTATGAACCCCAACACGTAAGGTACAATAAACATAGTGCATTACACCAGTGGGTGAATGATATGGCACATGCTTTTTAGTTATTGCACCCAATCGAGCTATAGTAACTTTAAAATTAAATGTTGCAATGCAAGACCAGTCCCCTTGTTATTTGCTTGCGTACCTTCCAAGCTAAATTGACGAGCTGCATCAATTATCTCATTGACATAATTAACACATTTACTTGCTGAAACCACTTCAAAAGGAAATAGTATAAGAAAGATAGTTATAAGGATTGTTGCACAAACCAATCAATACCTCCTATTTATGATAGTAAACGTTGGGGTGCGCAAAGCTTACTCCAGTCTACCGCACTCTTCCGCTTCTCGATCTTTCTTTTCTAAGATGAGCACTTTCTTTATTGTTGAACGATACAGCAACCAAGTAATAAATAAAGAAACAATGCATGTCGGTACGAACGTTGCAGCAATGAGCCATGGCCAAGTGGCCAGCCATTCAGGTAGGCAAGCCTCATCAGTTGGCGATGCCAAAGCGCCGATGACCTGTAGGAGAAAAGCTCCAACAAGCAGCAAAGCGCCAACCACATATTGGGCTCGCTGAGCAGTCAATGAGCGGGCCACTGGTTCACTGAAATCCCAGTATGGAACGGACTGAAGCATAATGGTTTTCGAGGTATTCAGTACGTTTCCGATACAGAAGAAAACGGCCGCCACGAAGCCGACCGTTGCCGCGATTAGGGTTATTGCTAGCTGTTCGGACATCAATACACCTCTAACTAGAATCAGACAAACCGTAAAAAATCATATTTATTTGTATAAAATATTTTGCTAATAAAATTAGCATTCATATACAGATAATCACTCACAAGTAAAAATTTATAACAACCAAAAATTTCGTAGATGAACTATTAAAGCTAAATCTGAAAATTTATTCATTCACCACTTTCTTTTCTCTGCTTGGATAACAACTCATCACAACCGCCTTCAACCAATCCCCAGCCGTCGGTGAATACGGCAGAATTTCGGGTTCAGTATCGGATGTATCGAACGCCAGCCGGTTTAAATGCTGCTGTTTCCAGTCCAGCCAGACTTTCCGGGCTTCGTCGGTAGTTTCGCAGGTGCACAGCACCACGCCATCTGCGGTCATGAGTGTGGCCATTTTGTTGGGCCATTCCTTGATATAACAAAACATAAATACTCCTTTAATGTTTTTTGATACAGCGCAAGTGTAGTTGTCAATTGTTAAAATTTTATTACAGACATGATTTTGTTATTTGAATCATTTTGTTAATTGTTAATTTGCCGTTTGTTCTAATCCGTTTTTCCGACCATTTTTTCAGGGACGACCCAGGCATCGAACTGCTCGGCGCTGACGTAACCGGTGGCAATCGCGGCGGCTTTAAGCGTTGTTGCTTCGCGGTGCGCTTTTTTGGCGATTTCAGCGGCCTTGTCGTAGCCGATATGCGGATTCAGTGCGGTGACGAGCATCAGCGAGTTATGCATTAAATGGTCGATGCGCTCACGATTGGCTTCGATGCCGACGGCGCAATGGTCGTTGAAACTGGTGATGCCGTCAGCGAGCAGGCGCACGCTGTGCAGGAAGTTATGGATGATCAGCGGTTTCATTACGTTGAGTTCGAAATTGCCCATCGCACCGCCCATGTTGATCGCAACGTCGTTGCCCATGACCTGGCAGCACAGCATGGTCATGGCTTCCGACTGGGTCGGGTTGACTTTGCCGGGCATGATCGAGCTGCCGGGTTCGTTTTCGGGGATTTTCAGTTCGCCGATGCCGCAACGCGGGCCCGATGCGAGCCAGCGGATGTCGTTGGCGATTTTCATCATCGAGGCGGCCAGCGTTTTCAATGCGCCATGCGCATGGACGAGTGCGTCATTGCTGGCCAGCGCTTCAAACTTGTTTGGTGCGGTGACGAATGGCAGTTTGGTCAGGTAAGCAATTTCATCGGCGACACGTTTGGCAAATTCCGGATGCGCGTTCAGTCCGGTGCCGACGGCGGTGCCGCCGAGCGCGAGTTCGTACAAATGGGGCAGGGCAGCCTCGGCATGCTTTAGGCCGTGATCGAGTTGCGCGACATAGCCGGAAAATTCCTGTCCGAGCGTGAGCGGTGTGGCGTCCTGCAGATGCGTGCGACCGATTTTGACGATGTCTGAAAACGCTTCGGCTTTTCCGGCCAGCGTGCCGCGCAGCAGGTTGATAGCGGGTATCAACTGGTGGTGGATGCCTTGCACCGCGGCGACATGCATCGCCGTCGGAAACACGTCATTGGACGATTGTCCCTTGTTGACATCGTCGTTGGGATGCACCTTGCGATCCATGCCGCGTTCGCCGCCGAGCAGTTCCGATGCGCGGTTGGCGAGTACTTCGTTCATGTTCATGTTGGTCTGCGTGCCCGAACCGGTCTGCCAGATGACCAGCGGAAATTCGTCGTCATGCTGGCCGCCGATGACTTCATCCGCCGCCTGGATAATCGCCGCAGTGGTCGCCGCGTTGAGCAGGCCGAGTTCATGGTTGACGGTGGCGGCGCTTCGCTTGACCTGCGCCAGTGCCTGTATCAGCGCGGGCGGCATCTGTTCGCCGGAAATCTTGAAGTTCTCCAGCGAGCGCTGCGTCTGCGCGCCCCACAGCGCGGTTGCGGGCACTTGCACGGCGCCCATGGCGTCACGTTCTTCGCGGTAGTTCATTGCGTACCCCTCTTACGTTTCTGAATTTCTGGTTGATCGGGTTAATGTTTGAATGCGTCATGAGCGCAGCAGTTTCAAGGCAAAAATTAACGAAAAAGCGGCGTTTACAAACAGTAAATGAGCATTTTGAGTTAATTTTTAACGCCGAAACTGCAAGCGCAATAGCATTCATCAATCCCAGGAGAGTGCGCCTCCGGTCTGATACTCAATCACCCTCGTCTCAAAGAAATTCTTCTCTTTTTTCAGATCGATCATCTCGGACATCCACGGGAACGGATTGTTCGCATCCGGGAACAGGGTATCCAGGCCGATTTGCTGGCAACGGCGGTTGGCGATATAGCGCAGGTATTCCTTGAACATCGGCGCATTCAGACCGAGCACGCCGCGCGGCATGGTGTCTTCCGCGTAGCGGTATTCCAGGGTAACGGCCTTGCGCATCAATGCGAGAATCTCCTCACGGAAAGCCTTGGTCCAGAGGTGCGGGTTTTCCATTTTGATCTGGTTGATAACATCGATGCCGAAATTGCAGTGCATCGATTCGTCGCGCAGAATATATTGGTATTGTTCAGCTGATCCCGTCATTTTATTTTGCCGCCCAAGCGCCAGAATCTGTGCAAAGCCGACGTAAAAGAATAGGCCCTCCATAATGCATGCAAACACGATCAGGCTTTTGAGCAGTTGCTGATCGGTTTCCGTCGTGCCGGTTTTAAAGTCCGGATCGGTCAGTGTATCGATAAACGGAATCAGGAATTCATCCTTGTCGCGGATGGATTCGATTTCATGATAAGCATTGAAAATTTCGCCTTCGTCAAGACCGAGCGATTCGACAATATACTGGTACGCATGGGTATGAATCGCTTCTTCAAACGCCTGGCGCAACAAATACTGGCGGCATTCCGGGTTGGTGATATGGCGATAGGTGCCGAGCACAATGTTGTTGGCTGCGAGAGAATCGGCGGTGACGAAGAAGCCCAGGTTGCGTTTGACGATGCGGCGCTCGTCCTCGGTCAGGCCGTTGGGGTCTTTCCACAACGCGATATCGCGGCTCATGTTGATTTCCTGCGGCATCCAGTGATTGGCACAGGCGGAGAGGTATTTTTCCCAGGCCCATTTATATTTGAACGGCACCAGTTGATTGACATCGGCGCTGCAATTGATGATTTTTTTGTCTTCCACCCTGACACGGCGTTGCTGACTGCCCGCGACAGGCGCATCGCCGGTGTTGTTGGCGGCATTATCCACTTGAACAGCCGTTGCTTCTGAAGTGCCATCATTCGCATAATGACTGCCGGCAGGTAACGGGTCATTGAACAAGGGACCGGCAAGATTACCGGGGTTTGCGGGATTTACGGGTTTTTTCGTTTGCGTTGGCTCGTCTTCAAATATCAACATGCTTTTTACTCCTTTTCTTGAATTCTTTCTTTGATCACAGTTACGCCGGTTAGACTATTGGCAGGATTCACAGCTTTCGTCGTCAATGGCGCAGTATTTGATTTCGGCCGTTGCCGCCAGATCGCCGTCGCTGGAAATGCCGCCATTCACGGGTACGGCGTTGAGCGAGCCCGCCTGCACCGTGGATTTTTCCGCAGCTGTCGCACCCATAGAGCGCAGGTAATACGTCGTTTTCAAACCGCGCAGCCAAGCCAGTTTGTATGTTTCATCGAGCTTTTTGCCGGAAACGCCCGACATGTAGATATTGAGCGACTGCGCCTGATCAATCCATTTCTGGCGCCGCGCGGCAGCTTCGATGAGCCAGCGGGGGTCCATTTCAAAAGCGGTGGCGTACAGTGCGCGGATTTCGTCCGGAATGCGGTCGATCTTGCTGATTGCGCCGTCAAAATATTTGAGGTCGGCGATCATGACCTCATCCCACAGATTGCGCTGTTTCAGGTCGCTGACCAGCGATTTGTTGGCAATGGTAAACTCGCCGGACAAATTGGATTTAACATAGAGATTCTGATAGGTCGGCTCGATACTTGCCGATACACCGATTATATTGGAAATCGTCGCCGTCGGCGCGATCGCCAGGCAGTTGGAGTTGCGCATGCCGTGTTTTTTGATCTGCTTGCGTAATGCCTCCCAGTCCAGCGAGGTGGACAAGTCCGCTTCGACATAACCGCCGCGTTCTTCCTCCAGCAGACTGAGCGATTCGTGCGGCAGAATGCCTCTGTCCCACAGACTGCCTTTATACGTGCTGTAGCTGCCGCGTTCTTTGGCAAGTTCGCTGGAAGCCCAGTAAGCTTCATAGGCGACGCTTTCCATCGAGCGGTCGGCGAATTCGACGGCCTCGACCGAAGAATACGGGATGCCTAAACGGTGCAGGCAATCCTGAAAACCCATAATGCCCAATCCAACCGGACGGTGCCGCAGGTTGGCATTTCTTGCTTTGGGTACGGCGTAGAAATTGATATCCACGACATTGTCAAGCATGCGCATCGCCGTGCGGATAGTGCGCTTGAGTTTGTCCTTGTCGAGCTCGCCGTTGTTCAGATGTGCGACCAGATTGACCGATCCCAGGTTGCATACGGCGATTTCCTTGTCGCTGGTGTTGAGCGTGATTTCCGTGCACAGATTGGAGCTGTGCACCACGCCGGCATGGTTTTGCGGCGAACGCACATTGCACGGATCCTTGAAGGTGATCCACGGATGGCCTGTCTCAAACAGCATATTGAGCATTTTGCGCCAGAGCTGTACTGCAGAAATTTTTTTGTGCAATTCAATTTCGCCACGCGCCGCCTTGTCTTCGTAAGCCAGGTACGCTTGCTCGAACTGGCGGCCGAATTTTTCGTGCAGATCGGGGACTTCTGACGGCGAGAACAGCGTCCATTCGCCATCTTCCATGACGCGTTTCATGAACAGATCGGGAATCCATGTGGCGGTATTCATGTCATGCGTGCGGCGGCGGTCGTCGCCGGTGTTTTTGCGCAATTCCAGAAATTCCTCGATATCCAGATGCCAGCATTCCAGATAAGCGCAGACCGCACCTTTGCGTTTGCCGCCCTGATTGACTGCTACAGCAGTATCGGAGACTACTTTAAGGAACGGCACGACCCCTTGCGATTTGCCGTTGGTGCCCTTGATGCGCGAACCCATCGCGCGTACCGCCGTCCAGTCATTGCCAAGACCGCCGGCATATTTGGAAAGCAATGCGTTTTCCTTGATGGCTTCATAAATACCGTCGAGATCGTCGGATACGGTGGTGAGATAGCAGGAAGACAGTTGCGAGCGGCAGGTGCCGGAGTTGAACAACGTTGGCGTCGAGCTCATGAAATCGAAGCTGGACAAGACATTGTAAAATTCTATTGCGCGCGTTTCACGGTCGATTTCATTAAGCGCCAGTCCCATGGCGACGCGCATGAAAAATGCTTGCGGCAGTTCGATGCGCTTTTCCTTGATATGCAGGAAATATCGGTCATACAGCGTTTGCAGCCCGAGATAGTCAAACTGCAGATCGCGGTCGGCCTGCAGGGCTTTGGACAGCTTTTTCAGATCGAACTGGGCAAGCCGGTCGTCGAGCAGCCCGGCCTCAATGCCTTTTTTGATAAAGGACGGGAAATATTCGGCGTATTGCGACTGCATCGCTTCGTGAGAGACTTCTTCGCCAAGCACTTCCGCGCGGATGTTGTTCAACAGCAGGCGCGCGGTGACATAGCCGTAGGCGGGTTCTTTTTCAATCAGGACGCGCGCCGACATAATTGCTGATTTTCTGACTTCCTCAACAGTAACACCGTCGTAGAGTTCGCGAAGCGTAGCCTTGAGAATCAAGGATGGATTGACGGCATCGCCCAGGGCGGTGCAGGATGACTCGATCAAAGCAGTCAACCGGGCCAGGTCGAGCGGTATTCTTTGCCCTTTATCGGTAACATAAAGTGTTTCTTCCTGGGTTTTTGCAGCAGTCTTTTCCTTTAATTTGGCCCGCTCGCGTGCACGTTCTTCACGGTACAGCACATAGGCGCGCGCGACATCATGTTCGCCGGAACGCATCAGCGCCAGCTCCACCTGGTCCTGAATATCTTCGATATGGAATGTGCCGCTTTCTGGCTTGCGGCGCAACAATGCGCTGACGACATCCTGGGTCAGGCGCGTTACGAGTTCACGAACACGAACGGATGCAGCACCCTGACCGCCATCGACTGCAATAAATGCTTTGGTCATGGCGACAGAAATTTTAACCGGTTCAAATGCGACGACCGCACCATTACGGCGAATAATTCTATAGTGCGAATATTTTTCCTGATCGGTATGAATATCCGGAAAAACACTGTGTTTGGAAATGGGTTGCTGGGCTGAAGTTTCTGTGACTAGCTGCATTGTTTTCGATTCTCCCTGTATCATTGGTATGAGATAAACCGCTATGATTCCAACGCGTTATCAGGATAATATCAAGCGAAATCTGAAAATCCAGAAAACGGCTAAAACCACAATATATAGTATCTGTCGTTCAGAGATACGTAATGGGTAGTATATAAATTAAAGTATTTTTGTCAAATATTTTTTGCAATTTTTGTTTGCGGGGGCGAAATTTAAGGGTTTCGAACGGCCTGATCATGTGTTTTGTGATCAAGGAGATAATGTGAGACAAACCGGAAATCCAGATTAGAAATGACTGAGTGGTTTTTTTGGCAACAGTAGCATTAAAATCTATAGTGTTGATTATCTTTGTGGAGGCAATCGATGTATCCCGATCAATGGCACTTGCTTAAAACCCGGCGTTTTCTGCCGCTTTTTTTGACCCAGTTTCTGGGGGCGTTTAATGACAATATGTTCAAGAACGCGCTGGTTATATTGATTACCTACACAGTGGTTACGCAATCGTTGCTGAGTCCGCAAATCATGATCACCATAGCCGCAGGTATTTTTATTCTGCCATTTTTCCTGTTTTCAGCCATTGCCGGTCAGATTGCGGATAAATACGACAAGGCGCGTCTGATCCGCATGATTAAGTTGGTTGAGATTGTGTTGATGCTGGGCGCGGCGCTGGGTTTTTATTTGGAACAAACCTGGTTGTTGATGCTGATTTTGTTTTTGATGGGTACGCAATCGGCTTTTTTCGGTCCGCTTAAATACGGTATTTTGCCCGATCAGCTGCAGGAAAATGAATTGATTGGCGGTAATGCGCTCATCGACAGCAGTACATTTATTGCAATCTTGTTGGGTACTATTTGCGGCGGCCTGCTGATTATGATGGAAAGCGGCGCTCTGATTATTTCAATTGTCGCGATTGCTGTCGCTGTACTCGGGTTGATCAGCAGTTTATCTATCCCACCGACAAATCCGGCGGATGCGGCCTTGAAAATCCGGTATAACTTTTTGCATGAAACCAGAGCCGTTATCCAGCAGGTGCGCCGGTATCCCATTATTTTTCGCGCTATTTTGGGAATCTCGTGGTTCTGGTTGTTCGGCGCGAGCTTCTTATCGCAGCTGCCAACGTTTACCAAAGAGATTATCGGCGGCAATCAACAGGTTGTGACGCTTTTTTTAGCCACGTTTACTGTCGGGATAGCAATAGGTGCATTATTGTGTAACCGGTTACTCAAGGGGGATGTGGTTGCAACGTATGTGCCTTTGGGTATTCTGGGGATGACCGTGTTTACCGTGGATATGTTTTTAGCCAGTAGCCAATTGGTGGGTGGCGATGCAGAAACATTAATCGGGGCCGGTCTTTTTCTGGAATCGGTTACCCATTGGCGTATTCTTTTTGATGTGCTGGGCATCTCAATCTGTGGCGGTATATATATAGTCCCGCTTTACGCGATTATCCAGGATCGCGCGGAGAAATCGCATATGTCGCGCACGTTTGCCGCGAACAATATCATGAATGCTTTGTTCATGGTGGTTTCTGCCACGGGTATCAGCATTCTGCTTGCGAATGATTTTGCCGTGATCGACGTATTTCTGATGATCGCCATTATCAATGGTATTGTGGCGATTTATATTTCCAGTCTGTTGCCGGAAGATTTGGTCAAGTCTGTTCTGCGCTGGATTTTCCATGTCTGTTACCGGCTGGAGATCAGAGGCGAGGAACATTTCCATAAAATGGATGGCAAAACCATTATCGTTGCCAATCACTTGTCATTTCTGGATGCGGCGTTGATTGGCGCAAGTATTCCGTATCATGTCAGTTTTGCGATTAACACCTATATCGCCAGGCGTTGGTGGTTGCGGCCTTTCCTGTTTCTGGCCGATACCATTGCGGTCGATCCGGGAAGTCCCATGTCGACACGGGTGTTGATCGACCGGGTCAAAAAAGGGCGCAGAATTGTGATTTTCCCGGAAGGCCGGTTAACCGTTACCGGCTCGCTGATGAAAATCTATGAAGGACCGGCAATGATCGCGGATAAAACCGCAGCACGGGTGCTGCCGGTTACCATTTCCGGTGCGCAGTATACGCCTTTTTCCAGGTTGCGCGGCAAGGTGCGCATCCGCATGTTTCCGAAAATTATCCTGACAGTAATGCCGCCAGTGCAATTTAATTTGCCGGACGATCTTCGCGGCAGGAAGAGACGTCAATTGGCGGGTATCAAGCTCTATGATGTCATGTCCACCATGATGTTCCAAAGTAACAGTCTGCGTCAGACCGTGTTTCAGTCATTACTTGATGCCGGCAGGATTCATGGCGTCCACCATATTATTGCCGAGGATGTGGAACGCAAACCGGTTACCTATAGGCAACTCATTTTTCGCAGTTTTGTGCTGGGTGCGGTATTGAGTAAGCATGCCGGCAGAAATAAAGCTATCGGTGTTTTGCTGCCGAATATGGTTGGCACACTGATTTGTTTCTTCGGTTTGCAGGCTTATGGCCGGATACCTGCAATGCTGAATTATTCCACCAGCGAAAAAAATCTGCTTTCCGCGTGCAAAACAGCGGTCGTGGCTACCGTGATTACTTCCAGACGCTTTGTCGTGATGGGTAAGATAACGCATTTAATTGAAAATCTGGAATCCCATCAGATTAAAATTGTTTATCTTGAAGACCTGGCGCGTCAAATTTCCATTCTGGACAAGATAAAGGGCTCGCTGGCCTATCTGATGCCGCAAACAGTTTATCGGTTCATGAATAAAAACCCCGATTCAGATGAAACAGCGGTGATTCTGTTTACGTCGGGCTCGGAAGATGTGCCCAAGGGCGTGGTGCTCAGCCATAGAAATATCCGGGCCAATTGTTTTCAGGTTTCTTCGCGGATTGATTTTGGTCCGACTGATATTGCATTTAATGCATTGCCGGTTTTTCATTCGTTCGGATTGACAGCGGGGACGCTTCTGCCTGTTTTGGCGGGTATCCATACCTTCCTTTACCCTTCACCCTTGCATTATCGCATTATTCCGGAACTCGTCTACGATACCAATGCAACCTTGATGTTCGGAACCGATACATTTCTTTCCGGATACGCGCGGTTTGCGCATGCGTATGATTTCCAGAGTGTCCGTTATGTTTTTTCAGGTGCGGAGAAGTTGCGCGAGGAAAACCGCAAGCTCTGGGCGGAAAAATTTGGCGTGCGTATTTTTGAAGGGTATGGCGCAACGGAAACAGCGCCTGTTCTGAGTCTCAATACACCGATGCATAGCCGGCCCGGTACGGTCGGCCGCCTGCTACCAGGCATTACGCATCGGCTGGAAGCGATACCGGGCATTGAAGATGGTGGCAAGCTGCTGGTCGCAGGGCCTAATATCATGAAAGGATACTATCTGTCAGATCAACCGGGTGTGCTGCAATCACCGGATGACGGCTGGTACGATACAGGCGATATCGTATCGATTGATGAAATGGGTTACCTGATCATTAAAGGCCGAGTCAAACGTTTCGCCAAAATCGGCGGAGAAATGATTTCGCTGACCGCTGTTGAAAGCTATGTCAATCAACTGTGGCCGGACTACAGCCATGCAGTTACGCACTTTCCCGATCCGCGGAAAGGGGAGCAAATTATTCTGGTGACAACTACGCCCGAGATGCAGCGTGAAACGCTGGTCAGCTATGCCAGACAAAATGGCATCAGTGAGTTAAGCATACCAAGAGTGATTTTAAAAATTGATGAAATTCCATTGCTGGCGACGGGGAAAGTGGATTATGTGGCGTTGCGCGAATGGGTTGAATCTAGGTTCAATATCGGCTAAAGCTATTTGGGAGAATTTCGATTCTCCGCTGGTTGTATCGTTTTGTCAGGTGTTGTGTTGGATATGTTTGCTTTGTTCCTGTTGCTGCAATGCCCACATGCGGGCGTAAGTCTGATTGGCAGCAAGCAATTGAGCATGCGTGCCTTGTTCAATGATACGGCCGTTTTCCATGACCAGGGTCTGGTCTGCGTCGGCGATTGTGGAGAGGCGGTGGGCGATGGTCAGCGTAGTGCGGTTTTTGGCGATACGCTTGAGTTCGGCCTGTATCTGTTTTTCAGAACTGGAATCCAGTGCCGAGGTGGCTTCATCGAAAATCAGGATAGCCGGATTTTTTAAAATGGTGCGCGCGATGGCAACACGCTGTTTTTCACCGCCTGAGAGTTTTAGGCCGCGTTCGCCGACGATAGTCTCATATTTTCCCGGTAGGCTTTCGATGAAATCATGGATATGCGCCGACTTTGCCGCAGCGTAGACTTCTTCCGTGGTGGCATCGGGGCGGCCATAGGCGATGTTGTAATAAATACTGTCATTGAACAGTACGGTATCCTGCGGGACGATGCCCATAGCGGCCCGTAGACTTTGCTGTGTGACATCGCGGACATCCTGATTGTTGATATGTATGGATCCCGACTGTACATCGTAAAAGCGAAACAGCAGACGCGCGAGCGTGGATTTTCCGGAACCACTCTGACCGACAACTGCTATATTTTGATTGGCTGGAATATTAAAACTGACATCAAACAGTATCTGGCGGTTGGCATCATAGCCAAAATTGACATGGTCAAAGCGTATGGCCGGATTATGCGCATCCAGTGTCTGGGCGTTTGATTTATCTTGGATTTCCCGATTCTCATTGAGCAGCGAAAACATCCGTTCCATATCTGCGAGAGAGTGTCTGATTTCCCGGTAGACAAAGCCCAGAAAATGCAACGGCATATACAATTGCAACAGATACGCGTTGATCAGAACCAGGTCGCCTATGGTCATGGTGCCCTCGATGACGTGATCAGCTGCCAGAAACATCAGTAACGTGATACCCACGGCGATGATAGCGCTTTGACCGGAGTTTAAAGCGGCAAGTGAAACCTGGTTACGGATAGCGGCTTTTTCCCATGTTTGCAGATTTTCATCATAGCGTCTGCTTTCCCATGCCTCATTGCCGAAGTATTTGACTGTTTCATAGTTCAGCAGGCTGTCTATTGCCTGGGTGTTTGCTTTTGAATCCATGGTATTCATGGTGCGACGGAAAATCATGCGCCATTCTGTGACAACCAGAGTCAATGCAATGTAGGCCAGCAGCGTGATAAAAATAATGCCGGCAAACCGGATGTCATATTGATTGATGAGAATTGCCATGACCAGACTGATTTCCAGTATTGTTGGCAGGATGTTGAACAACATGAAATTCAACAGAAATGAGATGCCGCGCGTGCCGCGCTCAATATCCCGGGAAACGCCACCAGTTTGCCGCTCAAGGTGGAAACGTAACGACAGCGTATGCAAATGCCCGAATACTTTATTGGCAATGCGTCGAATAGCCCGTTGTGTTACTTTGGCGAATATGGCGTCGCGCAATTCACCGAATAGCGTGGTGCACAGCCGTAACAGGCCGTAACTGACCAATAAAAAAACAGGCAGCATCAGCATGTCCCGTGGCTGGTTCAAGGCATCGACAATATCTTTTAACACCAGAGGTACAGAAACGCTGGCCAGTTTTGCCAGTACCAGCAGACTCAAAGCCAGGATAACCCGTGTCTTGAATTCCCATAAATAAGGCAGCAGCGTGGTTATGGTTTTCAGGTTTTTGTGCGTTGATGAAAATTCTTTTGGATTGTTTGTTTGCATCAGGGCAAGATGGTAGGAGTGCTTTAGTTTATACCTGAAAGAGCGGCTTCAAAAAAAGAATTTACCGGTAAGAATATTGAAGAAAGTGTTACATTAACCATAAGTAACCGACAGAACAGCTGATCAATGCAGCCAATCCAAGAATACACCAAATCAACATGAGCTTGCCTGGGCGGTGCTGCTCCGGAATTGATTTGTCGAACATCGCTAATGTATTGAGTATGGCCAATACGGGTGCAGCCACAAATGCGATGACCGTGGCAATTTTGACCATGTCACTCATGGACGGCATGAAAAAGAACAGCAACGAAAGCGTTCCGGCAATGGTGATCAACAGCCAAATGATATATATGGATCGATTTGTGCGATGCTGGAATCTTTGCGGTGATATCAGTTCGAGTGACATGCCGATGGTGCGCGGAAATGCGTCAAGCAGTGTTAAAGTCGTGCTGAACATGGTGGTCAGTGCAGCAATCGCAACAATCGGGTAGGCCCAGTCGCCAAGTGCTTGTTTATACATATCCAGTAATTGTTCGGCAAATGCTGCGCCGCCAGGTGCAAATTCAACACCGCTTCCATACATAACCAGTGCACCGAGTGTCAGAAAGCATATCGCCAGAAAAGCGGTTCCAATAAAGCCAACGCGGAAATCAAATAGCGCCTCTTTCATATTGGCGACTTTGCCTTCATTTTCGTTTTTGCTCTCCGACCAAACCGAGTGCCATACAGAAATTTCTATCGGAGCGGGCATCCAGCCGAGGAAAGCGGCAAGAAATAAAAGATGGGCGGCATCCGTGATATCGAAATGAATAGTGCCATTCGAATAATGCCCTGGATTGTCAAAGAGTAGCGCAATTACGGCGACTAGGGATGTTACGGACAGCACCAGAATAATAATTTTGATCAGTCTATCCAGCAAAATGTATCGTCCGCTGGCCAGTAACGTAAAACAGATAATCAGTATCAGACTGCTGATTATCGCTGCAACAACTTGTGGTTCGTGGCCACCGAGTTCTTCAAGTCCAAAAATATGTGTAAACAGCCCTGCTGTAACAACGGTTACTGCCGCCTGAACGATGAGCATGGTTGAAATAGTCATCAGCAAATAAACCCAGACTGCCCATACACCCAGCTTGTGGTAGCCATGTAAAATATTTCTGCCTGTAGCAGCGGTATAGCGCGGACCAAATTCAAAGAAGGGATATTTAATGAGATGAATAATGACAATGGCGATCAATAGGTCAAATCCAAACATGCCTCCGGCGCGCGTGGATTGCACTAAATGCGAAACGCCAACAGCTGCACCTGCGTACAGTAATCCCGGCCCAAGTTTTGAAAGCAAATTATTGAAAAGTTTTTTATGGATTGTCATGTTGTTGTTACTTTGTGAATGATGGGTATTTTATTGATCAGGTGATTGACTTGGAACCCGGTTGTAAACAAAGTAGTCACCCATGTGATATTTGAAAATGTCACGGTAAATGATAAGGTATTATGAATGTATTAATAAATCGAATTCTGGGTATGATTATAGGTCATGGAAATCACTTGTTATAGGAATGATGAAATAACCCGTGTCACTCGTCAATTGCCCGCGAGTACTTACAATCAGGCGATAACATTGTTCTCTCGAAACGAGAGCAGGCATTTATTTGTGCCTATTCGCAGTATGCAGTATATGGCGATTATTGATGCGGAGGAATTTGTTTTTATCGATGGCGAACGCAAGTGTTGGGTTGATATTGCCTGGCAAAACTTCAAGCGGCAGGAGAGATCGGGATTGGATCAGCCGATTGTGTATGAAGCGGTTTATTACCGCGAGAATCTGACCGAAACAATGTTGCGTCTGCAAACTGAATTTCCATTGGCATTACGTGACTTGATGAATAAAACTTTTATAAAAGGAACGGCACATATTATCAGTTTTCCTGGCTATTCACGCTAATATTCTGATTGGACTTGTTTTATTCTGAGAAGAACTGTTTTGAGTTATTTTTACCAAATTCTTGCCAAAAAAAATTAAATTATTTTTTTGTTTAATGTGGAAAATAAAAAGAAAGTAAATGGTATTGTATATTAAGTGTATTTTTCGAAAGATGTGTTGTTTAGCTCGTTTGATCATCAAAAATGATCATGAAAGGGTATTGACCAAGCCTGTAACTCCTGTATAATCGCTCTTCTTTGCTGATAACGCATAGCAGCGATGCAGCAAAATTTGTTCTTTAAAAATCAACAATCGATAGGTGTGAGTACTTTTCTTGTGATAGATAATATGAAGATCTTTCTGGATTAAGGAAGATCAAAGCAACAAGATAAAGTACGCTAGACAAGATATACAATCAATCAATCAAGCAATCAAGTTGGTTTGTATATACACATAAACGTCAAGCGGAGTTTTAGCAGAATTAAACTGAAGAGTTTGATCCTGGCTCAGATTGAACGCTGGCGGCATGCTTTACACATGCAAGTCGAACGGCAGCACGGGTGCTTGCACCTGGTGGCGAGTGGCGGACGGGTGAGTAATGCATCGGAACGTGTCCAGAAGTGGGGGATAACGCATCGAAAGATGTGCTAATACCGCATATTCTCTGAGGAGGAAAGCAGGGGATCGTAAGACCTTGTGCTTTTGGAGCGGCCGATGTCTGATTAGCTAGTTGGTGGGGTAAAGGCCTACCAAGGCAACGATCAGTAGTTGGTCTGAGAGGACGACCAGCCACACTGGGACTGAGACACGGCCCAGACTCCTACGGGAGGCAGCAGTGGGGAATTTTGGACAATGGGCGCAAGCCTGATCCAGCAATGCCGCGTGAGTGAAGAAGGCCTTCGGGTTGTAAAGCTCTTTCAGTCGAGAAGAAAAGGCTGCAGTGAATAACTGTAGTTTATGACGGTATCGACAGAAGAAGCACCGGCTAACTACGTGCCAGCAGCCGCGGTAATACGTAGGGTGCGAGCGTTAATCGGAATTACTGGGCGTAAAGGGTGCGCAGGCGGTTTTGTAAGTCAGATGTGAAATCCCCGGGCTTAACCTGGGAATTGCGTTTGAAACTACAAGACTAGAGTGTGGCAGAGGGAGGTGGAATTCCATGTGTAGCAGTGAAATGCGTAGAGATATGGAAGAACATCGATGGCGAAGGCAGCCTCCTGGGTTAACACTGACGCTCATGCACGAAAGCGTGGGGAGCAAACAGGATTAGATACCCTGGTAGTCCACGCCCTAAACGATGTCAACTAGTTGTCGGGCCTTACTAGGCTTGGTAACGAAGCTAACGCGTGAAGTTGACCGCCTGGGGAGTACGGTCGCAAGATTAAAACTCAAAGGAATTGACGGGGACCCGCACAAGCGGTGGATTATGTGGATTAATTCGATGCAACGCGAAAAACCTTACCTACCCTTGACATGTAGCGAATTTTCCAGAGATGGATTAGTGCCTTCGGGAACGCTAACACAGGTGCTGCATGGCTGTCGTCAGCTCGTGTCGTGAGATGTTGGGTTAAGTCCCGCAACGAGCGCAACCCTTGTCATTAATTGCCATCATTTAGTTGGGCACTTTAATGAGACTGCCGGTGACAAACCGGAGGAAGGTGGGGATGACGTCAAGTCCTCATGGCCCTTATGGGTAGGGCTTCACACGTAATACAATGGCGCGTACAGAGGGTTGCCAACCCGCGAGGGGGAGCTAATCTCAGAAAGCGCGTCGTAGTCCGGATCGGAGTCTGCAACTCGACTCCGTGAAGTCGGAATCGCTAGTAATCGCGGATCAGCATGTCGCGGTGAATACGTTCCCGGGTCTTGTACACACCGCCCGTCACACCATGGGAGTGGGTTTCACCAGAAGCAGATAGTCTAACCGTAAGGAGGGCGTTTGCCACGGTGAGATTCATGACTGGGGTGAAGTCGTAACAAGGTAGCCGTAGGGGAACCTGCGGCTGGATCACCTCCTTTCAAGAGATATCCAAGTTGAGTACTCACAACCTATCGATTGTTTATAAAAGACAGAGCTAAGAACCAATAATCAGAATCCAACTTATGTCTTGATTAAGATTTGAGATGGCGCTTAGACTCATGAAGGGTCTGTAGCTCAGTTGGTTAGAGCACACGCTTGATAAGCGTGGGGTCGGTGGTTCAAGTCCACCCAGACCCACCAACATTATTGGGGGTGTAGCTCAGCTGGGAGAGCACCTGCTTTGCAAGCAGGGGGTCATCGGTTCGATCCCGTTCACCTCCACCAAAATAATTATATTTTGGAATGTGAGAAATGCTCGGATAATTTGTTAGAGAATTTTCTTGACAAAAGCTTTGTCTTTCATAAATCTTGTTCTTTAAAAATTTGGAAAGTATTAAATATTCATATTGTTTGTATTAATAGTTTGACTATATACATAATTTTTTAGTTATGTATGCAAGATACTGAACATGCAAACTTTTATGAATAGGGTTAGATTGTATCAACATTGCAATTTAGAATTCAAACAATGCAATAATTCTATAGCAGTTTTATAAAGTATTTTATATGCTGAATAAAAGTTTTAAAGTTATAGGATCAAGTGAATAAGTGCATGTGGTGGATGCCTTGGCGATTACAGGCGATGAAGGACGTGGAAGCCTGCGAAAAGCTTCGGGGAGCTGGCAAACAAGCTTTGATCCGGAGATATCCGAATGGGGAAACCTGATCCTTGCTTAATCAGTTTTGTATGAATAAGAATTGATTAAGCAGGGATCAACCTTAACTGAATATATAGGTTAAGTGTGGCGAACCTGGTGAACTGAAACATCTAAGTAACCAGAGGAAAAGAAATCAATTGAGATTCCCAAAGTAGTGGCGAGCGAAATGGGAGTAGCCATCAATATTTAGCATTTAAACTAATCGAATTTTCTGGAAAGTTAAACCATAGTAGGTGATAGTCCTGTAGGTGAAAGTTTAAATGTGGAACTAGGATTGAGACAAGTAGGGCGGGACACGTGAAATCCTGTCTGAACATGGGGGGACCATCCTCCAAGGCTAAATACTCGTAATCGACCGATAGTGAACAAGTACCGTGAGGGAAAGGTGAAAAGAACCCCGGGAGGGGAGTGAAATAGATCCTGAAACCGCATGCATACAAACAGTGGGAGCCTAATACCTCGTGTATTGGGTGACTGCGTACCTTTTGTATAATGGGTCAGCGACTTACATTCAGTAGCAAGCTTAACCGAATAGGGGAGGCGCAGCGAAAGCGAGTCTTAATAGGGCGTTTAGTTGCTGGGTGTAGACCCGAAACCAGATGATCTACCCATGGCCAGGATGAAGCGAGGGTAACACCTCGTGGAGGTCCGAACCCACTAATGTTGAAAAATTAGGGGATGAGCTGTGGGTAGGGGTGAAAGGCTAAACAAATCTGGAGATAGCTGGTTCTCTCCGAAAACTATTTAGGTAGTGCCTCACGTATCACCTTTGGGGGTAGAGCACTGTTATGGCTAGGGGATCATTGAGATTTACCAAACCATTGCAAACTCCGAATACCAAAGAGTGTAATCGTGGGAGACAGACATCGGGTGCTAACGTCCGGTGTCAAAAGGGAAACAACCCAGACCCTCAGCTAAGGTCCCTAAGACACAATTAAGTGGGAAACGAAGTGGGAAGGCACAGACAGTCAGGAGGTTGGCTTAGAAGCAGCCACCCTTTAAAGAAAGCGTAATAGCTCACTGATCGAGTCGTCCTGCGCGGAAGATGTAACGGGGCTCAAATTGTGCACCGAAGCTAGGGATTTACATTTTATGTAAATGGTAGGAGAGCGTTCCGTAAGCCTGAGAAGGTGTGGTGTGAACCATGCTGGAGGTATCGGAAGTGCGAATGCTGACATGAGTAGCGATAAAGGGAGTGAAAAGCTCCCTCGCCGAAAACCCAAGGTTTCCTGTGCAACGTTCATCGGCGCAGGGTGAGTCGGCCCCTAAGGTGAGGCAGAAATGCGTAGCTGATGGGAAACTGGTTAAAATTCCAGTACCTTTTTTCAATGCGATGTGGGGACGGAGAAGGTTAACTCAGCCGGGTGTTGGATGTCCCGGTTCAAACGTGTAGACGTGCTGCTTTGGCAAATCCGGGCAGCTTAGTTGAGGCGTGATAACGCAACACTCTTAGGAGTGCCAAGTGAGTGATACCATGCTTCCAGGAAAAGCCACTAAGCTTCAGTTGAAAAAAGACCGTACCGTAAACCGACACAGGTGGGTGGGATGAGAATTCTAAGGCGCTTGAGAGAACTCAGGAGAAGGAACTCGGCAAAATAGCACCGTAACTTCGGGAGAAGGTGTACCCCTTGTACGTGTAGCACTTCGCGTGTGAAGCGGAAAGGGGTTGCAATAAAAAGGTGGCTGCGACTGTTTATTAAAAACATAGCACTCTGCAAACACGAAAGTGGACGTATAGAGTGTGACGCCTGCCCGGTGCCGGAAGGTTAAATGATGGGGTGCAAGCTCTTGATTGAAGCCCCGGTAAACGGCGGCCGTAACTATAACGGTCCTAAGGTAGCGAAATTCCTTGTCGGGTAAGTTCCGACCTGCACGAATGGCGTAACGATGGCCACACTGTCTCCTCCTGGGACTCAGCGAAGTTGAAATGTTTGTGAAGATGCAATCTCCCCGCGGCTAGACGGAAAGACCCCGTGCACCTTTACTGTAGCTTTACATTGGACTTTGACAACATTTGTGTAGGATAGGTGGGAGGCTTTGAAGTGGGTTCGCTAGAACTCATGGAGCCATCGTTGAAATACCACCCTGATGTTGTTGGGGTTCTAACCTAGATCCATAATCTGGATTGGGGACCGTGTATGGTAGGCAGTTTGACTGGGGCGGTCTCCTCCCAAATTGTAACGGAGGAGTACGAAGGTACGCTAGGTACGGTCGGAAATCGTGCTGATAGTGCAATGGCAAAAGCGTGCTTGACTGCGAGACTGACAAGTCGAGCAGATGCGAAAGCAGGTCATAGTGATCCGGTGGTTCTGTATGGAAGGGCCATCGCTCAACGGATAAAAGGTACGCCGGGGATAACAGGCTGATTCCTCCCAAGAGTTCATATCGACGGGGGAGTTTGGCACCTCGATGTCGGCTCATCACATCCTGGGGCTGTAGCCGGTCCCAAGGGTATGGCTGTTCGCCATTTAAAGTGGTACGTGAGCTGGGTTTAAAACGTCGTGAGACAGTTTGGTCCCTATCTGCCGTGGGCGTTGGAAGTTTGAGAGGACCTGCTCCTAGTACGAGAGGACCGGAGTGGACGCACCTCTGGTGTACCGGTTATGACGCCAGTCGTATCGCCGGGTAGCTAAGTGCGGACGAGATAACCGCTGAAAGCATCTAAGCGGGAAACTCACCATAAGATAAGACTTCCCGAGGATTTAATCCTCCTAAAGGTTCGTCGAAGACTACGACGTTGATAGGTCGGGTGTGGAAGCATAGTAATATGTTAAGCTAACCGATACTAATTGACCGTGCGGCTTGATCCTATAAGTTTAAAACTTTTGCTTGAATGAATTTGATAAGCAATATTGTGAACAATCAATCCTAATACTTTCCAAAAATTATTTAATAATAGTTAGTTAAAGTTTCGCTTGGCGACCATAGCACTTTGGAACCACATCTTCCCATCCCGAACAGAACTGTGAAACGAAGTCGCGCCGATGATAGTGTGTAAACGCATGTGAAAGTAGGTTATCGCCAAGCATATTTCAAGAAAAACCCCTTAATTTTTAATTAAGGGGTTTTTTTATTGTGTTGTCTTTCTTGAAATCCTATAGTGCTTTAGAACTTAGAGTAAATGATCTAAAGTTAATGAAAATCTGGGTTTATTAAAAAGTAGCCACCATCGCGATTACAACCAAAATCTATCGCACTGATACGATAATGTTTCAGGCTAGGCACGGTGCGGGGAATTCAGGCCGAGGGATATGCCAGCGGCAATAAGGCAAGCCACGCCCGATGGAATGAAAGCCCATAGGTAGCTGCCCGTCATATCGAAAACGCTTCCAGCGAGTATTGGTCCGGCAATGCCTGCAACGCCGTAAGCAGTAAACATAAGGCCGTAGTTAATCCCAACGTTCCGGGTGCCGAAGAAATCAGCTGTTGTTGTCGGGAATAGGGCGAGGTTACCTCCGAAGTTAAATCCGATCCATGCGGCGGCAATAGACAACGTCAACTCCGTCGATCCCATTTTGATCAAAACAAGCATCATGACGCCCTGTAACAAGAACATGAGTGTCATGGCGTTCTTTCTGCCAATTTTGTCCGATAATGCGCCCCAGACGATGCGCCCGGCGCCGTTAAACAACGCTAGGATACCGACAGCATTCGCCGCTGCAGCGGCGCTCAGTCCGCTGTGTATGCCATAAGGCTTCAGTATCCCGATGACAAGCAATCCAGCAGCCGCACCGGACATGAACATGATCCAAAGCATCCAGAACTGGGTAGTTTTGACCATATCCCGCCACGCGAAATCCTCAGCAAAAGAAACATTTGATCTGGATTCAGGCGGATTCCATCCGGCAGGTTTCCATCCCGCTGGCGGATTCCTGAGAAGCTGAGCACCCAGAACAACCGATACCATGAATATGACGCCAAGGCACATGAAAGCGGTTAAAACCCCAGAATCATTGATAAAGCCTGAAGCGATTTTTGCAAACAGCCACGCACCAGCGCCGAATCCGGCCACAGCCATACCGGTAACCATGCCTCGCTTGTCTGGGAACCATTTCACACACGCCGCAATGGGACAGACATAAGCGAGCCCTATACCTGCGCCGCCGATAACGCCCACGGTCAAAGCTATCAGTGGAAAACTGCCACCGGTAAATGAAGCGAGCAGATAACCGGCGCCCAATACGATACCGCCGAAGGTCGCTACAATACGCGGACCCTTTCTGTCCTGCAATCTGCCCGCGAATATCATCACCAGCGCAAAGGTAGCCAGTGCCAGAGAAAAAATAATCTGCGTCTGCGTTGTTGAGTAGGAAAAAACTTCCTTGAGTGGATTGACGAAAACGCTCCAGCTGTAGATAGCGCCCAGGCAGACCTGGATGATCAACGCACCCGCCACTACCGTCCAACGGTTTTCAGGTGGTTTCATTTCAAGAATGGGTGTTTGAATGATACTCCATGTTTACAGAGTGTCCATGGGCCTTATTTTTGAATGAAATATACGTTAAGCTTGTTATCCAGTCAAACTTCGGTTTCTGAGCTATCAGGAATGCGTCTATCTCTACCTAAATGTGCATTCAAAACTATGAACTTTGTACATTTTAGGCGCGTATGAGAAAATGACCAATAAAGAATGATCAGCTTTACCGAGTAGTTCTTCCTCTGGTGGTGGCTAGCAATGCTTTCGCGAAAGTATGAAGGAATTACAACATTAAGAAACGTCGTAATAGATAGCGGAGGAGCTTTGTTACGAGGAGAATTATCTCAATGCAAATGTATCTGAGTCCGGGCCCGAAAAATTGCTGACCGGGTTTATTATGCAAACAACCGGAAACAGGCAAATCGTTGAGAAAATAACTCCTAAGACCTAAAACCTAAGACATGTATCTCAAAAATAAGATCCGCTTCTATATCTCAATTCATTAACTCGTGAACAGGCGATACATTTTGGATAAATCGGGACTTTCAGCTGATCTGATCTCAAATTATTTCCGTGCTATCTATCGGGTGGGGATGGGAGATGATGCATTTGAGCTGTATATTGATCAATATTCTGAACCAATGTATCAATTGATGAATGCCAGGAATGTATCAAATGCGGCGATCATCACCGCCTATAATCCTTTGAGCCAGATCCAAAGTGCGGAAAAAAATCAAACACTACATGCAAAGCTCGTTGAAACGCTTAAACGTCGCTCAGTGACGCTTATCGACAGTAATAATATAGATTCACTAAAGGCTTGGCCTGATGAAAAAAGCGTTTGTATTTTAGGAATTAACCTTGAGTCAACGCGATCTATCGGGCGGAAGCTTAAACAGAATGCCGTTGTCTGGATAGATAAAGATGCTATTCCACGGATTGTTCTGCTTCGATAGTGTTGACCAGGTGAGATACATGCATATGAGTATGGCGGCTATACTCGGGCCAGTGCTATACTCGCTGCTTTAACAGCAACATGGGAGATCAATTATGAAAAAATTGCTTACCTTCCTGACTTTGGCTTTCTTCACGATAAGTTTAATTGCCGTTGATGCGGAAGCCAGGCGTATGGGTGGCGGTAAAAGTTTTGGGAAGCAGCGTCAGTCATTGAACCAGCAATCAACACCCAATCAGCAACAGGCACCAACTCCGGCTCAAACGCCTGCTTCTCCCGCCGGTGGCGGCAGTAAGTGGGGCGGCGCATTGGCGGGGCTGGCTGCCGGTGGTTTATTAGCCGCATTGTTTATGGGGGGCGCCTTTGAAGGCATCAATATGATGGACATTGTTATGTTGATTCTGATTGTCGGCGTGATTTTTTTCATCATACGCCTAATGCGAAGACCGCGTGCTGAACAATCAGCGCAACCCATGCAATATTCAGGAGTCAATACAACCACTCAGGGTGGAGCTGCATCCCAATCTTTTGGTCAAACTGCGCAACCCTCTTCAATGGGTTCCGGAGAAAGTCATCACGCAAATATACCGCCAGACTTTAAAGTAGAACCATTTTTGCGTAATGCCAAAATGTCATTTATTCGCTTGCAGGCAGCAAATGATGTTGGTGATGTCAATGATATTCGTGAATATACGACTCCCGAAATGTTTGCTGAGATTAGCATGCAGATACAAGAACGGGGTGACGTGCAGCAGAAATCTGAAGTCATGTTTGTTGATGCGAATCTGCTCGATGTTGAAACTAATGATGACTCGGCGATTGCAAGTGTTCGCTTTACAGGACAAATGCGCGAATTACCGGATGGTGAGCCAGAAGCGTTTGATGAAGTCTGGCATGTTGAAAAAGATCTGAAAGATCCCGATTCTGTATGGTTATTAGCGGGTATTCAGCAGGTTTCTGATACTGACTTGTCTGACTGATAAACTTTTGAACCCGGCCTAATCGCTGTTATTTCCAGTAACCAGGCCGGGGTTGTCTTCTTTTTTTGTAACGTGCAATAACAATCCCATAAAATAAAAAAGCGTTAACCAAATGTATATAAGACTTTCTAAAGTCGCTTTGGTCTGGGCTACCGCCTTTTTTGCGACATTGGCTGCCTTAAGTAACGTGACGGACTACAATTCAAATTATGTACTTGTCGCGCATGTGCTTAAGATGGATACAACCTTCCCTGATAACAACGGCATGTGGCGTTCAATAGAAGCATCGTGGACTCATCATCTGGTTTTTTGCTTGATCATTTTTATCGAAGCAGTCGTGGCCATACTTTGTTGGATCGGTGGTTATTGTTTATTCAAGTCCAGATATGATTATGCGCAGTTCAACCACTCAAAAAAACTTGCTGTTTCTGGCCTAACCCTGGGCATTTTGTTATGGTTCACCGGATTTATGACAATTGGCGGGGAATGGTTTCTAATGTGGCAATCACAAGTCGCGAATGGTCAACAAGCGGCTTTCCGTCTCGTTGTTATTTTGTCTGTTGTCTTGATTTATCTAATACAACCCGATGAAAAAATAAATTCCTAAATATTTTGGAACAAAAGAGTATGACTGACACCAGTTCTTGTATCTAAGATAAGATCAGCGGCGATTTGTTGCATTTCTGACGCATCGTATTGATAGTACTCAGGATAACGGGTTGCTCAATTATTTTAGCCTCCAGTAGACGTTTTTTTGGAAAATCCATAAACGATATGCCGATCAACATTGTCAAAATTCCCTGACCTGGTAGGAAAAGCATAATAAAACCAGCAAGAAAAAAAATACCGCCAACAATATTTTTCACGATTAATCCCAATATACGCAAAACCGGGTGATGATCTTTCATCCAGTATCGAGGAATACGTATATCAAAATAGTCATGCGGCAAACGTATCAAAATGATCGGAATAATTACCAATGATGCAATAAAACTGATAATGGAAATAATTGTCAAGTTGATCAACACCTCAACTGGAATCCACTGTTCAATTGTTATCAGTATATTATCCATTTTTGTTCCCTAATATAACCATAATGGTAAATTCAAAAGATCGAGAAAATCAAATTTCTTGATTTTCTATTACTTTGCGTAAAACAACTTTCCAACTTTAATATTGCACGAACTAGAAAAATCAGAATTTTTTGAACCGGATAACTAAATATGTTATTTCTGTAAGATTTGTCTCCGGAAAAAACGTACTTAATCTGGTTTTTTCTGTTTTTGAGCCGTGGTTTATCCCTGTGGTTCACTTCCTATGGTAAAAATCAGCTTGAAATGTTAGAAAAGTACTATCCATGGGTCGGTCTGGCTGCAACATTAAAGAAAGGTTACGGGTACGGGCAATTGCTTGCGAACAGCAGGCGAACGCGGCGGGTGTGGTGAAAGTCAACAGCGCGATTTTAAATAAATGCAGAGATATTGTACTCACGTGGGCGTGTGCAATTAAGGACAGTGACAGCAGGGATTTTTGCCTATCAGTAATGAAGACAGCTGAAGCGATCAGCAAAACACAACCTGTTGTTGTATTTTGATGCGGTTTTCCATATTACCATGTGCGTATTAAACTTTTCGTCTCTGAATCTTGCGGATATGCCAATGTCGTCTGCGCAGAATCCAGATTGAGAAATTAAATCTGAGAGTTATTGCTTTGAATTGATGCAGTATGAATGCCAACACGGCAAGTAGTTATACTCGCTTTATTACTTTATTCACAATGAAATCTTGCGCTGATTCCTAAAACAAACACGGGATATGGTTACATAGTGTATTAACTATTGACTTTAACATATCCCGTTTCAACTAGGATTCTGATTAATTCAGGACTGTTCAAATTCATGAATTAATCAGCGTTCACTAGCAACAATAAAAGCTGTTAAGTATTCTCTTCTAGGGAATACAGGTTTTTTTATCTGTTCGAGTTTAGTTTGCCAGACAGGCTTGAATAATAGAATGCGAGGTTTTCGATATCTTCTTTAGTCAATGCTGCTGCCATGCCATTCATGACAGGGTCAGTGCGGCTGCCAGATTTGTAATCTTTCAGTGCTTTCTCTAAATATGTTCTGTACTGACCACCGATATGTGGAAAATTGGGTGCTGGACTGTTTCCGTCAGCACCATGGCACGACGCACATGCCTCTGCAGCTTTGCTTTTACCTGCTTCAATATCAGCTGCAACAACCTGACCCGATAAAACAAGAGCGGCGCTGCTGAGCGCGGCAATAAAATATTTCTTCATCATTTATTCCTTATGTAAATCTCAATTAATTATTTGCATAGAAAGCTGCTAAATCCTTGATATCCTGGTCTGAAAGAGATTTTGCAAGTCCCGTCATAGAAGGGTGACTGCGTGTGCCATCTCTGTAGCCTTCGAGTGATTTGACCAGATATTCTTCATATTGACCACCGATTTTAGGTACGTTATACGCTGAAGGAAAAGCGGTACGATAACCATCAATTCCATGGCACCCTATGCACATAGAATTCTTTTCTTTCCCGGCCGCCGCGTCGCCAGCTTGAGCTATACCTGAAAATACCAATAGCATGCTCGAGGCAAGTAATAAATTAATCATTGTTTTTTGTTTCATTGTAGGCCTCCTCCTCTTAAAAGTTGAACTTTAAACGATGTGCTCGATTTGGTCAATGAATTGCATACTATGTCCATGTTGTTTATAGGGAAATTTTACTGTTACTTTCCGTTTATTTTGCGCTTCTTGACTCCAATTCGTCCCATCGTTCGAGACACTCTGTTAATTCTTTTTCTATGGTTGAAAAACGCTGTTGTAATGCTATGGCCTCACCCGGATTACTCCGGTATATTTCCGCATCATTCAAGCGCAGGGTAATGTTGACCTGTTCAAGCTCCAACATTTCTATTTTGTCGGGTAGCGCATCCAGTTCACGGTTTTCTTGGTAACTCAGTTTTCTGGTCTGCGTTGTTGGCTTATTCTTTTTTTTGGCTGATATAGGATCATATTGTTTAACACTCTCTGTTTGAGTTTGTTTTTCTTTAAGCTGCCTGGTCTGAATCCAATCCGAGTAACCACCGACATATTCTCGCAGCACGCCATTCCCTTCAAATGCAACAACCTGAGTGACAACATTATCCAAAAATGTCCGGTCATGGCTGACCAAGAATAATGTTCCCGTATAACTTTGCAGCATTTCCTCCAATAATTCCAGTGTCTCTATATCCAGATCGTTTGTTGGTTCATCAAGCACCATTACATTAGCTGGACGGGTAAATAACCGCGCCAATAATAGGCGATTGCGTTCACCGCCGGAAAGCGATTTAACCGGGGAGCGTGCACGTTGCGGAGAAAATAAAAAATCTTCCAGATAACTGATGACGTGCTTACGCTTGCCATTAATATCGATAAACTCAGCGCCCTGACTGATCGTTTCGGTCAATGTCATATCTTCATCCAACTGCTCCCGCATCTGGTCAAAATATGCAATGGACAGTTTGGTTCCTTGGCGAATTTGACCTGAATCAGGCTTTAATTCGCCCAGAATCAGTTTTAAAAACGTCGATTTCCCGACGCCGTTTGGTCCCACTAAACCAACGCGATCTCTGCGCATTATACGGCAAGAAAAATTATCAATGATCGATTTACTTCCAAACTTTTTACTGACTTGAATGAGTTCAGCGACCAGGTCTCCCGATTGTTCGCCAACATCAACTTGCAAATTGGCTTTTCCGACACGCTCTCTTCTTGAAGCGCGCTCCTTGCGCAAGACTTCCAGGCGACGAACCCGCCCTTCGTTGCGCGTGCACCTTGCTTGAATCCCCTTGCGTATCCATATTTCTTCCTGTGCCAGGACTTTGTCAAATTTATGGTTTTGAGTAGTTTCAATTTCCAACATTTCGATTTTCTTGCGTTGATATTCGTCAAAGTTTCCGGGAAAAGTTGTCAGAATGCCGCGATCGAGTTCAATAATGCGTGTGGTTACGTTGTTAAGAAAATGCCGGTCATGAGTTATAAATAAAACGCTACCTGGAAATCCTTGTAAAAATTCTTCGAGCCATTCAATGGATTCTAAATCCAAATGATTTGTCGGTTCATCGAGCAATAGGATGTCGGGCGAGATAACCAGTGCACGAGCCAGTGCTACTCGTTTTTTTAATCCGCCAGAAAGCTGTTTAATTAGTTGGTCGGCCGTTAGGTTTAATTTGTCGATGACGGTTTCTATTCTAGCCTGTGTGCTCCATCCATCCTGCGTATCAAGTTCATTTTGCAGTTCTTGTAACTGAACGAGCAGGTGATCAGTGTTTTTGTTGCTTATACTTAATGCATGAGAAACTTCATGATAATCGAGCAATAACTGACTGATGCTGCCCAACCCATTTGAAACCTCCTGATAAACCGAATTGTTATCGATTAATAACGGTTCCTGAGCGACATATGCTATTTTTAGACTTGAAGCACACCAAAATTTACCATCGTCCAGTCTGATCTTGCCCGACAACACCTGTAATAAACTGGACTTGCCCCCACCATTTCTACCGATCAACCCTACTCGTTCACCCGGATCGATCTGCAGATTGACTTGGTTTAACAGTGTATGGTGACCAAAAGCCAGACAGGCTTTTTCCAGAGTAATGATCGGCATAACAGGAAACCGGGCTTGTTAACGGAGACGTGGAAAAATCAAAGATACCATTCTGTCACGGTTCTGGACATATGGCAAAGGTGGCTTAAAAAATGATGGAGCCATTGACAATGTCAGTATCTGGCATTTGTCAATGGCTCCAATTTTTTGGAAAATTTAAATAAATTAACCAACAGAAGTGACGTTGATTTTTTTGGGTTGTACATCTTCCTTCTTAGGAATCGTTATTTCAAGAACACCATGTTTCGAAGCTGCCGAAATTGTATCGGGGTTTGCTGTGTCCGGCAGACTAAATCGGCGGTAAAAAGAACCGTAAGTTCGCTCTACACGTTTATAGCCTTCCTGTTCGGTTTCTGCTTCGGTTTTCTTTTCTCCTTTAATGGTGAGAACACCGTTTTCCATGCTGATATCAATGTCTTCTGGGTTAACACCTGGGATATCTGCGTGAATAACGAACTTGTCTTTTGTTTCTTTGATATCGACTGCAGGCGCCCATTCGGCTGTTGCCGTTGAACCTTCAGCTGCGCCGCGTTCCAATTCTTTCTGCAATTGACTCAGTAAACCCCATGGTTCATATCGTGTAATTGCCATTTTCATCTCCTCTTGAAATAAAAACAAAGTTTGATTCGGTAATCTATGGTTTCTATATGTGGCTGTATGTTTTTATTTCAAGATGAAGCAAGAAAGATTTTGTTCAAGACATTCTGATTGATAACCGGTATTTAATAATCATTATAGCGGCGCAATGCTTTCCAGATTCCAAACAAGACCAATGCGATCAGCGCGAAAATCCACCAGTTATATACCATCCACATGACTGGGCTTGAATCAACCGATATATTTGCTCGACCCAATTCAATGACATTTATTTTCTGATGGTCACGTTCAGTCGATGTAACGTGCATTTTGAATTTAATTGTTTGAATACCGGACGACTCGGGCACGACTTGCCATTTCCATTCTGTCGTGTCATTAAAAATATACATTTGCTTTTGTGGCCCGGCATTCTCAATACTAAAACTTTCGCCCTTTATTTCAGCTTGCATGCTGGGTGATATAAAACCGGTAATACCCTGAATAGAAGTGCCTACAGACGAAATGGATACAATTTCATTGATAAATTCAGCAAGTTGCTGTGTATTTAGATTCAGTTTTACCTCGAACCCTTCAAATTGTTTAGCTTCCGGCGGTGCTGTAATAACACTGCTGTCAAGCGGTAGCTTCATGATTACCGGATGAACAAATTGATTCTTGTTTGCTAGCATATGCATAAAAGAATTGAGCGAAAATGGTATTATCAATAAAACCAGCAACAATGCAGCTGGCATTATCAAACTCGTATTGACGCTGGACTTCATGATGCTTTCATCATCGCTCTCGCCTTCTGCATTGTTTGAGTCCGGATCATTTGACTCCGGATTATTCGATTCAGGGTTGTTCATATGGTCTCCTGCTGTTTATTTGATCATTTACGATACTGATCATATCATCTATAACTCAAAAGTATTAACTCTTGCCTGAAATTTTACATTTCAGACTTTAATTCCAGGTTAAAGCGTACGATGACACGATAACATTCTGGATCATATTTGAATTGGCGGGAGCGATAATACCAATGGATGGTTAACTTGAGTCAGCGTAAAAATGACTTCAAAAGTTGTAAAGCTATGTGGAAATAATTCCTTGGCGGAGGATTTCCCCGCCACTGTTTTTCAACAGTGACAGGGGAGGGGGAATAAAATAATCTAGCAGTTGAAATTAAGGAACAATCCGGTTATTAAGAATTTCTTTGCTTTGACCATTCCAGATCACGTCTGTCAGGTTAGAGTAACGGGTCACAATCTGTGCCGCGATACCACCTGAGAACAAACCTGCCCAGCCCAGAATCACAAAACCCCAGTGCAATGGCGCGCTAAACAGCTCTTCCATGAACCAGAATGCATGACCCCACTCGTTCAATCCAACGTTCGGCAGAATCATCAACGGACCAGCAATCGCCATAACCAGCGGGAATGATGTGCCACGGCTATACAGTGGCAAACGGGTCATCGCGTACAGGTATGCCGCTACACCACATACAATGTACATCGGGAATGAACCATAGAACACAACTACGTGACTTGGCGTGAAACTCGTGTCACGAATAATCACCTGATGCCAGGATGCATCTTGCTCGGTGAAGAAGCTGCCGCCCCAGTAAACACCAAACAGATAGACACCCAACCACATCATCCAGTAAAAATAACGCTTAACTTCAAGCTTTGGATCCAGGTTGTCCAGTTGCTCCTTGGTGTCACGGGTCTTCAGAATCCAGCCCCAGGTTACCAACGCAAACAATGGCATCAGGGTCATGTGTACACGCCACAAGCCCATCCATACACGGTCAAATTCCGGCTCCATTGAGTCCATACCATGTGAATACGCAAATGTACGTTGATACCAAATCCAGAATATCGCTACCGCCAGCATAATGCCCATGCCCAGCTTGTAGTACTTGGAGTCGTACCACAATGACATGTCATAGTCAGCACTCGCCGCTCTACTCGTTCCCATCGTTGTTGCCATGATAGTCTCTCCTTTAATTTATTATTTATTTAGAATAGGGTTCTTCTTTTTCAAAAAAAACCATACCTGTAAGATGGCTTTTTGAAAAAAAAGTTTCAAAAAATTTAATATTTCTCAATTTTTTTAATGTAAAAATTACAAAAAACACTGAACAGATGAAGCTGCTCCGGAAAATTTTATACCCGAGAGTCTGTGTTAAGAAATTGTTTCTACGTGATCTTTTTTCATGAACTAAAGGAACGTAGAAAATATGCAAGAAACGCGGTAATTATTCATCGGATTTAAATTAAAGTTGCGATCAAGGCCGATCAGTCGTGAACTGAACGCTCCAAGCAACATTCCAATCTGTTATTGCCAGGTAAAATTGTTTGGGTTTTATAGGTGCATCTTCTTTCAGTAGCAAATCGTCACTGTTGTTGAGGCTGCGTGTTGCTTGATAAATCTGTTGAAAATTGAAAGTCACTCCAATGCAAAATAGGCAGGTATAGAACAATGGCAGATGGACCCAACGAGCTTAGATCGAACTTCCGTGTTTACGCCTTTAACGACTTGTGCAAACTGGTACGACCTTACAACTGCACCAAGCTCTGATTCAACAATTTTTCTCAATATGTTATAGAAAATACTATCATAACTATTTATGTTGAATTTAGACATCCTTGTCTACTTCTTCTTTTTCCAAACCCAGCAATCTACGATTTGTTCGAACAAGGAAACGTTTGAATTTCCTATCTGTTCAAATCTTTAATGATGCTGGAGGCTACAGGTGTCATGCCATGTGCCGTTATTTGAATGATGCTTAACAATCAATGTCTTTCCACTGTTTCTGTGCACCCATTTGACTGAGAACTGTACAGGACTAAACAGTATCGTGTTCTGATGAGGAAAATTACAGTGAAATCTGATCCGGTAAGAATCAAAATAGTCATTTACGGCATTGCGCTACTGTCCTGCGGATGGTTATCCTGGAAAACCTTGCAGGGAGAACAGTCCCCACTGACAATGCAACATGTTTCTGCAGCAATCAAACCAGAGTCTTTCTCATTTTTGGAAACATCACCAGATGTGCTAATCGACAGGATTATCATCCTCTCCGGATTGCAGAATCAGATTGAGGAGATCGGCGGCAAGATACTGCAGGAGATCAAACAATCTAAGGACAAGCCGGATAATCCGGATGTCGCCATGGAAATGGAAAAAATTGTTATCGAATCATTCGGACCGGAGCATTTCCATCGCCGGCTTCGGGTGGCGCTCAAGACGGGCTCAGATATTGAGCGTCTTGCAAATCTGGCACATTCGTTTAATTCACCGCAAATGCGCAAAATTACAGAAATCGAAGGGCGCGAATTCGACCTTATGGCGTTTGAGTCTTTCGTGGAAAACGTGACTCGAAACCCACTGCCGACGAACCGAATTCGCTTGCTACAGATGCTCGAGTCAGTAACCTATACAACGCATTTTGCCATCGAACTGACGGCAAGCTTAAAACGCGCCATGCGGATGGGTACTGTCAATGACGATAATGCAGCAATGAATGCTTTGGATGCCGAACTCAACACACAGAAGAAAAAAATGGCCGACAATATATACCAGGCTATGATCTTAACGATGGCGTATGTTTATCGAGAACTCGACGATCTGGAACTTGAGGCTTATGTTCAGTTCTACCAGACCGAAGAAGGCGAATGGTTTATCAAGCAAGCGGTTAATGCGCTGACTGAAGCATTTCGTGCTGGCGCACTGCAGACGGGAAAGCGTATCTCGGAATTGATTAATGCAAAAAAGACGCACACTAAACCCTCGTCCTAGTACTTTATCTATTCATCCAAAACAGCCTGATCGGGAAACAGTACCCCGGTAAACCCGAAAGCACGAAAATCCCTGATGCGCATTGGGTAGAGAATACCTTGCAAATGATCGCATTCATGCTGCACGACGCGCGCATGAAATCCATCCACTTGGCGATCTATTGTATGACCCTGTTGATCAAATCCCTGATAGCGCAGGTGCGTATATCGTGGCACTTTGCCGCGCAAACCCGGTACACTCAAGCACCCTTCCCAGTCCTCTTCCATTTCATCGGATAACGGTGTCAGTTGCGGATTGATTAGCACGGTAAAAGGCACTTCATCCGCGCCGGGATAACGCTGATTTTCTTTAAATCCGAAAATAACCACTTGCAAGCTCATGCCAATCTGCGGTGCAGCAAGGCCGGCGCCATCAAGCGACGCCATGGTATCTTTCATATCCTGAATCAACCTATTGAGTTCAGGCGTATTGTATCGTTCCACTGGATTAGCCACTTCCATCAACAAAGGCTCACCCATTTTAAGTACCGATTTAATCGCCATAACAATTCACTAAATGTTCGATGATGTTTCTAACATGAATCATTGCCGTTTCAAGAACCGCATAAATTTCTTTTAATGGAATTTCGGCAACGTTTGTACCACGTCCGGCGGCGTGATTGGCAACAACTGCGAGCGTTGCATAATTGAGTCCTAATTCTCTTGCCAATGCGGTTTCCGGCATACCCGTCATACCCACCATATCGGCGCCGTCACGTTCTAATCGGTTGATCTCGGCAGCTGTCTCAAGCCGCGGCCCTTGCATGGCAGCATAAACACCGCCATCGACAACAGACTCTCCGGCCATTTTAGCTGCCTTGAAAAGTAATGCACGTGTCGCTGAACAATAAGGATGGGTGAAATCGGCATGCACTACCGGCTGGTCTGTGCTGTTGAAGTAGGTTGAATCACGTCCATACGTATAATCGATGATCTGGTCAGGAACAACCAGATTGCCAGGTGTTAGATCCTTCTGTATTCCACCCACAGCCGCAACCGCAATCAAATGTTCCGGCTTCAAGGTATTTAAGGCCCACAGGTTCGCGCGATAATTGACCAAGTGCGGCGGAATCGTATGGCCATGCCCATGACGTGCAAGAAATACGATTTCATGACCATTTATCTGACCAAAGGTAAACGGTCCGGATGGTTCGCCATAAGGTGTACGTATGATTTGACGATGCGATATCTCAAGGCAGGATAGCTGTGTCATGCCACTGCCGCCGATTATAGCCAGCATAGCTTAAAGTTCCGACTCCGAGTTCAATGCATAAATTGCTGGCAGATTACGCCAGGCGCCATGTATATCCATGCCAAAACCGAATACATAACGGTTTGGCAGGATCAATCCGACAAAATCAGCCTGGTACGGCTTTATTTGGCCGAGTTCCTTTTCTACCAGCACTACACTATAAAACGATTTCGCGCCGCAATCGAGCACTTTTTTACGAATCGCTTCCAACGTAATGCCTTCATCCAAAATATCATCTATGACGAGAACCGTTCTATCCTTATAACAATCTTGCGGGAACACGATCCAGTTTATTTCTCCACCACTTGTTTCGTTATGGTAGCGCGATACCTGAACGTAATCAAAATTCATTGGAAAAATCAATTTAGGCAACAAATGTCCGGCGAATACAACACCCCCTTTCATGACACACAATACGAGCGGATTTTGTTCAGATAATACTGCAGTGATTTCGTTGGCCAGACGTTGCACTGTTTTCTCAATCGCTTCAGCGGAATAAATTAATTCAGCCGTTTGCCGGATTTGTTCTGCTTCTTTTCGAGTCAACATAAATCAGATTGATTGAAGTAATTTTTTGAATCCATCTTCATCCAGCACTGTGATGCCGAGATTGACGGCTTTTTCGTATTTGCTACCCGGGTCTTCCCCTACGACGACATAGTCAGTCTTCCTGGAAACGCTTCCAGTCACTTTCCCACCGTACATTTCAATTTTTTCCTTGGCTTCTTCCCGGGTCATATTTGGCAACGTGCCGGTGAGTACAAATGTTTTATCACTAATGACACTATTTTCGTTCGGTTTGGTGATTGTATCAGTATGTTCTTCCCAGGATACTCCGCTTGCGCGTAAGCGTTCAATGACTTCGCGGTTATGCATTTCGGCAAAAAAATCCAGAATACTCTGCGCTACGACAGGGCCTACATCCGGCACTTGCAGCAAACTGTCCATATCGGATTCGATCAGGCGATCCAGGCTACCGAAATGGCGTGCAAGATCTTTGGCGGTTGCTTCACCCACGTTTCGGATACCCAAAGCATAAATAAAACGTGCAAGCGTAGTATGTTTACTTTTTTCAATCGCCGCCAGGATGTTACCGGCCGATTTCTCGGCCATGCGCTCCAGATTGGCGAGCGCAAGCAGTCCCAATTGGTATAGATCGGCAGGATTTCTGACAATGGCATTATCAACCAGCTGGTTAACCAGTTTTTCCCCCAGCCCATCAATATCCATTGCGCGACGCGACGCGAAATGCAAAATGGACTGTTTCCGTTGTGCGGGGCAGAAAAGGCCGCCGGTACAGCGGGAAACCGCTTCACCATCCATACGTACCGCTTTTGCGCCACAAACCGGACAATGTTGTGGCATGACAAATGGTTGCGTATTCTCGGGACGCTGCGCCAGAACGACAGAAACGATCTCAGGAATAACATCACCGGCACGGCGGACAATAACCGTATCGCCTATCCGTACATCTTTTCGATGAACCTCGTCGGCATTATGCAAGGTCGCATTGGTTACAGTCACGCCGCCGACGAAGACGGGGTCCAATCGCGCAACTGGAGTCAGTGCGCCTGTTCTGCCAACCTGGACATTGATGTCGAGCAAGCGTGTAACAGCTTCCTGTGCCGGAAATTTATGCGCCAGGGCAAAGCGCGGCGCACGTGCAACAAACCCCAACTTGACCTGTTGCACCAATGAATTGACTTTATAGACCACGCCGTCAATATCATACGGAAGCTGATCACGCTGCGCGCCAATTTTCCGGTAATATGCGAGCAACGCCGGACAACCTTTAACCACTGCACGTTCCCGCGCTACAGGAAAATGAAGATTTCTGAGAAACTGCATAATGGCACTATGGCTTTCCTGAGGTACGCGCGAGTCTTCGCTGGGAACAATACCGTAGGCAAAAAACATCAGCGGACGCGTAGCGGTAATTGCCGAGTCAAGCTGACGTAACGAACCGGCAGCTGCGTTTCGCGGATTGGCGAAAACTTTTTCGCCTTTCTCAAGATACTGCTGATTCAATCGGTTAAAGTCTGCCTTGAGCATAAGCACTTCACCGCGCACTTCAAGTAATTCAGGGATTTCTTTTGTGGGCAAGGACAACGGTATCGCCTTGACGGTACGCAGGTTGAGCGTGATATCTTCACCGGTATAACCGTCTCCCCGGGTCGCACCTGTTTTAAGAATGCCTTTTTCATAACGCAAACTGACGGCCAAACCGTCAAATTTGGGTTCAACCGAATACTCCACTTCCTGAACCTCAAGCTCTTCACAAACCCGTCGGTTAAATGCCATAACTTCATCTTCTTCAAAGGCGTTATTCAACGACAGCATCGCTGTGTTGTGCGCAACCTGTGCAAACGACTTCAGCGGTTTGGCGCCAACACGCTGGGTGGGAGAATCGGGTGTAACCAGTTGCGGATAATCGCGTTCTATTTGTTGTAATTTTCGGAATAATTGATCATATTCGGCATCGGGAACAGTCGGCGCATCCAGTACATAATATTGATAATTATGTTGCTCAATCTGTCGGCGTAATTGGCGCAATTGCTGTTGGCAAGTTTCTATCGTTTGCTTCATTCTCTGCATGTTTCCAAGCTTTTTCTTGAGTAACGGTGTCTATTGTAGAATATATATGATAGGACAGTTTAAAGATGCGATCCTGGCATATTTTTTAGGTGCCAATGTCTATCGTGTTCTACGGTATAATTCCAACAGAGTAATAAAATCAAGCTTAGGCCAAAACCAGATATGACTGATAACAAACTGAAAATTCGTATCCAAATTCAGCAGCCTAAAACCCCAGAAGAAACGGGTCAAACTGAAGTAACCGGGGAATCCATTCCGGTTATCGACACCCAAGATTACCTGGAAAAGCCGCCATTTGACTGGCGTAAAATTTCACTGGCAGTACTCGCATTGGTCGCAGTGATTGGATTGATCAGCGTTCTTTTATTGAGCCAGAATGATGATGAAGCTGATATCGGCAGCCTCCAATCAGATACTGGCAGTGGCTCAGATCCAGCTGGGAATTTTAATTATTATAACAATAACGCCTTAAAATCCACACTTGACACGCAGGCCAATTCTGCCACACATGCAGAAAATGAAAAAAAACCACCCTCCGAAATAAAAGACATAACTGAAACGGCCAAGAACACGGCTAAAGCTGAGTCAGACAATGCGCGTATCATCGTACCGGATTCCAAACCGAATCATGCAAATAAACACAGTCCACCGGCGCCCGCCGTGAAACCGCAATTAACAATAAACGATACGCAAAAGACAATGACACAGAACAATAACAGTCCTGAACTGCTGTCGTCGCTTCCCCTTAATGAAACTGACCACCCTCAGGTAATACGTGCGCAATTAACCCATGCAGTGAAACATCGCGAACCGGTCGACGAAATCAATCATATTCAGCTTGAACAAGATAAACGTAAAAGCATTTATTTTTTTATTGAATTACACGATCTCGCTGGACAACAGGTTACCATCAGCTGGTATTATCAAGATCAACCTGTCGCAGAAACAAAACTTCGTATAGGCGGTAATAACTGGCGCACCTATGCCAATAAGGTGTTAAGTCAAAGAAATACAGGGTCGTGGCGAGCGGTATTGACAGACAAGGACGGCAAACAATTGTCAGAACGGCACTTTGTCGTCAGTAATCATTTGTAATACATTTATTTTTTACAATCTGATTTTTTAAAAATCAGAAAATCAGGTTGAAGCAATTTATGAAATTTTGTAGCTGTTGTAGTGCGATCGTAGAATTCCGTATACCAGAAGGTGATACGTTACCCAGATATATCTGTACGGAATGTCACGAAATTCATTATCAGAACCCGAAGGTCGTAGTCGGCTGTATACCCGAATGGGAAGACAAAATTCTGCTTTGCCGGCGTGCAATAGAACCACGCAGTGGCTGGTGGACGCTGCCGGCAGGATTCATGGAAAACAATGAAACGTTAGCGGAAGCGGCTGCCCGGGAAACGTTGGAAGAAGCCAACGCCCGTGTGGAAATCTGCGATCTTTATGCAATATACAGCCTGCCGCATATCAGCCAGGTATATGTTCTGTTTCGCGCACGATTGCTTGACCTGGATTTTAGTCCCGGTATCGAGAGCAGCGAAGTCAAACTGGTGTCCGAAAATGAAATACCCTGGGATGAAATGGCTTTTCGCGTAATTCACGATCCTTTAAAACGCTATATCACTGAACGCAACGCAGGTAAGCTTGCGTTTCACACGGGTATTATTGAGCGCTCTCACAAGACAGGTTGATTGTTGATATTTCCGCCTATCGCGGTACAACTGTTTTTATACAATTATCGGCAGTTCACGCCAATGCAATTTGTCCGATACAAAATGCTTAATCGAATAAAGTCGAACCTTGAACCGGATTGCTGCATTTAGATTTTAGACGCTGCCAAAATAATACTTCCAATTTTTTTATCAAAATCATTTTTATCCATAGGCCGGAAACAAAGATAACCTTGAATATAATCACAATCCAGTTTTTGTAATTCTGTCATCTGACTGTATGTTTCTATACCTTCGGCGATGATTTTTAAGCCTAATGAGTGTCCCAAAGCAATAATCGTACGCACCAGTGTATGCATATCTTTTGATTGCTCCATATCATGAATAAATACCCGGTCAATTTTTAGAACACTTACAGACAACCGCGCCAATTGCGCCAGCGAAGAATAGCCAGTACCAAAGTCATCAACAGCGATCCTTAGACCGAGAGATGACAGTTGATGAATAACTCTCTGGTTTGACTCCACATCCATCATCAAAGAAGTTTCCGTGATTTCCAGCAGTATCCGTGTTGGGTCTGCACCTGTTTCATATAGCGTCTTTGCAAAACAGCTAATTAAATCTTTATCATTTAACTGGATTGTCGACATATTGATTGACACATATGGCGCCTTGCTTTTCCATTGTTTACGCCAGCCGGCTTCTGCCTTGCATCCCTCACGAAACACCCACCTCCCGATTGAGGCAATGACGCCAATTTTTTCTGCCAACGGAATAAAGAAATCAGGTGATATCAATTCGCCGTCGAATTTCCAGCGTAACAATAATTCCGCTCCGGCAATCTCGTCACCCGTTATTGAAACAATCGGTTGGAAACATACAAAGAATTCATTACGTTCGAGCGCCTGGCGCAATCCATGAATCACCTTGTGTTTCTGATTGATTTCTTGTTGCAGCTGTTCATCAAAAAATTGCCAGCTATCACGTCCTTTTTGTTTCACAGCGTACATTGCCAGATCAGCTGAATGCAGCATATTTTCTGCCGTAAATTCGTTACCATGCGATACTACAACGCCAATGCTCGCCGATATGAACAGCTGAAGATTTTCAATGAAAAAAGGTTGTCTTAAAACGACATTAATACGCATTGCCAAGTCTGAAATTATGCTAGGCGCTTCTATTTGTTCGCAAATAACAATAAACTCATCTCCACCGAGCCGTCCGACTGTGTCTCCCGGTCGCACTTCCAGGAGCAAACACTCGGCAACTTCTTTCAACAAAATATCGCCCACATCATGGCCGTGGGTATCATTAATCAACTTGAAATTGTCCAAATCGATAAACAATACAGCAACATCTAGCCCATCTTTTTGTGAGCGTTTCATTGCATTGTTCAATCGGCCATGAATCAAAAAACGATTCGGTAGATCCGTCAATGTATCGTAAATCGATTGTCGGCAAAGTGCTTCTTCCTCATGTTTTCGTTTGGTCACATCCAGCATATTGAAGATCAGCATTAAATCATCATCACAAAAATATTTTGAAATGCCAAGCTGTAAAGTAACAAAAGCGCCGTCCTTACGCATCCCCATGATTTCATCTTCAAGCTGCATCCGGAGCCGAGTTTCCTTACCGGATACAAATTTTTTCAGGCGTTCGGTATTTTGTACATACAGAATCAGCGGGAAAAGATTATGAATTGACTTGCCGATGAGCTCATTATTGGAATAGTCAAACAGCAGACATGCATTCTGATTGGCTTCTAAAATGACGCCCGTTTTATCAGTAACGATAATCAGCAAATCAACCAAAGATAAAATCTGCCGAACATCACTGCTAATCGATTTACTCTTCCATTTTTCTTTTTTTTGGGCAATGTCGCTAACCTGATACTGATAGCGGACAGGAATGACCGGTTCTATTCCTTTGAAAGCACTCACAATTGTAAAGGTGCCGTCTGCATTGCAGCGTGACAAGTAATTGTTGACTTTGGCATGATGTGATTTGGCGCGCATGGTGACTTTTCCTTGCGGTCCATTCACACAGACAGTGCTCAGCGCACGAATCAAGGATTCGCCTTTGATTTCCCCGGCTTCATTTGCCGCCTTGGCAAAAGCATGCACACATAGGTATGCGCCCTCGCCAAAGTTCGTCAAGATACCGTTACCTTTTGGCCATATGCCCGTAACGTCCGGTTGCTGCTGCAGACTCTGCAAATATCGCTTATTCTCAACCGTATCAACAGACATAAAATAAGTATTACTGGAATAAAATCCTTCTCTCACGGAGGCGGGCATTTTGCTTACCATCATTTCATCATAATGCCCCATGACAACCGCCATACGTTTTTTTAAACCCATTTCCGTAAAACGTGTTAATAACATGATCTGATCTGTGCCAGCAAAATAGGGAACAAATACATCCGCACCTGAGTGGGCTACATGCATCAACAGACTATCAATCTCAGATTCTTTGACACCTATTTCAAAATATTCTTCACCAACCACCTCTCCGCTGATTTTGCCCAACATCTGCTTAGCTGCATCTATTGAGCCACGCGGCCATTCATAATTGTTTCCGGCAAAAAACATCTTAAGTCCGCATTTTTCAGCCATAAAAGGAATCATCCGATCGATTTGCTGATTAGGCAGCGCGGCAAAATGGAAAAAATAATGGCTATGAAGGCTACCTTCATAAAAAGAAAAATTAAGTAGCGGAATGCACCTGGGTTCCGCGACCTGTTTGAGAACCGAAATTCGTGTGTTTGATAACAAATTGCCAATCATGGCCACACATTGATATTCATCAATCAGCCTTATGGCAGCCGGGATTGCAGTTTGCGGCAAGCTGCCGTCGTCGATTACCACCAACTCAACAGACCGACCCGCTATGCCTCCATTTGAGTTTACTTCATCACAGGCGATGCGGGCGGCCCAATTGATCTCGGTACCGTACAGACCGACGATACCCGTCATCGGCGACATCACGCCCAGACGTATCGGCTCGGCAATAGCTTTAGTTGACATCGTTTTCTCCAAGTTACATGTTTGCATTGAAGCAAATACCGATTGAACGATTCTGGCGCTACGGTACTAATACATTAATAAGCTAACTTTTTGTATTGAATTATATTAAGTATGCGCTACATTGGATTGCTGAATTTTCGCGTTTTTCGTAAATAGGGTCTTGTAAAGGCTTTTGCAATTATAAACTACTCGGTATGATTTTCATTATATTTAACCCGGCGGTATCATACGATGTTTTTATAAGACAAATTGTAACGTTCGGTCAGTTTTACGTACTCATCACATTTCTCGAAATTTATTATTTCTTACAACGATTTTGTATTTTCAACCCAGATTCTCCATTAGCACTTTTTAAGGCGAAAATTTTGAGTGTATGTTGTTCGTTGCGCTTGCCCGAGACAGCGTCATTTCTCAGTACACCTTGCGAAATAGACACATAATCATAGCGGGTTATTTCAGAATGCTCGAATCTGTTCGCGCCACACCATCCCTATAGGTTATAAAATCCCATTGTAATAATAATCCTGGCTGGATCAAGTTTTCTTAGTTTATGGTTAATGGAGTGGCAGGTAATGAACCGGGGTTTCGTATGGCTTACGAAAACACAAAGCATTTGGCGGTTTTAAAATGAGAAACGAGTAATATGCGCGCGCTAACTGTCAAATTTCTAATAATCTGCAAATGATGCGCTCACGAAGAGCATCCATCCAAAGTTGACTATCCAGTTGGCTTTGGCTAGACAGGATAAAGTGACTGAGCGGCTATAATTGTTATGAAGATTTTGTAAATCGGTTCATTACCATGGCGGTTTATTGGATTAATTGATATAGTAACCCCTTCAAGAAAAGCAATGCGATTTTGATGTGTTAATGATATTGCTTTGCCAATTTTTCGGTTTTAATTTTGAGGACTAAAAGAAATATGCAGATTCATGTTTATGATACCTATGTGAAAGCTAAAGATGGACATATTATGCACTTTGACGTTTTTACGGCGGTTAAGGACGATCAAAAAGCCGTTGAATACGCCAAAGAATGGTTAACTTCCATTGGTGAGAATGATGCTGTTGTAACCAGCAAAGAGTGCAGTTTCTGTCATAGCCAAAGCGCGCCGCCTGATGTGATTGACGCCATAAATAATACAGGTTATTACATTTATAAAATGGAAGGGTGTGCTTAAGTTTTTTGTTTCATTGATCAATCAGAGCAATGCATTTTCCATAAATTGAGTTTACAGTTACAGAAAACTCGTTGATCTAATACAATCTCAGGGTTTTTCATTATGAAGTATCGACAATTCAGAAGGTTATTTTTGACAGGCGCCATTATTTTTCTGGGTGGTGCAATGAGTCCAGTCCAGGCATCCGAGCCCGAGTTGTTGGGGCAACATGGCGATTGGACAGCATATAAGTTTATGGAAAACAATGGCAAAGTTTGCTATATGGTCAGCCAGCCAAAAAAAGACGAAGGTGACTATTCAAAGCGTGGCGATATTTTTGCTTTAGTCACTCATCGTCCGGCAGAGGGCAGTAAAAATGTGTTCAGCTATATTGCCGGTTATACCTATAAGGCGGGTAGTGAAGTTACAGTTAAGGTCAATAATCAAAGTTTTAAGCTTTTTACCCAGGACGATTCTGCGTGGGCGCAGGATCAGGATACCGATAACAGGCTCGCTGATGCAATCCGGCGTGGAAGCGCACTGGTGGTTCAAGGAACTTCTTCGCGCGGAACGCCGACAACAGACACTTTTGGATTAAAAGGATCGTCTGCAGCGCATAAGGCGATTTCTGATGAGTGCGGTGTGAATTAAGTCAGCTCAGAAAAAAATGATTTGTTAACAATTTTGTTGCCGTGTTGCCAAAGTTAGTACGGCCCGCGTCGTCTATGGCAAAGTGATATTTAGTTAAGGAGAAGATGTGTTTCATGAGCGATAAAATTACAATTTATCAAAAGCCAACATGCAGTAAATGCCGCGGCACATTGGCGTTACTTGATGAGAGTGGTCAGGAATATGAATCCGTCAATTATTACGAAACACCGCTAACTGTCGATAAATTGAAAGAGTTGATACAAAAACTGAATCTGTCTGCGCGTGATGTATTGCGTGAGGATGAGCCTGCTGCAAGGGAGCTCGATTTAAATACAGTCTCGGAGGATGAATTGATTAGACATATGGTTGAAAATCCCGATTTGATGCAACGCCCAATTGTGGTGCGTGGGGATAAGGCAAAAATATGTCGACCACCCGAAAATATCCGGGAACTGCTGTAACCGGTACATTCTAAAAAGCCATAGATGATTTCTAACTATCTATGGCTTTTTTTAAACGGAATTTTCTAAACACTTACTCAGAAATTGCTTCCTGTGCATCCTTGACGGGTTTGTCCTGCTTTTTAGGTGCTGTTGCTTGGGCTTGTTTATTTAAACGTGCAGGCAGCTTTTCGCGAATGCGCGCAGATTTACCTGAACGGTCTCTCAAATAATATAGTTTTGCACGACGAACATCACCGCGGCGTTTGATTTCTATACTTGCAATAAGCGGAGAATAAGTTTGGAAAGTCCGTTCTACCCCTTCACCGCTGGAAATCTTGCGAACCGTAAATGCCGAATTTAAGCCGCGATTGCGTTTCGCAATGACAACGCCTTCATATGCCTGCACCCGTTTGCGGTCTCCCTCGACAACATTGACATTGACAACAACGGTATCACCAGGGGCAAAACTGGGTATATCTTTATTTAAACGACTAATTTCTTCAGCTTCTAATTGATCAATGATGTTCATAACATTTTTTCCTATTTACCGTTTATTTTAACCTGGTTTTGCAGGCTTTCTTAAATTCTTCCAGAAGCGTTTCTTCTTCTTGTGTAATACCTTGGGCTTCTTTCAATTTAAGTAAATCCGGGCGTTTCAGCCAAGTCCTTCCTAACGCCTGCTGTAAGCGCCAGCGGCGTATATCGGCATGATTGCCCGATAATAATACTTCCGGAACACTGCTGTCACAGTAATTCTCAGGACGCGTGTAATGCGGGTAATCCAGCAGTCCGTTTACAAACGAGTCCTGATTGGCTGATTCTGGATCGCCCAGTGTTCCTGGAATCAACCGTGTTATACCGTCTATCACTACCATAGCCGCAAGCTCCCCGCCTGACAGAACGTAATCGCCAATTGAGATTTCTGTATCCACCTGGCGGTTTAACACGCGTTCATCAACGCCTTCATAACGACCGCAGAGCAAAATAATACCGCGCAACTTGCTTAGCCGCTTGACCAGTCCATAATCAAACTTTTGTCCTTGCGGAGACAGATAAATGACCTCTGTTTTATCAATACCAAGCGATTGCTGCCGTTCTTTTGCCTTAATGATCGCCTGTTCCAGCGGCTTTGCCATCATAACCATTCCGGGGCCCCCACCGTAGGGGCTGTCATCAACAGTGCGGTAGTTGTTTTCACTAAAATCACGCGGATTCCATTTAATTAAATGGAACAGCCTGTTTTTATGAGCCCTTCCTGTGACACCATATTGCGTAATGGCGTCAAACATATCCGGGAACAATGTGATCACATCGCATTCATAAGGCATCGCTTTTACCTTAATATCTGCTTCAATAATCCAATTCCCAGTCCACAACGATTTGAGAACACGCTAAATTCACTTTTTTGATGAATGTCTTCTCAATGAATGGAATCAGCAGCTCTTGTGTGCCATTACTTCCAGAGTGTTCGGGGCGCTCAGAAACGATGTTCCCGGTTTTAACTCGCAGTATATCATTAGAGCCCGTTTCAATCAGTCCTGTCACTGTGCCAAGTTTTTCGCTATTCAGATTAACGACTTCGGCGCCAATCAAATCAGACCAGTAGTATCCGTGTTCTCCATTTTCCGGTAAATCCGGTAGTTCGTTCCGTGGAACTGCAATTTGCATTCCTTTTAGCTGAAGCGCATGATCCCGGTCATCGCATTCTTTTAACTTTACATGCAGTGTATTGCCATTTATGCGAGCGGTTATGACCTGCATTTCATTCCAGTGGTTATTTTCTTGTCCTAACCACCAGGTTTTGTATTCAAGCAGTCCGTCAATTTCATTCGTGTATGGCTGCACCTTGATCCAGCCAAGAATACCAAAAGCGTTAATAACATGGCCCATGATAACCATGGGTTCTAGTCGGTCGCTACTAGGTATTTGCGGGTGCTTGTTTATTCGTTGCCGCAAATTGTTTTAATAATCTGTTTACCGTGCCGGATAGCTGTGCGCCATGCGATTGCCAATAATCGATCCGATCCATTTGAATGCGTAAGGTTTCTTCGCCACCAGTAGCCCTGGGGTTATAAAAACCAACACGTTCTATAAATCTGCCATCCCGTGCGTTGCGTGAATTCGCAACAACCATGTTAAAAAAAGGACGTTTTTTTGCGCCCCCGCGTGCCAATCTGATTATGACCATAATTTATCGCCCACTTGCCTTTTGCTCAAAATTTATAACTTATAACTTAAATATAGTGAATTTGTGTAACCCTTAATTTTACATGTAATTTTAATCCAAAGGCAAGCTTTGTCTTGACTCTTGTTAGATAACGAGATTCCTGATGCGCGAGTATTCTATCCATTTGATATTGAGTGTGTTTGGTGGATAATGCGGTTTAATTTCTTAGTTATGCGCATTTTCAGGCATTAAATTTTCCATGCCCTTTTAGCAGATAAGTTTCCGACTGCATTTCCATTAATCTCGAGACCGTACGTTTAAATTCAAAGCCCGAATTGCCGGACTGATACAGTAACTCGGGCGGCATGGCTGCCGAACACAGGAATTTGACGCCATGGTCATACAGCGCGTCGATGAAATGAATAAAACGTGTGGCCTCGCTGGCATTATCATGCGTGAATTGTGGAATCGCGACCATGATGACAGTGTGATAGGCTCTTGCAATTGCAAGGTAATCGGCTGGGCCCAATGGATTGGCGCAGAGCCGTTTAAATGAAAAAACAGCCACGCCCCGCGCTGATTTGGGAACAAATAGTCTGCGACCTTGCACGATTAATTCGCCGCTGGGCACTTTGTTTCGGTCTTCTATGCTGCGATCGGTTAAACGGAAAAAAGCTGTGGATAGTGCGGCAGTGGTGTGTTCGTTGACAGGGTAAAAATAAGTATCTGTCCCTTTCAATCGATCGTAGCGGTAATCAATAGGCCCATTGAGCGAGATAATTTCCATGGTTTCTTTTATCCGGTCAATAAAAGGGAGAAAACGATGACGATTCAGGCCATTCTTGTAGAGATCGTCTGGTTTTCTGTTGGACGTGGCTACAATCACAACACCCTGTTCAAAAAGTTCTTTGAATAACCGGGCAACAACCATTGCATCAGCAATATCGGTTACCTGCAATTCATCAAAGCATAACAGACTTGTTTTGTTTGCTATCCGGAGTGCTACCGCAGGCATGGGATCATCGAGGTCCGTCTTTCCACCTCGAAATCTGGATAAATTTTTGATTTCCTGTTTGCGTTGTTGTGTGTTGAGACTGTGCCAGGTTTTGAGGTTGGCATGAATTTCCAGCATGAATTCATGGAAATGTATCCGCCGCTTCATCGTTAATGGCGCAACACTGTAGAACAAATCCATTAACATGGACTTGCCGCGACCGACGTTGCCATACAGATAAATGCCTTTGGGAGATGGCTTTTTTTTCGCACTATTGCTAATGAAACGCGTTAACCAGTTGCTTTTCTGAACGCCTGATTGAGAATAACTTGCTAATGCGTGATATAAACGTTCCAATTCATTGACCGCATTGGCCTGATCCGTGTCCGGCTTCAGCTCGCCAGCTTGCATGAGCGTGTGATATTCCATTACAGGCGTGGTGCTAGTGCGGTGTTGTTGAGTATGGTAGTTCACGCAAATGTATTTTTCGATAGACTGGTTGGAGTGATGGCTGTCAGCATGATCTGCTTTATTTGTTTTCCATTAATCAAGCTTTAAAAGATAACATGTGGGCCATTCTGGGGACATACTTGTTATGTTCGTCGTACGTATGCCTGCTGGGTATTGTTCAGGATTTGCATGACCATTTTTTTTGGCGCGCCAATATTTAGCCGCATAAAACCGCTGCCCTGCTCTCCAAATAGTGTTCCTGGGCTCATGCCAATGCCGGCTTCGTGGATAAAGAAACGCTTAAGCTCTGCATCGGTCATATTCATCGCGCTACAATCTAACCAGAGTAAATAAGTGCCTTCAGATGGAATCAATTTTATTTGAGGCAAATGTTTCACCAGGAAGTCCGCTACGCTGTCGTGCGTATTGCGCAGATAAACAAGCAGTGCTTCAAGCCATCTATCACCCTTGCGGTATGCGGTCTCGAATGCGGTGATGCTGAAAGGGTTGGATGCGCTGATATGCCAGGTGTTAAACACATCGATAATGGCGTTACGGATTTTTTTGTCTGGAATAATCAGCATTGACAGATTGAGCCCCGGAATATTGAAAGTTTTACTTGGCGCCATGGCGGTAATGATTCGATTTCCGGAACCCTTGAGCGTGGCAAAAACAGTATGTTTGTTATCCGGATAAATCAGGTCGGCATGGATTTCATCGGAAAAAATGATGAGATTATATTTCTCGGCGATCTGCAATAACGAATCAAGCTCTTGCGGCGACCAGACACGGCCGACTGGGTTATGCGGCGAACAGAGGAGCAATAAGTGCGCGTTTTGTGCACAGTGCTCCAGATGGTCAAAGTCGATAGCGTAATTTCCTTGCACATATTTCAGCGGATTCTCGATGAGCGTTCTGCCGGTTTGCGTGATTGCCGAGAAAAAAGGAAAGTAAACCGGTGGTTGAATGATGACAGATTCTCCGGGTTTCGTGAAAGCCATCACGGCGGCATTCAGTGAAGGCACAACGCCGGGGCACATGACAATCCAGTCGCGCTCGATTGTCCATCCATGCCGTCGTTGCATCCAATCGATGGCTGCTTCATACAGGCTGTCCGGAAACAGGGTATACCCGTATATCGGATGCCTTGCGCGTTCAATCAACGCGTTGGTGATGACGGCGGGTGTGGCGAAATCCATATCCGCCACCCATGCCGGAATGACATCCGGTCTGCCAAACATGCCTTGCCGTCCGTCATACTTGGTGCTGCTGCTTCCTTCGCGATTTATGATTTGATCGAAGTCAATCACATCGATTCCGCCGTTTAGGAAACTCTTTCCCAGATCGTGACTTCGGATAATGTATGCTGGTGTTTGCGGCTTGTCTCGCGGATGACAAACGGTACAGATTGTGGGCCTTGAATCAGCCTGAAATGCTTGCCGAGAATTTCTTTCAATCCATCCAGCGTGGTGAAGTTTTCTCCGTCACGCTTAAAGCCGCCAATCCAGAATTCCTTCTTGGTATGTTCGGTCAGCCAGGTATATGGTGAAGTGATCATCAGCAATCCCCCCATGTTGATACGCGTATGGATGGAATTGAGCAGCTTGGCCGGATCGTACAGGCGATCAATCAGGTTGGCCGCAAGAATCAGGTCGTAACCCGAGAACAACGGTTTCAGATTGCAGGCATCTCCTTGGTAAAACTCAACCTTGTTCTTGACCGATTCCAACCCCAGGCCGCTTAATGTGCGTTCCCGATAGAAAACCAGATCGCCTTCGTCAGTCAGGGTGTAACGCAGTATGCCTTGCTGTGCCAGTTGAACACCCTGACCGATAAATCTCGCGGAGAAGTCGATGCCGGTGACATGATCAAAATGGTGGGCAAGTTCAAATGTGGAGCGACCGGATGCGCAACCGAGATCCAATGCCTTATGCGCTGGACGGCTACCCATGGCGTTAATGGCAATTTCCGCAAGTGCTTTAGGAAAATTAGGAACGTCAAAATAAGTGTCGCCATAATGAAATTCGGCGTATTCCGACAGCAGTTTGTCGGTTTCATAGTTCGAGGTTTGCAGTGTCGCCGGTGCATCTGAGACGACATAACGAAAACCGGCGTGCTGAAAAAAATGCTTCCGGAAAGCATAACGCGAACTTCTTAGCGTTTCATTGCCACAGGAAACCCATGCACCACCTTTGATGAGGTTGTGCTGGTTATCGAAAGTCGGTGTAGTGAAGTCATCGTATAACGGATGGACATCGAAACCTTCGAAAGGATACGTCGGGGTTTCTGTCCATTGCCAGACATTGCCAACGATGTCATAAAAATCGCCGTGCTGAAATTCATTTACCGGACAGCTTGAGGCATAATAATCAAGGTGTAGATTGCCGGCAGCCTGTTTTTCAGGCGGGATTTCAGACAATCCGGCAACATCATATAACCGGTACCATTCGTCTTCGGTGGGCAGCCTGACAGGTTGGCCTGTCATTGCTGCTTTCCAGTTACAGAAGGCTTTGGCTTCATGATAATTGACGTCAACCGGCCAGTCCCATGGCATGGGTATTTCGTCCGTCATGGTGCGCATAAGCCAGTCGTTGCCATCTTTGACCCAGAAGGTGGGGTGTTCTGCTTTACTGAAATCCCGCCAGGACAAACCTTCTTCATCCCAGTAATTATCTGTTTGATAACCTTGGGCGTTTATGAACGAAAAAAACTCCTGATTGCTGACTAGATATTTACTGGCCTGGAAGGCGGCGATATCGGCTTTATGTAGCCCGTATTCATTGTCCCAGCCGTAATTCTCGTGTGAGGATTTGTTTTTGCCGACTTCAATCGAGCCGGCTGTTACATTGATCAGTTCATTGGCCGGTGCCGAATCTGTTTTGTCGCAGGGACGCCACTTTTCATGAGGTTGCACATATTTTATATTGTGCTGGCGGATCAGTACGGATGATGTTTCAAGGTGAATTTGCTCGTGCTCGATGCCCATCAGAATCGGCCAGAAAGGACTGTCCCAGGTAATCGGCAACGTCAGCGGCAATTCGCTGATCAGTTTGTCGACCATGTTGCGCATATTTCTACGGTAAGCTGTGACTTCCGCGGCGGAAGGCCAGTCATAATGCGTGTTGTCCAGATCATCCCAGCTCATTTCATCGACACCGACCGCAAACATGGATTCAAATTTTGGATTAATGCGTTCTGTAATCAGTCCGGCCAGAACCAGTTTGTTTACAAAAAAGGTTGCGGTATGGCCGTAATAGAAAATCAGAGGATGGCGCAGTGAAATCGGTTTCTTGTAATAGGCTTCATCATTGCGCAAAGTTTGAAAAAGCTGTTCGTAGCAGTCGAGTGTGCCATGAAAATAGGCGCGGATTTCTTCCCGTTTCGCATCGACGTCTTCGCCGTTGAGCAAGGGTGTTCTCTGAATCAGTTGTTTAAGCATATTGTTGTATTGTTGATCAAATTATATAAATTCTGACTATTATTATAACGCTTCAGGAAACTGTTATCACTTGCATCGGGAAATTTAAGTCCCTAATGAAATTATGGATTTTGGTCAAATGGGTAAATTTGTGATGAAAATTGTATCCATATCAGGATTATTTGATTGAGTTTCATGTGAATCTGATTGCTTCATCTAGGGTTTTTCTGGGTAAAATAATTGTCCCTGTCGGCGTTATTTGACAGGATTCAACAATGCATCGCTATGCCGTGCAGTGCTTGATATAAATTATTAATTAATGGAGTAAACAACAATGGACAAGAAAACAAGCGTTTTATTCATGATTCCCGTTGCTATTTTTCTTTTTTCAGGTGCGGCAGTCGCCGGAAAGGGTGGCGGTGAACGTTTGGCGCTAAATTTGAAAGGCTCGGGCGATATGTACGAAAGTACAGTTCCCGATATTGATGGCGATGGTACGATGATCCGGCGATATGCTTTGATACCGATTTAATCGATATAAAAAATCAGAAAGTCATCGGGACTGCTACAGATTGTTTATCAAACATTACACCAATGGGAGATGGTCTTGCTCTGGTTGGAACAACCTATTTTCATCTTCCGCAGGGTACTTTGATTACAAGAGGAAATACTACGGTACAACCTGCATTGCAGCCGATAGTCACGCCATCTGGTCAGCCAATCACGCATATTACCGGTGCAGCCAATGACGGAAATGGAGTTATTGGTGGCACAGGGAGTTTTAAAAATAGCGTTGGGTCAGTGCGGTTGTCAGGCATGGTTGATATGACCAATTTTGGCGGTAACGCAGGTAATCCTATTGTCTTTGACTGTTTGTTCGTGATTGATCTTAATTAATCTGACTGGATATGTCATGGACGGGGAAAATGAACGAATTATCCTAAAATGAGTGGTTCTGGGAGTTTTGCATATTATGAAAAACCCGAGTAGCATAACGCTGGTTAAATGAACATTTTTTCCATAAAGATTGCTTTTGTATTGTAGAAAAAGCTTATTTCAATTTTTTGGATTCTTGAATACAAACAAGGGAATGTCATGAAAGAAAGGCGCAACTTATACCGGACACTCTATGTTCAACCAGATGCGCCACTTTCAGTAATTAATGCGAGTCACCGTGTACTGATACAAAAACTTAAACTGCATCCGGATCAGGGTTATGCGGATTTGCAGGCCGGCTTGCTAAACACCGCCTATACAGTACTACAGGATCCATTAAATCGTGCGGATTATGATCGGCAACTGCAAAAACGTCTTCCGATTAAAAAGCTAAGCTTGGGATTTTTTGCTATGGGGTCCGTCAAAAGGTTTACTGGACGTTCTGCGAGAATGTTTAATGTGAACCGGCGCAATTATTACCGTGTTCTCCAGGTTCAGCCTGATGCACCTGTTGAGGTTATTATTGCAAGTTACCGCGTGTTGTTGGACTATCCATATCAAAATACCGATTTATTAGAAGAATCCTATATGGTGCTTGTCAATCCGGTTTTGCGTGCGCGTTATGATGCGCTTCTTTCAGGCGGTTTGGCAGTATCGCAAAAAAAATTGATTCCGGTAGGAGAGATTGATATTGGTCCTAAAACCGGTGTTGTCCGGAATGCTTCTTGCGCTGTTGATGAAGATTCTACAGAGGGGCTGTCTTATTGCATTTTCTGTCAAACACCCTATACAAGGCAACAGAGTCCTTATCAGAATAATGCGTGTATTGAGTGTGCCAGTCCATTACCTGTTCCAGCCGATGAACAATTTGAACAGAAGCGCCGCACAAACATCCGAATCAGTGCTCAAGGGGAGTTCAATTTTTATTTGTTCTGGCCTGATGAACCCTACGAGGGTGTTTTGCAGGATATATCGCCACGTGGTGTGCGATTTTTGGCCGATGTTCCACTTGAACCATATGATATTATCAAAATAGATGCATCAAATTTTAAGGCCGTTGCAGAAGTCGCCCATAAACAATTTGAAGCGAATCACACTTCCATTGGTGTGCGTTTTCTGACATTTAAATTTGAACAGGAGTGCGGTAATTTTCTTGCTGTCTGTGTCTAGATAAAGATTTATTGCTGGCGGCTGCCTTTATTCTGCTTTATCGTGAAAACGTTCCGAGCTGTTTTATATGCCAGGTGGGGCAACAGAATATAAAGCGGCATCCGTATCATGTGGCTGCGCAGATAAAGTAACGCACGTGCCAGAGATTCAGACTTTTTAGGTTTGTCTGGATGTTGAGGAAACAAGGCCAATGGAACGAGCCGGTGCATTGACCAAAGTTTGAGTTTGCCGGGTTTCGAATGTAACCGTGCGATTATATCTTCCGGGATTGGAGTTTTGAAAATATGCCGGCTGAAGTGAAAACCATAAAATAATATCCGTCCTAATTTCAGTTGGTTGGCGCGATCAGTGAGTTGTAACCAGAAGTCAGGGTCTTTGTTGCTGAAAAAAATCATTAAATCGTGCAGGTCTAGCAAATCCCTAAGATCGTTTGCGATTTCATTGTTTTGAAACAAGTTGAGTGCGCAATGAATGACCATGTCGGCGGGGCAAAGCAGTTTGACCTTTGTGTTTTGTATTGTGGTGGCTGAGTCAAAAAGTAGTTTTGTGTCGATTTTTAGGCGACTTGTCAGTGGTATCAGCGTATGATGGATGTCTACTTCGGTTTCGCGTTCAGCATGTACAAGCGGCGGAATTTCATGGCTCCAAACGCGATAATAGTGTTCATCATAAGCTGAGATCGGTCTGTGCTTCCAGCCTTTGATCATGAGTAATGATTCGATATCCGCCAGGTCTTCTTTGGGTACCAAAAGATCAAGGTCAACAGATAGTCGTACTTCTGAATAGGGCAGCTCGGCCAGTCTATAGGCGATACCTTTGAGCGCAATAATCGATGTATCGAATTCTTTCATCGCCCAAATGATTCTGTTGAGTTCCCACTGAGCTAATTGTTGAAATTTTCTGGCTTGCACAAGAGCGGACGTCAATTGATTTGCGATTCGGAACGGTATCGCATTCCAGAGTCCTTGATTTTGCAGTAGTAAGGCCAGACGCCCAAGCAATTTTACGCGCCTGGCCAATCTGATGAGGAGTTCCCATTCCGAATTGCTGATATTGGTGAGGCATTCCGGATTTATCAATGCCTGCAGTAATATCTGTTGATGCTGTGGCCAATCAGACTTCATCGATTAGCCTTTGCAAGGCGACCGTTACATCGTCCAGATCGGAATAAACCAGTTTATAACAATCGCAGCTATTTATCAGTCGGGCAACTGCGTGAAAGCCTGTCGCACCGAGCATTTCATAATTAAATGCGTTGCTTGCCAGCAGCATAAACGCTTCAGAATCAGAGATGATTTCAATTTTTGTCTGTGAATGAGCAATCCATTTGGGGAAGATAATCAATCTGGCTTTCGCAGTATTTTTTGATTGCAGTAAGCTTTCTTTTGGTGGACAGACATGTGCAACAGTGCCTTTCTGGGTATTCGGTATCGGTTTTCCGATGACGGCATCTGGCAGATAGCTTCGGATTACTGCAATAGATTCATTTTTAAGCGGCATCAAACGGGGTATGGGATAAAAAAAGTTTTCTTGTGGATCCATTAATCCAAATTCGTCGGAGAAAAGCCGGTATCCTCGGTGAGATAATACCGTGCACAATGTTGTTTTGCCACTGCCCGGCCAGGCGGGCAGCAAAATAACATGGTTATTTTTTTCTACAACAGCTGAATGCAGTATCAATAGATGATTGATACGGACAGCAATGGCGAGGTTAATACCCCATTCTAGAACAGCAAGTGCCTGTTCTTGAGGAAAACTGTCAAAAGGGGATTGTCCGTCAAGAAGAAAGCGAACATTTTTTTTTAGCGGATTTCTCAAGGAGCGCTCAGTAACGATCCGTACATGAAATTCTGCAATTTCATCCTGGGTCATTTGATAGTGGCTGTAGAGCATATAGAGCTGCTTTGCAAGCGGTTTGTATCTTGTTTGAATACAAACATTAAAGGGTCCTATCGCCACTCTAAGTCCCTGGTTTTGGAGCAGCATGTGGAATTCCTCAAATGGAATCTGATTAACCATCATGCCGAGAACCTTAGTTTACTTTATTGATTAAACCCAATGTATCGAAATGATAGAGTATTTTTTCAATATTGTGTAGAAAGTTGTGATTCGGTTCTTGCTGGAATTGTTCGGCAAGATAAGCGCTGATCTTTTCAGTTGTGGCGGGATTTCGATCCAGGAATTCCAGTATCTGCATACTCATTTGATTTAGAAAGTGCGTTTTGCCTGAATCCGGTTGAAAAACGGTATATTCTTCGCCCCAGTCTTCGATCAGTAGGGAATTAAAAAGATTTGATTGCCAATGCATGATGCTAAACGGAAAGTTTTCTCAAACAGAATACTTCTAATAAAAAACGCGTAATATCAGGCGCCCATCAAAAAGCCTTTCCGGTTACCGGTTAAATTGATTGGCGCCGTTTGTTTACAAAGTCGGATTAATATTAATTCCTGCTTTACTCATGATTGACGTGTAAGCGGCAGCAGAGATCATGATTCCGCCGCGTGCGCGACAATCGTCAAGCTGCTGCAATTTGTTTGTCAAAATTGTGTCGGCGTTTCCGCTGAGGTCGATCTTGGGTTGTTGGATAAGCGTTGCTTGCGGCATTGTACCCAGATCATAGGGGCCGCCGGATATCTGTTCCTGAAATGGATCAGGAAAAACACAAAGCAACTGCGGTCCATCTGCTGTGTCAAGAAAAACAGCGTTCTGGATCGAATCCGCCTCTCCTGTAATATTGCTGGTGCGTGCAAGCGCCGCACCACTATATAACGTCATGATTACCGGTAACGATGCGGCACCTTTTAACAATTTTCTCCGCTTCTGCGAGTGCGAATTTATTGCCGATGCGTCTGACGCCGAACGCTCTTTATTAATTTGTTCGTGTGATCGTTCTTTTATCATACTAAACTGATCTCATAAGTGAGTATACGATTACTCATTAATTAAATACTTCCATATATATGAATAATAGCAAATATTGGGCCAAAATATAAATTTGTTTTTAATGATTTAAATACAATTAGTTACCATAGGGTGAAAATTTGAATACAAAAACCCTGCGGTCAGTGTAAAATTTTTCGACACTTATTTGTACGTGATTTATATGTGGGTTTTCGCTGAGGATTTGATTTCCTTTTTTCGATAAACGATGTGATACAAGACGGGGAGTACCAACATTGTTAAAGCGGTAGAAGTTAAAATGCCGCCAATAACAACAGTTGCAAGCGGCCGCTGTACTTCTGCGCCAATGGTGACTGCCAATGCCATCGGCACAAATCCAATCGCATCGGTCAAACCGGTCATTAATACGGGACGAAGTCGTGTCAATGCGCCGGTCTTAACAGCATCATCCAGCGTGTGACCCTCTTTGCGGAGATTGCGTATAAATGTTAGCAGAACCAGGCCATTCAGTACCGCTATACCTGACAGAGCAATAAAACCAACCGCGGCGGAAATCGAGAATGGTATGTCGCGCAACCAGAGCGCCAGAATACCGCCGGAAAGCGCAAATGGAACGCCGGTAAAAACCAGCAGGCCATCACGCAGATTTCCAAACATCAAATAAAGCAGCACAAAAATCAGACCCAGTGCTACCGGCACGACAATCATCAAACGTTCTGTGGCCGATACAAGCTGCTCGTATTGACCACCCCAAACAATCCAGTAACCGGGTGGAATTTTAACTTCTTCAGCAATGCGCGATTGTGCTTCATGCACGAATGTACCCAAATCGCTTCCGCGGACATTCGCGCTAACTACGACACGGCGTTTTCCGTTTTCGCGGCTGATCTGATTGGGACCTTCAATGACATTGAAGTCGACAACATCACCGAGTGTCAAGTAAGCCGGTGGCGCAACCTGGCCTTGTTGTATATTTAATACCGCATTCGGCAACTGAACAGGTAAGCGTTTGAGTGCTTCAATGCTGCCTCTCATTTGCTCCGGCAGGCGAACAACCAGATTGAAGCGCCGATCACCTTCATAAATCAGACCGGTCGACATACCACCTACGGCTATGGCAATAACGTTCTGTACATCTTCCACATTCAATCCGTAACGCGCCATTTTGGCTCTATCCATCTGGATTGAGAGCATGGGCAAGCCTGTCAGTTGCTCTATTTTTGCATCCGCTGCGCCCGGTATTTTTTCGATCACCGATAAAATTTTATCGCCGACATCATGCAAGACATCCATGTTATCACCAAATACCTTGATGGCAACATCGGCGCGCACACCGGATATCAACTCGTTAAAACGCATCTGGATCGGCTGTGTGAATTCATAATTGTTGCCCGGCACATCATTCACCACCTTTTCCATTGCAGCAATCAGTTCAGCCTTGGTTTTATAGGGACCTTCCCATTCATCCTGATCTTTTAGAATAATGAATATATCGGCCACGCTTGGCGGCATGGGATCTGTTGCGATTTCAGCGGTACCGATTTTGGAAAAAACACTTTTAACTTCTGCAAAGGTCTTGATTTTTTCTTCAAGCTCATTTTGCATCTCAATTGCAGTTGTCAGGCTGGTGCCAGGAATTCGTATCGCATGCAAGGCGATATCACCTTCGTTCAGACTCGGTACAAACTCACTGCCCAGCCGGGTTGCAAGCAAACCGGAAAGCACCATGATGGTAACTGCCAGTGTCACCGTTAATGCCTTGTTGCGTAACACCCAATTCAACATGGGTAGATATATTTGTTTGGAATGAACGACTACTTTGCTTTCCTTTTCGCTGATGTCGCCGCTCAGAAAAAGCGCAACCGCAGCAGGAACAAAAGTAATAGAAAGAATAATCGCTCCCAGTAGCGCTGTAACCACGGTAAACGCCATGGGATGAAACATTTTGCCTTCCACACCCGACAGTGCAAATATCGGAATATAGACGATCATGATAATCAATTGGCCGAATAACAGTGCTCTGCGTGTTTCCTTGCTGGCCGAGAAAACTATTTCCAGGCGTTCCGTCAGCGTCAATCGCCTGCCGAGTCTTTTTTGCTCCTCGGCCAGATGGCGGATGCAATTTTCAATAATGACAATGGCGCCATCGACGATAATGCCGAAATCCAGTGCACCGAGACTCATCAGATTGGCGCTGACTTCATTTGCCACCATCCCGGTCAACGTAAACAACATGGAAAGCGGTATCACCAGCGCAGTAATCAACGCTGCGCGGAAATTGCCAAGAAACAGGAACAGCACCACAATGACCAGAATTGCACCTTCGATCAAGTTGGAGGCAACCGTTTGAATGGTTTTGTCGACCAACGTCGTACGGTTATATACTGGTGTAGCCACTATGCCTTCAGGCAAATTGCGATTAATCTCCTCCAGCTTGGCAGCGGCGGTCTCGGAAACGATTTGGCTGTTTTCGCCAATCAACATATGTACCGTTCCCAAAACAACTTCCTTGCCGTTTTGCGTCGCGGCACCATTACGTAATTCCTTGCCGATGAGAACGTCAGCAACATCTTTGATACGAATCGGCACGCCTTGCCTGCTGCCCAGAATAATTTCACCAATCTCGTTCAGATTGGTAACCTGACCGGGAACTCTGACAAGGTACTGCTCGCCTCTTCTTTCGATATAACCGGCGCCGATATTCATATTATTTCGCGCCAGTGCTGTCGCAACATCCTGCAGGGTCAGGCCAAGTGAAATCAGTTTCTCAGGATAGGGGGTTACATGAAATTGCTTGACATAACCGCCGACGGAATTGACTTCGGTTACACCACGAACGGTCAGTAATTGCGGCCGGATAATCCAGTCCTGGATTTCACGCAAATCAGTTGTGGTATATGACGTGCCATCCGGTTTTTTTGCGCCGGGTTTGGCGTCCACCGTCCACATAAAAATTTCGCCTAGCCCGGTGGAAATCGGACCCATGCGCGGTTCAATACCAGCCGGAAGGCGGTTCCTGACTTCCTGTATGCGCTGGCTGACCAACTGGCGCGCAAAATAAATATCGGTGCCGTCTTTAAACACCACGGTAACCTGAGACAAGCCATAACGGGACAGCGAGCGAGTATAATCGAGATTTGGCAATCCCATCATGATGGTTTCTATTGGAAACGTCAGCCGCTGTTCTGCTTCCAGCGGAGAATAACCGGGCGCTTCGGTATTAATCTGTACTTGAACATTGGTAATATCCGGTACCGCATCAATTGGTACCTTCTGGTAGCTGTAAATACCCAGCAAAGCCATGGCAAACACTGCCACCATCACCAGACCGCGATAATCTATGGATAATTGTAAAATACGCTCGAACAAGGTCTTGTCTCGCTATCAGATTAAAAAATTTGAATTGACAGAAAAAACACCAGATTTATTATCACAATCTGGTACCCACTCTCTGTTAATGATCATGCTCCGCGCCTGACTTGCCTAACTCAGCCTTGATTGCAAAACTGTTGCCTGCTGCATAGTGTTCACCGGCATGCAATCCTTCAAGCACTTCGACCATTTCGCCATCATTTCGACCCAATTCAATTGGGCGCGCCTCAAAATAGTCGCCATAGCGACCAAAAACGACCGTCCAATCAAAAAGGGTTTGCAGTGCATCCATGCTGACAGCCACCGGGACCTCGATTTCTTCAGTGTTGATGAAGCCATTGACAAACATGCCGTCGCGCCACAGTCCTTCCGGATTCTCCAAAATGATACGTGCCATAGCCGTACGCGTTTGCTGATCAACCATCGCTGTAATAAAGGTAATTACACCCGTACCTTCTATTTTCGCCGCTGTGGATTTAATGGTGGCCTGCTGGCCGATTTTTATCGTAGCCAGATCCTTTGGATATACGGTCAAATCAGCATACATCGTGGAGATGTCAACGACAGTAAAGATAGGGTCGTCTTCTCTAAATACCTGCCCGCGTGCAATGGCCTTGTTCGTTATCAAGCCAGTAAGCGGTGAACGAATTTCATAATGTGTCAGGTTTTTTAACAGCTTGACCGTTTCAGGTTCTTCACCAATGGCACGCAATCTTGCAGAGGCAAGATCGAGCGCAATTTCGGCTTCACTGAGCAATTGCTGAGTTGTCAGATACTCCTGCTTGGCGGTAATTTTTTCTTCCCAGAGTTGCCTTTCGCGTTGATAATTTACTTGAGCAAGTGCCAGTCTTTTTTCCGCTGCGAGATACTGACTGCGCAAATCAGCCAGCAACGGACTCTGGAAAACTGCCAATATTTCGCCTTTTTTAACCTTGTCCCCCAAATCACGAGGAACCTCAATGGCGATACCCGGGGCTCGCGGCACAACGGGAACGATATTGAGCTTGCTAAATGTGACGACCCCGGGCAACTGAAGCGCTGGACGAATGATGGCAGGACCTGCTGTTTTAATTTCAACGCCGGTTCTGGTTAATGTTTCGTCGCTCATTTCAATGCGTGCCTCAACCTGATCGTAGCCCCAGTGAAACACTTTATTTTTCCACTCGGCAGCTATTGCAACTTCGAAGGAATGCGGTTCTTCTACAACCTGATCGCCGAGCAGATAATCGCCAATCGGTTTGAATGAAAATAATTGAGCTGATCTACCCAATCGCGACAGCGTAATGGCAACTTTAGCTTCATCTGGCGGTATGGGCTTATTTTTTTCATAAAGATAAATTCTGAACTGTGGATCAACACCTTTTTCATATATGGTAACTTCTACGCTGAAATCATCCGCAGTAAATATTCTACCGCCTTTGGGACCGGTCTCTTCCGCTTGATTCGAATCAACCGATGTGTTTGCAGACTCGCCTTGACCCGCCTCGTCGGTGACGGTTGATTTTTCCATGTTAAGAATCATTGCGCCGAGAATGACACCGACAATGATCACGATGAGAATCGGTTTAAGATTGGTTTCGTTCACAATGTTCTCCTTAGCTCCCAGATCGATCCGACAATTTTTTACTCACCTCAGCTTGAAATTTTGTCATTGCTCGTAACTCATATATTCCATAGGGCCAGCAATCAAACGCTCAATTTCATTGATCAAACGCTGGTAATTGGTTAATGCTTGCAGATATAGCGTCTGGTTTTGAAATAAAGTGCGCTGGGCGTCGAGCAATTCCAGAAACCCGAATCTGCCCAATTCGTAACCACGGCTTGCCATTCTGAATGTTTCCCGTGCTCCGGGAAGTATTTCCTCGCGTAACAAATTGATTTGTGTGTCCGCCGCGATAAGCGATTCATAAGCCTGCGTCAGCAGCGTCCTCAATTGCAGTTCCATCGCAGCCTGCTCATCCACCGCACGATTGATGCGCTGCTGTGCCGCCATCAGATTCCCCTGATTTCTGTCAAACAGTGGCAACGGTATGGAGAGACCGACCAGCGCTGTGGTGTCATTGGGAATATCCCAGCCATAACGCCTGACGCCAGCATTTAAGGTAATGTCCGGAATTCGCCGCGCTTTTTCAAGTGTCAACATTGCTTGCCGCTGTTCGAGATTTTTCAGGCTGCGCAGGGCTAATGGGTTTTGCAGCAAGCGTGTTTCCAGTTCGCCCAATTCAGGTATCACCACAAATGTTTCGAGTTCGCCGATGACATTTGAAAAAACAGGATTCTGACTTCCCCATAGCAGGGCAAGCTGTCTGCGAAAAGAAATCAGATTACGCTGCGCCTGCTCCACTTCGATATTCGCCGTCGCAAGCGCGACTTGCGCCCGTGTTTCTTCAATCGGTGGCGCTTTGCCAGCAATGACACGTTTACTCGCCGCATCGACCACCTTTTGTGCAAGTTCCTGACCGGCCAATGCAAGCTTCAACCGCTCCTGTCCCGATAGAACATCCAGAAACATATTGGCAACCCGGGCAATCAAATCCAGCCGTCTGGCCTCATAGTCCTGCTCGGCGCTTTCCTGACCCAGCAAAGCGGCCTTCGTGCGTGCCGAACGCTTGCCACCGGTTTCGAACAATTGAATAATGCGAAGCGAATCAAATCGTGCACCTGGCCCATGCGAGCGGGAACTGACATCTTCTCCGTCATACTGGATGACAGGATTGGGCAACAAATTAGCCTGTATGGTTAAACCATGCAGAGCCTTTATTTCTTTTTCGAAAGACGCGAGATCGGGGTTGTGTTCCAGTGCGAGCTGTATTGAATTGCGCAGCGTGAGAATTTCCCCTTCTATTGGTAATACATGTGCATGTGCGGTGTCTTCATTGGGTTGAGAAAAAACTCCGGTTGCGTTGTTTTCCGCTACCGAAACTGCAGCAAAACCCAGAGCCAGTATCAATAGTACAATCATTCTTGACTGACGGTGGCGATAAAACACTGCTGCCAGTATTCCATTTGCGTTCATGTATGAATTCTTGTTAGTCCCGGGACGGGATAAATTATAAAAGAATAAAATTTGATAAAAAGAATTAAAAACAAGCCTTGAATCCTTTATATCTTTATATCGAATGACATGGAAAACTGTTAAGCAGCAATCGGTGCAAGGGTAACAGTATAAGCGGTTAGGGTTAGTGGGATAATTTTCATAGAATAAGTGTTTTAATGTTGGATTTGTTCTTTTTGATCTGCTGACTTACCTTAGACCTTATCGAGTTACAGATGATTTCATACTATGCACATATTTGCAATGGAGAAAAATTGCGAGCCGCTATTAATTCAAGGTTGCACTTTTTATAAGATTAAAGGGTAAAGGCACCAGATTATCTTCCGGCTTATATTGAACGGCCATTGATCAAATTTATCTATTTTTGAGGTACATTCTGAGACATTCACCCGTCATTTAACGTCATTTGTTGTGATTTGTCAGGGGTAAATTCACTTTTTTACCTGTCAGCAAAATAATCTAATCACGTTTCTCCCAAAACCTGTGTTGTTACTTTCAAAAACCAGACTATCTGTCTATTTTTTTGTATCTTTTTGCAGGATAAGTGGCGCGAAATGTCCGATCATTAAGTCTTTGTCATATAAATAAAATATCTGTATTTTACTTGACGAGTTATATTTTTTTCATTAAAGTGGGGGACAATTGTAAGAAAGTGGTGAATTGTGGGTAAAAGTTCAGGTTAACTTTTCCTCTAATCATGAGAGGGCAACATGTTTCGTGGTGTCACGCAGCTCAGTTTGGATGCAAAAGGCAGGATTGCGATACCCGCAAGGTATCGTGGTGAGCTGGTATCCAAATGCTCGGGGCATTTGATCGTGACTGCCGATCCGTCTAAATGCCTATTGGTCTATCCTCAGCCAGCATGGGAACCCATTGAACAGCGACTGAATAGTCTGTCCAGTTTTGACTCGAAAACGCGTAGTTTGCAGCGCCTCCTTATTGGTAATGCCAGCGATGTTGAAATGGATGGCGCAGGACGTATCCTGGTTGCGCCACCTTTGCGCCGTTTTGCGAACTTGACAAAGGAAGTCGTGTTGGTTGGACAAGGGGAAAAGTTTGAGTTATGGGATGAAGGAGGATGGAATCAGGTGATTGAAGACGCGTTGTCTTTTAGTGATAAGGATATGCCGCCTGAGTTGGAGGGGTTTTCTTTATGAAGAAACGGTGATTTTTTGTCGGAGCATATTACAGTCTTGCTTCATGAGGCGGTAGAAGCGCTGGCGATCAGACCGGATGGTGTTTATGTTGATGGAACGTATGGGCGTGGTGGTCACAGCCGTTTGATTCTGTCATGTTTGAATCAAAAAGGAAGATTGATTGCATTGGATAGGGATTGGGCGGCAGTTGAAGCGGGAAGACAGGAAAAGTTGTTGAACGCCGAGTTGGCAGCAAATGCACCTCATTTCTATATCAGGCATGGCAGGTTCTCGCAAATGCAACAGTTATTGTGCGAGATGGATGTGCAGAAGGTTGACGGGATTTTGTTGGATTTGGGCATATCTTCACCGCAACTGGATGCGGAAAGGGGTTTTAGTTTACGTGCAGACGGTCCGCTCGATATGCGAATGGACATCACTCAAGGGCAGACGGCTGCACAATGGATTGAAACGGTATCTGAAACAGAACTAGAGAGAGTGATTAGAGAATATGGCGAAGAACGGTATGCTGGGTCGATTGCAAGAGCGATTGTTGTGGCAAGAGCGCGGCGGCCTATTATTACCACATTGCAACTTGCCGAGATTGTCACAGCGGTTGTCCGTTCACGTGAACGTAAGCGGGAGGGCAAGCAGAGTCCGGCGACGCGCACTTTTCAGGCGATACGGATTGCTATCAATCAGGAGCTTGAGGAGTTGTCGCTAGCGTTGCACCAAAGTGTGGATTTGCTCAGGCCGGGAGGACGCCTGGTCGTGATTAGCTTCCATTCTCTGGAAGACAGAATGGTGAAGCGTTTTATGAGGGCGTCTTCGCAAACAGATCATGTGCCGCGTGGAATTCCGTTGCGGGAGGCCGAATTGAGAAAAATGAGTCAACAACAGTTTAAAGTGATTGGTAGAGCGATACGTCCAGGTCAAACGGAAATCGCGGCAAATGTGCGTTCCAGGAGTGCGGTAATGCGCGTGGCTGAACGTGTTTGATTCAAAACAAATACATGTGCGAATGTTTAAATTGAATCTTATTTTAATCGTGATGTTTGTGATTTGTGCGCTAGCTCTGGTGACGGCGCAGCATGAGACGCGCAAACTGAATATGGCTTTGGAAAATGAAAATAAAATAACCCGAAAGCTGGAAGTTGAATGGGGCAAGTTGCAGCTGGAACAAAGTACACTTATTGCACGACAGTTAATAGAAAATTCTGCTAGAAAACAATTGAATATGGAGGTGCCTTCTGCTGATCATGTGCAGATAATTTCGGCAAAGAAAGTAGATGAATCACGGTGGGCGGTACTTGATCATGTTGAAAAATTTTAATTCTGCGACTTCCTCACAACCAAAACTGTCTCCAGGTCGCTCATCGCTATTGTTTGGCTGTTTGATTGCGGGTTTGATGAGTCTGGTGGCGCGCGCAGCGTATTTGCAGGGCATGCATAACGATTTTTTGCAGCAGGAGGGTGAGGCGCGCTACAGCCGTATTGTCGAAATGAATGCCGATCGGGGCATGATTACTGATCGTAATGGGGAAATACTGGCGATCAGTTCGCCGGTTGCTTCCGTTTATGTCGATCCCCAAATTTTAAAAATAACACCTGTTCAATTGGAGCAGTTGGCGCGCTTGCTGGAAATGGATAAAAGCGAAGTCGAAAAACGGATCTATCGAGACCGGGGGCGCTTTGTCTATCTGAAACGGCAAATTGTACCGGAAATAGCCGAGCGTATAGACGCTTTAAATATTCCAGGTGTTGCATTTAAAACAGAGTTTAAGCGTTATTACCCCGAAGGAGAGGGTGCGGCGCATGTGGTCGGTTTTACCGATATTAATGACCAAGGTCAGGAAGGTGTCGAGCGCGGATGGAATGATGTGCTGACTGGCGAAATGGGAAGTCGCCGTGTGATCAAGGATAATAAAGGTCGCATTATAGAAGATGTAGAAAATATCCGGCTTCCGAAGCCAGGGCAGGATGTGGTTTTGTCATTGGATAGAAGAATTCAGCATATCGCGCATCGAGAATTGAAATCCGCCGTTGCCGCCCATAAGGCAAAAGCTGGCAGTATTGTGGTACTGGACGCGCAAACAGGAGAAGTGCTGGCACTGACCAATTTCCCGGTTTATAACCCGAATTCAAGATCAAGCATTACAAGCAACAGACTTCGCAATCGTGCATTGATTGATACATTTGAACCGGGTTCGACGCTAAAACCGTTTCCGATAGCAACGGCCATTGAGATCGGTCATGTTAATCCCGATACAGTATTGCAGACTTCGCCCGGAACATTCAAAGTCGGGCGCTCTACAATACGTGATGTAAGCAATAAAGGTTTATTGTCGGTTGCAGAGGTGATACAGGTTTCCAGCAATGTCGGAACTGTAAAAATTGCTTTGTCGCTACTGCCGCAAACATTGTGGGAAATGTATAACAATGTCGGCTTTGGTGTGCCTATCGGAACGAGTTTTCCGGGCGAAGCAAGTGGCTTGCTTCGCCCCTATAATCAATGGCGCCCCATTGAGCAGGCAACAATGTCATTCGGTCATGGCATTTCGGTTTCTTTGATGCAACTTGCGCGTGCGTATACGATTTTTACCACGGGCGGCGAACTCAAGCCGGTTGCGCTTGAGAAGCAGGCCTTTCCAGTTATGGGTCAACGTGTTATTTCGAGTGAAACAGCGTTTGCTGTCAGTCAAATGCTGGAAATGGCCACGCAGTCTAAGGGTACCGCTCCACTGGCACAGGTGAACGGTTACCGCGTGGCTGGAAAAACGGGAACTGCACATAAACTGGTTGATGGGCGGTATGCCAAGAATCGTTATATTTCCTCATTTGTCGGTTATGCGCCTGTTTCCAGACCGCGTTTAATCATTGCTGTTATGCTTGATGAACCCTCCGCAGGAAAATACTTTGGCGGCGCTGTGGCGGCGCCAATATTCAGCCAGGTCATGGTTGGTGCGCTACGCATTCTAAATGTGCCTCACGATGCGCCGCCAGCGAATAATGGTGTGAATTTTTCAGTCGTATCGACGATGAACGGAGAAGGATGAACCAGGTTATGGCTGATAAAACAGGCAAATTGTTTGATTATCGCCAGCTGGAAAAACTGGGTGTACCCGTTCAAAATCTGGTGACAGACAGTCGTTGTGTGCAGGCAGGCGATACTTTTGTAGCTTTGGTGGGTGAAAAAGTCGATGCGCGCAGATTTATACCGCAAGCCATTGCATCGGGCGCTAATGCTGTGATATGGGATGCGCATGATTTTACATGGAACCCTGAATGGTCCATACCCTCAATGACTGTTGCGAATCTTCGGGATAAAGTCGGATTTATTGCAGATCATGTGTATGGTCACCCGTCTCATACATTGAACGTGGTCGGTTTTACCGGAACAAATGGTAAAACATCGTGTAGTCATTGGTATGCGCAGGCCATGGAAAAATTGCGAAAAAAAACGGCTGTGGTAGGAACACTGGGTAATGGTTTTATCAATGCGCTAGAAACGACGGTGAATACAACGCCAGATTCGGTATCGTTGCAGAAGAATCTGGCACGCTTCTTACAAAATGGCGCTAAAAACGTGGCGATGGAAGTTTCCTCGCACGGTATCGTGCAAGGCCGTATTAACGGCATAACGTTATCTGTTGCAGTATTGACGAATTTATCACGTGATCATCTGGATTATCACCAGGATATGGATGCCTATGCTGCGGCCAAGGCGCGCCTTTTTTTCTGGCCGGGTTTGAAGTATGCGGTTGTCAATATTGATGACGTACTTGGAATTGAACTGCTGCAGCAACTCGCTTGCGAGCCTGTACAAGTCATCGGGTACGGATTCAGAAAAGAGGCGATTAAGTCTGCTTCCCAACAATGTTGGATGGTGTATGGATCCAATCTTAAGGTAGATCTGCATGGTCTTGAATTCGATATCGAATTCCAAGGCAGTCGCGAACATTTGAAAACTGATCTGACGGGTAAATTTAATGCAGCGAACTTGTTGGCAGTGGCGGCAGCACTTTTGGCAAGTGGCGTTGCTTTTACAGACGCGGTCAGAGCGCTTCAATATGTCCAGCCGATTACGGGGCGTATGGAAAAATTTGGTGGTGGGAGTCAGCCTGTTGTGATTGTGGATTATGCGCATACGCCGGATGCATTGGAGAAGGTGCTAATGACATTGCGCGAGATTTTGCAAATTTCCCGTGAAACAAAAAAAATGACCCGGGGATCGGGGCGTTTACATTGCGTATTGGGGTGTGGCGGTGAACGGGACAAAGGTAAGCGGCAATTGATCGGGGGCGTGGCTACGCGTTATGCGGATGATGTTATTTTTACCAGCGATAATCCGCGTAACGAAGATTCCCAAGCGATTGTTAATGACATCATATCCGGCGCAGATCGAGATAATTATCAAGTTGAAATCAATCGTGAATTGGCGATTTATCAATCGATCAGCAGTGCTTCTTCAGATGATGTTGTATTGGTTGCCGGTAAGGGGCACGAAAATTACCAGGAGATCAAAGGACAAAAAATACCGTTCAGTGACGCTGTTGTTGTGCAGCAGATACTCCATGACTTATCAGGTAAAAAAAGAGGGCGGGCATGATGTTATTACAGGAAGCCGCTCAAGCTCTGAATGCGCGATGGCGAGGTGAAAATGTTTTGTTTACCGGCGTAAGTACGGATAGCAGGACGCTCAAGAGTGGCGATCTTTTTGTGGCTTTGTCTGGTGAAAGATTCGAAGGATCTCGTTTTGTCCGTGCTGCACAAAATAACGGTGCCGTAGCAGCCATGGTCGGGCTGAATGCGGATGATGATGTGCTGTCCACAGACATATCATTTCTTCAAGTGGATGACACGCGTTTGAAATTGGGACAGTTGGCCGCATTCTGGCGCGGCCGGTTTTCAATGCCGGTCATTGCTGTTACAGGCAGTAATGGAAAAACAACCGTGAAAGATATGCTGGCGGCAATACTTTGTCAGTCGCTGGGAAATGCGGATATCACAGGACAAAGTATATCGGCAAATTCAAGAGTACTGGCGACCGAAGGTAATCTGAATAACGATATCGGTATGCCATTGATGTTGCTGCGAATGCGCGATACACATCGCTATGCAGTGATTGAAATGGGCATGAATCATATGGGTGAAATTGCTTATCTGACTCAACTGGCAAAACCGGATGTGGCTGTAGTAACCAATGCAGGATTAGCCCATATACAGGGCCTGGGTACAGTGGAAGCGGTAGCGCAGGCTAAAGGCGAGATTTTCTCAGGGCTCGCTGAACATGGCACTGCGATCGTGAATGCAGACGATCGCTACGCATCCTTATGGCATAGGTTTGCAGGGAGTCGGCGGATTATTGATTTTGGATTGGGTCAGCAGGCTAAGCAAGCACAGGTGTTTGCAGAATACCAGGCGGACGGATATGACAGTTCACTGCAATTACACCTTCCCGACGGTGTTGTAAACGTAAATCTGCAGGTGCCCGGTGTGCATAATATCCGAAATGCGCTAGCGGCAGCTGCCGCCGCGGTGGCGGTTGAAATCGATGGCAAAACAATTGCTGCGGGGCTGGAGAATTTCAGGGGAGTGCGCGGGCGGTTGCAGAGAAAAAAAGGATTGCGGCATTCAGTGTTGATAGACGACAGTTACAACGCAAATCCGGAGTCGGTGCGTGCAGCTCTGGCAGTCTTGACGGCTGCGGCGGGTAAAAGGATCCTGGTGCTCGGGGACATGGGTGAACTGGGTGAATCATCGGTTGACTTGCATCGAACAATCGGTGAAGAAGCGCGACATGCCAAACTGGATAAGCTGTTGACACTGGGTGAATTGAGTCAGTTCGCAAGTGCTGCGTTTGGTCAAGGCGCCGAGCATTTCAATAGCATGGATGAATTGCTGGATGTGGCGGAAAGTTTGCTGAATGAAGACGTTACTGTGCTTGTTAAAGGGTCCCGATTTATGCGAATGGAACGGGTTGTCGATAGGCTGGAGGCATGATCATGCTTATGCGTTGTTTCATAAATAATGCATTGTCAGAATCTGCGAAGATGATGCGAAGCAAGCAAATAGTACAGATTGGTTTAATTGGGCTGAGGACGTTGCCATGTTGCTAGAGTTATCTCAATGGCTGGCTCAGGATATCCGTGCGTTCAATGTATTTAGTTATTTGACATTACGTACAATGCTTGCGGCACTGACAGCATTGGCAATTTCATTTCTGATCGGTCCGGTCATGATTCGAAAACTGACCGCTTACAAGATAGGACAATCGGTGCGCGATGACGGGCCGCAAACCCATTTGATCAAGGCAGGTACGCCGACAATGGGCGGGGCGTTAATTCTGGTGGCGATTGTTTTGACGACCTTGCTGTGGGCGGATTTAAGTAATCGTTATATTTGGGTGGTACTGCTGACCACGTTGGGTTTTGGCATTATTGGATGGGTAGATGATTACAGGAAGGTTGTTTATCGGAACCCAAAAGGACTCTCCGCTAGCGCCAAGTTTTTTTGGCAATCAGTTATTGCATTTACAGTGGCGGTATATCTGGCGGTGACTGCTGAATTGCCTGCACAAACCGATATGATCGTGCCTTTTTTCAAGGAAATTGCGATTCCATTGGGAGTGACCGGTTTTATCATACTGACCTACTTTGTTATTGTCGGCACCAGCAATGCGGTTAATTTAACGGATGGTCTGGATGGCTTGGCAATAATGCCGACAGTGATGATAGGCGGTGCGTTGGCAATTTTTGCTTACGTTGCCGGTCATGTCGTTTTTGCAAATTACCTGGGTATTCCTTATATCCCGAATGCGGGTGAATTATCGGTTTTCTGCGGCGCCTTGGCGGGTGCCGGTCTTGCTTTTTTATGGTTTAACACGTATCCGGCGGAAGTGTTCATGGGCGATGTGGGCGCGCTATCTCTCGGCGCGGCGCTCGGCGTAATAACCGTGATTGTTCGTCAGGAGATTGTGCTGATTATTATGGGTGGTATTTTTGTGATGGAAGCGCTTTCTGTGATGTTGCAGGTGGCCTCCTACAAACTGACTGGACGACGTATTTTTCGAATGGCGCCATTGCATCATCACTTTGAATTGAAAGGCTGGAAAGAGAACCAGGTGGTTGTGAGATTCTGGATTATTACCATTATTTTGGTTCTGGTGGGTCTGTCGACCTTGAAACTGAGATGAATCTAAAAGGAAAACATGTGCTGGTACTGGGTATGGGTGAAACAGGACTATCGATAGCAAAATGGCTGGTACGCCAGAATGCCCGTGTGCGCCTGGCTGATAGCCGTTCTGACCCGCCAAATATGCTGACTATGGAAAGCGTGTTGCCGGAAGTCGAAATTTTTAAAGGCCCATTTGAAAGCAAGATATTTGAGGGTGTCGAGTTGATTGCGATGAGTCCGGGTGTACCAATGGCGGAATCACATGTTCAGCAGGCGATCAAGTGCGGTGTACCGGTCGTGGGCGACATTACACTGTTTAACTGGGCGCTTGAACAATGTGAGGCGCCAAAACCTGAAATTCTTGCGATTACGGGAACAAATGGGAAGACGACAGTTACGGCAATGGTCGGTTCAATGTTAAAAAAAGCCGGGTTTGATGTGGAGGTCGCCGGAAATATTGGCCCCGCAGTGCTCGATTCATTGATGCGCTGCATGGATAGTGGTCATTTGCCGCAATTCTGGGTTTTGGAGGTTTCCAGTTTTCAACTGGAGTTGACTGAGAATTTAAACGCAGATGTGGCAACAGTTTTGAATCTGGAACAGGATCATTTGGATCGTTATGACAGCTTTGGTGACTATGTGCTTGCAAAAGCCAGAATCTTCCAACATGAGAAGCCAGCCAGCGGAACACAAGTTCTTAACCGGGATGACGCCGAATCGATAGCGATGGGCCTGTCGGAGAAAAAACAGATTACATTCGGACTGAATGAGCCGGTAACAAAAACAGATTTTGGTATCGTGCATACGAGTGATGGTATCTGGCTGGCTGAAGGGCGGATGCTGTTAATGAAAGTTTCCGAATTAATGCTAAATGGTATGCATAATGCTGCCAATGCGTTGGCTGCGCTGGCACTCTGCCGGGCTTTGCAGGTTCCCATCGAACCACTGTTGTCAGCACTGCGTGAATTCAAGGGATTGCCGCACCGCATGGAAGAAGTTGCCGCTTTCAATGGCGTGGTTTTTATCGACGACTCAAAGAGTACCAATGTCGGTGCAACGGTCGCTGCGCTAAAGGGGTTGCAGCGTAAAGTGGTTTTGATTGCAGGTGGCGACGGGAAAGGGCAGGAATTTTCTGCATTAAATAATGTGGTCGCGGAGAATGCGCGCGGTGTTGTGTTGATTGGCCGTGATGCGGATAAGATAGCCACGGCGCTGGACGGTTGCGGTGTGCCGGTTCTTTTTGCAAGAACCATGGCGGAAGCGGTGCAGAAATGTTTCTTGCTGGCGCGGAAAGATGATGTGGTGATGTTGTCACCGGCGTGCGCCAGTTTAGATATGTTCAGGAATTATATCCATCGTGCGGAAGTTTTTAGTGCGGCGGTCAAGGATATCGAGGAAAGATTGTTCAGTATTGGAGAAAATACTCATTAATCACATGATTTATCCGGCAAGCAATACAAATCCGAGTACAAATACAAGCAAGGTGCCTGAATTGGATCAGGTGCTGCTTTGGTCTATATTGTTTTTGTTAAGCATTGGATTGATTATGGTTTATTCAGCTTCGATTGCCATCGCCGAAGCACAGTTTGGTGTCAATCATTCCAATCATTATCTGATTCGTCATGTGGTTTATCTGGTGTTGGGTATGTTGTTAGGGCTTGCAGCGTTTCAGGTGCCCGTTCAAATGTGGCAGAAATATGCCATTTTTCTGTTTCTCGCTGGTATTTTATTGCTGATACTGGTATTGATTCCCGGGATTGGGCGCGAAGTCAACGGCAGTCAGCGGTGGATATCATTGTACATGGTAAATCTTCAGCCTTCTGAATTCATGAAGCTCTTCATGATTATCTATGCGGCGGATTATGTGGTGCGCAAGGCGGCCGATCTGGACAATTTTTATAAAGGTTTTTTGCCGTTAATTGCCGTGACCGGTGTTGTCGGTTTTCTCTTGTTGCAACAACCGGATTTTGGCGCTGCCGTTGTGGTTACAGCATTGATGATTTGTATTCTGTTTTTAGGTGGAGTCAGCATAAAGATATTTACAACACTTTTGGGCTTAATGGCGGCGGGTATGTTTGTATTGATATATGTTGCCAACTACCGGCTGGACCGCATTATTGGTTTTATGGATCCTTGGGCTGATCCATTGGGCAAAGGCTATCAGCTCAGTCACGCGCTGATTGCTTTTGGACGCGGAGAATGGTTTGGTGTCGGACTGGGGGGCAGCGTGGAAAAATTATTTTACCTGCCCGAAGCGCACACCGATTTTCTTCTGGCTGTACTGGCTGAAGAACTTGGATTTATAGGTGTTGTGACAGTAATTACGCTTTTTGCTGTCGTCGTCATGCGCGCTTTTGCCATCGGGCGCAGGGCCGCAAAACTGGAATGTTATTTTGCGGCATTGGTTGCACAAGGTATCGGGTTGTGGATAGGCATGCAGGCACTCATCAATATGGGCGTCAATATGGGTGTTTTGCCGACCAAAGGATTGACGCTGCCATTGATGAGTTTTGGTGGCAGCAGCATCACAGCGATTTGTTTTGCGTTGGCTGTTTTGCTGAGAATTGACTGGGAAAACAGGCGGCGGTTAAAGGGGATGAGTATTTGAAGACTCGGAGTGGAAACAACATGAAGCCGAAGGACTGGAGATGACACAAACCATATTGATTATGGCCGGTGGCACCGGAGGTCATGTATTTCCAGGTCTGGCCGTGGCGGATTATCTGAAGTCGGCAGGATGGCGAGTGGTTTGGTTGGGCACCAAAACGGGTATGGAGAGCAGATTGGTTGTGCAACATGGATATGATATGGAAGCGATTGATTTTTCGGGTTTACGTGGAAAACGCGTATCAACCTGGCTGATATTGCCATTCAAATTGCTTAGAGCATTTCTGCAAAGTCTTAGAATTTTGCGCAGAGTACAGCCGGATGTAGTACTGGGTATGGGTGGATATCCGGCGTTTCCAGGGGGGATGATGGCTTCCTTGCTTAACAAACCGCTGGTTATTCATGAGCAGAATTCCATACCGGGTCTAACCAATAAAGTATTGGCAAAGTTGGCTGATAAAGTGCTTTTGGGCTTTCCGGATATTATCAAAGCGGACAAAAGCAAGGTGATTTTTTCGGGCAATCCTGTACGTATTCAAATTACGCAACTGGGTTCGCCGGAAGCACGTTTTGCGGGACGTAGTGGTCCGCTTAAAATGCTGGTGGTTGGCGGCAGCCGCGGTGCACAGGTATTGAATACGGTGGTGCCGCAGGCTTTAAAGCTCATGCCGGAAAATCACCGTCCGGTTGTGATACATCAGGCGGGAGAAAAGAATTTGGACGGGTTGCGTAAGAACTATTCGGGCTTGGGTGTTACAGCTGAGCTGACTGCATTTATCGATGATATGGCGCAATACTATGCAACCTGTGATCTGGTGTTATGCCGAGCAGGCGCTTTAACGGTATCCGAATTGGCTGCGGCGGGTGTGGCAAGCATACTGGTGCCCTATCCTTATGCGGTGGATGATCATCAGACAGCGAATGCGCGATTTTTGAGTGAGCATCAGGCGGCTGTCTTGCTGCAACAACGCGATTTAAATCCGGATAATCTGATGGAAATTTTACGAAACATGACCCGCGAGAAATTATTGGCGATGGCGATTGCGGCGAGAAAACAGGCCATGCCTGACGCAACCATGCGGGTTGCGCAGGCGTGTATTGAAGCGAGCGAAACGACAACATGAGGCATAAAGTCAAACATATCCATTTCGTAGGAATTTGTGGCTCGGGGATGAGCGGTATCGCTGAGGTAATGCTGAACCTGAAATACCGGATTAGCGGCTCGGATTTGTCTGACAATTTGGTCGCCCAGCGTTTAAGAAATTTGGGTGCTACGGTTTATACCGGTCATGCAAGTTCGCAGATTGAGGGCGCAGATGTGGTGGTTACTTCAACAGCAGTCAAGCCTGAGAATCCTGAAGTGATTGCTGCGCATGAGAAGAATGTCCCGGTTGTGCCACGTGCATTAATGCTGGCGGAGCTGCTCAGGCTGAGGCGTGGTATAGCAATCGCAGGAACGCACGGCAAGACGACGACGACTAGCCTGGTGGCCAGTATTTTGGCTGAAGCGGACATGGATCCAACATTTGTGATCGGTGGTCGATTAAAAGCTGCGGGTTGTCACGCCAAACTCGGAAGCGGCGAATTTATCGTGGTTGAAGCGGACGAATCGGATGCGTCATTTCTTTATCTGCAACCCGTTCTGGCGGTAGTGACCAATGTGGATGCGGATCATATGGAAACTTACGGCCATGATTTTAACCGGCTGAAACAGACATTCATCGAATTTATGCAACATTTGCCTTTTTATGGCATGGCGGTTTTGTGTATCGATGATGAAAATGTACGCGCACTCATGCCCGATATTACAAAACCAATCACAACCTACGGGCTTTCCGAGGAAGCTCAAGTTCGGGCGCTGGATATCGAGCATCACCACGGTCAAATGCATTTTACGGCTTTGGTTGGCGTCAATGGTTCAGCACGAAAATTGCCTATCGTTTTGAATTTGCCCGGTTTGCATAATGTGCAGAATGCTTTGGCAGCGATTGCGGTGGCAAACGAGATTGGCGCTTCAGATGCAGCAATAACCAAAGCGTTGTCGGAGTTCAAGGGTGTTGAGCGGCGTTTCCAGCATTATGGCGAAATCCATTTGTCCAATGAGCGTCGTTTTGCATTGATTGACGATTACGGCCATCATCCGGCAGAGCTTGCTGCGACGATGCATGCGGCGCGTGGCGCTTTTCCCGGTCGGCGCCTGGTTCTGGCTTTTCAGCCGCACCGCTATTCGCGGACATGCAATTTATTCGAAGATTTTATCAAAGTGCTTTCTCAGCCGGATATTTTGTTGCTGGCCGAAGTTTTTCCGGCGGGTGAAGAACCCATTGTGGCCGCTGATAGTAAATCACTGGCAAGATCGGTGCGTATACACGGGAAAGTGGAACCGATTTATGCCGGCACAGTGGAGGAGCTGGTCGCAGCGATTCTGGATGTGGTCGAAGATGATGATCTGGTTCTGGTCATGGGAGCCGGTTCTGTATCGAGAGTTGCGCCTGAAATTGTAAGAAAGCAACAAAAATTGATGATGATTATTAATGAGTGACTGAACTGGAGATAGGCTGGGGGCGTGTGTGATGAAAACGGTATTTCAAATAGACAAGTGGAATGTCAACCGTTTGACTGGTTTTTTTTCCAGTGAGCTGAGTATGCGTCTGGTTCGCGGGGAAATGCGAATAAACGAACCGATGAGCCGGCATACGTCGTGGCGTGCAGGCGGTATTGCCCGACGCTATTTCATTCCGGCCGATTTGGAAGACCTGGGGCTTTTTTTGCAACAACTGCCAGTTGACGAACCGGTATATATGGTGGGCCTGGGAAGTAATCTGCTGGTCAGAGATGGCGGTCTGCCGGGTACAGTGATTGCGGTTCATGCCCGGCTGAACGATTTGCAACTGATGCGTCAGGATAGTGAATGTGGATTGATTTATGCGGGAGCTGGCGTGGCCTGTGCCAAGGTTGCTCGATTTGCTGCGATGCATCAACTGGCCGGCGCAGAGTTTCTGGCGGGAATTCCGGGAACGGTCGGTGGCGCATTGGCGATGAATGCAGGGTGTTATGGCGCTGAAACCTGGGAGATTATCGAACAGGTTCAGGTGATAACCCGCAGTGGAAAAATATCTGTGCAATCACCCGATGATTATGAAATTGGATATCGCAGTGTGCGGCGAAAGGCAGTATCGGATAGCGATTCGGAATGGTTTGTGGGCGGATACTTCCAGTTAAAGACGGGCGATGAGGCTGTGTCCCGGCAAAAGATCAGGCAACTATTAACGCGGCGTGTGCAGAGTCAGCCATTGAACAAGCCCAGTGCAGGGTCGGTATTCAGAAATCCTCCAAGAGATCATGCCGCACGTTTAATAGAAGCATGCGGACTAAAAGGCATGCGTGTCGGTGGGGCGATGGTTTCCACGCAGCATGCGAATTTTATTGTCAATATCGCTAATGCCTCTGCAACCGATATCGAAACGTTGATAATGCTGGTGCAGGAGAAGGTTAAAAAGGAGACGGGTGTCGAATTGATGCCGGAAGTTCACATTATTGGTAAAACGGGGAGTAATGCGTAGTGAAAGGGCATGATTTCGGAAAAGTGGCGGTTCTACTCGGTGGACGTTCGGCCGAACGTGAAATTTCGCTACAGAGCGGGCAGGCTGTTCTGGAGGCATTGCGTAACTGTGGTGTGGATGCGCATCCTTTTGATCCGGGAAAAAAACCGCTTGCCGCGTTGCTGGACGAAAAGTTCGACAGGGCGCATATCGCGTTGCACGGCCGATTTGGTGAAGACGGGACGATGCAGGGCGCACTAGAGTTAATGGGTATTCCTTACACCGGCAGCGGGGTTATGGCGAGTGCGCTTGCAATGGATAAATGGCGCACAAAATTACTCTGGGAAGCAGTGGGCATCAAATCACCGCGCAGCCTGTTGTTAAATGAACAAAGCGACTTTGATGCGGTTGTGGGTACACTGGGATTGCCACTGATCGTCAAGCCGGCGCGCGAAGGATCGACAATTGGATTGAGTAAAATCCATCGGGCCCAGGATCTTGCGCAGGCCTACCATGTGGCGGCTGAACATGACGCTCTCGTGTTGGCTGAAGAATTTATTGAAGGGACAGAGTTAACTGCGGCGATACTCGGTGATACAACTTTGCCACTGGTGAGAATAGTGGTTGCGGGTGAGCTATATGACTACGAGGCCAAATATCTGTCCGACGATACCCGCTATTTCTGTCCTTGCGGTTTGCCGGAGGAACAAGAACATTTGATTCAGCAGCAGGCCTTGGCGGCATATCAAACGCTGGGATGTGAAGGGTGGGGCAGAATTGATTTGATTTTAAGTCAGGATGGCCGGTTTTATTTCCTTGAAGCCAATACATCACCGGGTATGACGAGCCACAGTCTGGTGCCGATGGCGGCCGCAACCGCTGGAATTGGTTTTGAAGATCTGGTTTTAAAAATATTGAGTTTGTCTCATGTGGGATAGTCACCGTTTTTTAAACTTTTTGTCCAATACGTTGTTTCTGATAGTGGCAACGGTGGTGTTCTATGCCCTTTCTCAATACTACGGCTTGCCGCGTTTTTTGCCCTTGAAGGAAATTCATGTTCAAGGCATGCATTCTACGCATGCTGAGTTTAAACATATTACCCGTGAGCAAATAGAACAGATTGTTAAACAGGATGTTGCTGGAAATTTTTTGTCGGTAGATCTGGCCGCGGTACGCGATGCCTTTTTAAGGATGCCTTGGGTGCGGGACGCACGAATTGAACGGGTCTGGCCGCTGGGCCTGATTGTTAAACTGGAAGAGCACCGGGCGTTTGCGCATTGGGGCAGTCATGCACTGGTTAATACCTATGGAGAAGTGTTCCGTGTTGTGCTCGAAGAAGAAATGCCTGTTTTTACTGGTCCGATGGAGGCGAACTCTCATGAAGTCGCCCAACGCTACAGACAGTTCAGTGAAGCCCTGGCACCGTTGAAGCAGTCGATTACAGCGATCAATCTGTCGTCCCGGCATGCCTGGCGTATCCATCTGGATACAGGAACCATACTTGAGTTGGGTCGACAGGATATTGAAAAACGGTTGTTACGATACGTGTCTGTATACAACCATAGCATCGCACACTTAAATCAGGATGAACCGCTTGCATATGTGGATTTGCGTTATCCCAATGGGTTCGCGGTATATATGCCTGAATCAAAAAAATCATTAAAAGGTAGGCGCGATATAAGGAAAGAAACGTGAAATCATGGAGATGTGACTAGATGAGTAAAGCTAGGGAAAGTAGAAATCTGATTGTCGGGCTTGATATTGGTACGTCAAAAATTGTGGCGATCGTTGCAGAGATTCTGCCTGAGGGTGGTTTTGAAATTATCGGGCTAGGCAGTCATCCATCCCGTGGTTTAAAAAAAGGTGTGGTTGCCAATATTGAAACAACTGTCAATGCCATTCAGCGCGCACTGGAAGAAGTTGAATTGATGGCAGACTGTAAGATCAACGAAGTTTTTACAGGTATTGCCGGCAGTCATATTAAAGGTATTAATTCCGATGGCATGGTGCCAATCAAGGATAAGGAAGTGACCGAGGCGGATGTTGAACGCGTGATGGAAGCAGCCAAAGCGGTGAATATTCCGGCAGATCAGCAGATCCTGCATATCCTGAACCAGGAATTTATTATCGATGGACAAGAAGATGTGCGTGAACCTGTCGGTATGAGTGGCATACGGCTTGAAGTAAAGGTGCATATCGTAACAGGCGCCGTTTCAGCAGCCCAGAATATTGTCAAGTGTGTGCATCGATGTGGTCTGGAGGTACGAGATCTGATTCTACAGCCACTGGCTTCGGCGATGGCGGTGTTGAGCGAAGACGAGAAAGATTTAGGCGTTTGCCTCGTAGATATTGGTGGCGGCACGACCGACATAGCAGTGTTTACCAATGGCGCAATCCGTCATACCGCAGTGATTCCAATTGCTGGCGACCAGATAACCAACGATATTGCCATGGCATTGCGTACACCGACAAAGAATGCAGAAGATTTGAAATGCCGCTATGGCTATGCACTCAGAAGTCTGGCGGATACGCGCGAAACGATAGAAGTGCCGGATGTCGGCAACAGAGGATCGCGGCAATTATCAGTGCAAACATTGGCCGAAGTGATTGAGCCGCGAGCGGAAGAGCTTTACACCATGGTTCAGGCGGAATTAAGACGCAGCGGTTATGAAGAATTGCTCTCTTCAGGCATTGTAATCACGGGCGGCAGTGCTTCTTTGCGAGGAATGGTTGAACTGGGGGAGGAAATATTTCATATGCCTGTGCGCTTGGGCGTACCCAACTATAAGGGTAATTTGCAAGAGGTTATACATACGCCACGGTATTCAACAGGAGTCGGGTTGATTATGACGGGCATTGAGCATATCAGGCATCAGCAGCATATGCGATTGCAGGGCGGTTCTGCAAAACAGATCTTTACCAGGATGAAAAACTGGTTTCAGAAGAATTTTTAGGTGAGTGGTTTTTATGGGGTTGTTTTTTCTAGGGTTCTTGTCATATTGATATAAAGGAGAGGAATTATGTTTGAAATTATGAATAACGAAACACAGGAAGCGATCATCAAAGTGATTGGTATCGGTGGCTGCGGATGTAACGCGGTGGATCATATGATTCAGAATGAAATGAAAGGTGTTGAATTCATCAGCATGAATACGGATGCGCAGGCATTAAAAAATACCAAAGCGGATATCATCTTACAGTTGGGATCGGGTATTACCAGAGGTTTGGGCGCTGGCGCCAACCCCGAGATTGGACGTGAAGCCGCATTGGAAGATCGCGATCGTATCGCAGAACTGATTCAAGGTTCCGATATGCTGTTTGTTACGGCAGGTATGGGTGGTGGAACAGGTACAGGCGCCGCGCCGGTGGTGGCGCAAGTCGCCAAGGAAATGGGTATTCTCACGGTTGCTGTTGTCAGCAAGCCATTCCAGTTTGAAGGAAAGCGCCTCAGAGCGGCACAACTGGGGATGGAAGAGTTGTCTCAGCATGTCGACTCCTTGATTGTCATCCCGAACGACAAGCTGATGATGGTTCTGGGCAACGATATCAGTATGCTGGATGCATTCAGGGCGGCAAACGATGTGCTATATGGTGCGGTTGCGGGGATTGCAGAAGTGATTAACTGCCCCGGACTGGTGAATGTCGATTTTGCAGATGTGAGGACTGTGATGTCCGAGATGGGCATGGCCATGATGGGTTCTGCGATATCAAGCGGTGTGGATCGCGCGCGGATTTCAGCAGAACAGGCGGTGGCAAGCCCGTTGCTTGAGGATATCTCGCTTGCGGGTGCACGGGGTGTGTTAGTTAATATCACCGCAAATTCATCATTAAAAATGAGAGAAGTTCATGAGGTTATGGGAACCATTAAGGAATTGACCGCAGAAGATGCAACAATCATTATCGGAACCGTCATTGATGAGAGTATGAATGAAGACCTGCGTGTAACCATGGTTGCAACCGGTCTGGGAAATGTTCATAGCCAACAAGGCAAGAAACCGCTGTCTGTCGTGCATTCAAGAACGGGAACCGATGATCGCGAAGGTCTGCTGATATCGGAAGAACCGGCTGTAATACGTACAGGCAGAAGAAACGATGCAACAGTGGCTGCTATGCGTCAATCCGGGGTGGATCCCATGGATATTCCGGCGTTTCTGAGAAGGCAGGCGGACTAGACGTATACTGAGGTTATCCAAGAAAAAGTGCGTTTCTGGAGTAATCAAACATGCAATGCTTATATGCCGGGTTTGCTTCTCTTCAGCACAAAATGCAGTGATGTTGAGTGCTCCGGAAGCAGTACTTGTTTCACGGTTGTATTTGTTGATGCGGGTCCAGTAAGGAACCCGGCATTACAATTTGTAGGTGCAATGTAATAGTAGGACATGTTATGGCAGAGCGTTAATCTGCATGCTTGATAGACACATAGAAAAGTATCTATCAAGCATGCAGATTGCGAGCAGGCTCTGGGACCTGAAGAATGCATTTTGTGATAGTAACTGTTTGTTTTTACGTTTAAATTATTGGGCAAGCAATTATGAATCAACAAAGTATTCTTATTTCGAGGGTGGTCAGCATGGTGTAGTAACTGGCATATTTTTATGCTTATAATGCTTTGATTTAGTGGTATAATTCATTGAATCGTTGAGGTGTTTGGCGATCAACTTTATTGAAAGGAGGTTGGTATGGGATTCTTCGATATGGTAAAAGGCTTTCTAGGTGGAACGAAAGATGCAGCTAACAATGTAGTTGATTCGGCTAAAGATGTAGCGGGGGATGTGGCGAATACAACTGAAGATTTTGTTGGCAATGCAAAGGAAGCTGCAGGGGATGCGACTGCAGCAGTATCCGAGATGGCAAGCAATGCCGCTAGTACGGTTCAGAACGCGGCAAGTGGTACGGTTGACAATGCTGCAAGGATGGCTGAAAGTGCTGCCGAAAAACAAAGCGAAATGGCGGATGCTGCCAGTACTGAAGATAGTAACGTTTAATAAAATAGTTAAATTACCTCCGGCTTTGCTGGAGGTAATTTAACAACTGTTCTGATTGAATTTTGTTCGATCAATCATTGACAACACCCGAGAAATTGACAGGACCTTATCGAGAATCTAATTCCTCAAGAGGGTGAGGCCAAAAGCGTTTCATGGCGAGAAAAGTAAAGGAAGCAGACCAGGTTATCATTGCCAGCCCTACCAAACCTTCGGCAGCGCTCAGCATACGTGTGGCGCCGACAGGTAGCAAATCACCGAAACCGACTGTTGTATATACGACTGAAGAATAGTATATGTAGTCTATAAAACTGTTTTCGTCGAGATTGGTAATATGTCCTAATCCAAACTGATGCTGCAAGAGCATATAGCCCAGGGCAAAAATGATAATTTCAAAGACATGTGCCGCCAACAAACCCAACATGACGACCAGCACGCCGATTCGTTTATGCACATGTATGCCGACAGAATGGCTTAGCAATCGTAACGCTTCATAATGCAACACTACGCAAAATATGACGATGGCGCTCGAAATTAATAAAGCATGTATGTGTTCAGTATATTCATTCATAATTCATGTTTTTTATCGAAGTATTTATGTTGCTGCCGGGTCAAGTTTAGCAGTTTGTAGCTGTCGAGTGATGTGCTTCTTGATACTTGCACGCTTGAATTCAAAGTGGGATTACTTGATAGAATGTGGTTTATTCTGGTTGAACAGGGTTCCCTCATTTTATTGCATCAATAATAGAGATCTTTAAATTTAATTTTCGAACAATTGTCTTAATCGTGTAACCAAACGCCGATCAATTATCGTGGATTTCGATCATTTATCATCCGGGTATTCAGAAAAATTTCTGCTCGAAGAAACCAATCGCTGTGTTTCCTGCGGCCTTTGTCTGCCGCACTGCCCGACTTATCGTTTACTGGGGTCAGAGGCGGATTCTCCGCGTGGGCGGATAGCCATTATGAATGGCGTTGTAAGCGGCCGCATTCCGCTCAATGAGAAAGCCGTAGCGCATTTGGATCGTTGTTTAACCTGTCGTGCCTGTGAGTCGGTCTGTCCAAATGAAGTGGCATACGGACAGCTTATCGATGAGGCGCGCAAAATGGTTCAATTCAATTTGCGTCAGAATAAAGCAGATGGTGAAGCGCAACAGGGGCAGCTGCCAGTTTTGAAGTTGCTGGCAGCACAGGTTGCCCGGCCGGCGCGACTGGATCGTTTGCGCTGGCTGGTTTATCTGTTTCAGAAAATCGGATTGTTGCGTTGGTTGAATTCGGTGAACTGGCTGAAGAAAAGCAGTTTCTGGAAACGATACGATGTGAATAAACTGTTAATGCAACTGCCTCCAATTGTGTTTCCTTATTCAGGCGGAGAAAACAGTTTTAGACTAACTTGGCGTGCAGTATATCCGGCTGTCGGAGCAGAAAAAGGCAAGGTCGGGTTGTTTCTGGGGTGTATTGCGCGTTTGGCCGATGCCGCCACGTTGAATGCTGGGATTTTTGTTCTGAATCGTCTTGGATATGGCGTTAGTTTGCCCGCAAGTCAGACCTGCTGCGGCGCGTTGCATCAGCATGCGGGTGATGCCGATAAGGCGGAGCAGTTGAAGCGGATAAACATGCAGGCTTTCGGAGAACCGGATTTGCTCGCGGTCATCAGTCTTGCTTCGGGTTGCGGTGTACAACTGACTGAATACAATATGGCGGGTACGCAGGATAAAACGGTCAGTACGGAGTGCGAAACGTTTCCGGAAGTCATGGATATCAGTAAATTTCTGATGACTGCAAAATGCTGGAGCGATGTGCCCATTTTGCCTTTGGATAAAAAAATAGCGATCCACGATCCTTGCAGCTTGCGCCATGTTTTGGGTGATCAGGATTATCCGTATCAATTGCTGCATTTTATTCCGGGTGCGCAGGTGGTTGTTTTGGCGGATAATGATCAATGTTGTGGCGCTGCGGGTACATATTTTATCCGGCAGCCAGAATTAGCAGACAGGTTGCTTGATGATAAAATACAAGCAATAATTCAAAGTGGTGCGCAATTGTTGGTGACCTCAAATGTGGGATGTGCAATGCATATTGCGGGGCGATTACGTGAAATCGGTATCGATATCGAAGTGTTGCATCCGGTTACATTGCTGGCGCGTCAAATGGGAATGCAGTAAAGTATTGTAGTGAACACGAGTTATTTTTACGATCCAAAAAACGACTATGATAAATTTTGACAAATTGATTATTGGTTTTGATAGCGCATTGCGAACGCTTTTCACACCGGCGCAGACGGCCAGGCCTGTTCCGGGCAGCGACCTGCCGGATCCTGATTTGACTGTTTCGGAAAAAGATTTGTCCGCTGCACTCATGCGTATCAACCATGTCGGCGAGGTTTGCGCACAGGCCCTGTATCAGGGGCAGGGCCTGACTGCGCGCAATGAAATGGTGCAGCAGAAACTCGTACAGGCAGCGCGGGAAGAGACAGAACATCTGGCATGGACCGAGCGGCGCATTGAAGAACTGGGTGGTCGAAAGAGCCTGTTGAATCCTCTGTGGTATGGCGGTTCTTTTGCAATTGGTATGCTTGCCGGATTTATGGGCGATAAATGGAACCTGGGTTTTTTGGCCGAGACCGAGAAACAGGTAGGGGATCATCTGACGGGACATTTGCAGCGTTTGCCGCAAAATGATGTGAAAAGCCGTGCCATTGTTGCTCAGATGCAGATTGATGAAGCTTGTCATGCGACCATGGCATTATCTCAAGGAGGCGCCGAACTCCCTTTACCGGTTAAATTTGCAATGAAACTTAGCTCCAAAGTAATGACTCAAACGGCATATTGGGTTTGACGGCATGGGCCGCCGGGATGGACTGCTGATCGCAGGTATCTGATGACGAAAAAATGAATTCGCCATGGAAAAAATCAATCTGACGCATCATTTCTTGATCGCTATGCCGGCAATGGAGAATTCCTTTTTTACCAAAACGGTGACTTATATCTGTGAACATAATGAGCAGGGGGCATTAGGACTGGTCATTAACCGGCCGATGGATTTGTCGCTGGGCGGTTTGTTTAAACAACTGGATATCGCTGCAGGAGAAACATTGCGTAATGAGTCAACGGTGTTGTTTGGGGGGCCGGTTCAGGTTGATTGTGGTTTTGTGTTGCATCAGCCGATTGGTCAATGGCAATCCACATTGACCATCAATCAGCAACTGGGGCTTACGACTTCGCTGGATATATTAAAAGCCATCGCGAACGCAGAAGGACCGGACCAAATTCTGGTGGCGCTGGGTTATGCGGGCTGGGCTGCCGGCCAGATTGAACATGAAATGGCTCAGAATGCGTGGTTGTCTGTGCCTGCTACCAACGATATCATATTCGACATGCCTTCCGAAGAGCGGCTGCCGGCAGCGATGGCGTTACTGGGCGTCGATTACACCCGATTGTCAAATGACGTTGGCCATGCTTGATAGGCTGTCAATCCGGTCGAAATTCTTGGTGAAATGACTGATCAATCTACACGTCAAAATGACCTGGCTTCCGCAACAAATCAAGCAAATGGTCTTGCGATTGAAGGCACGGTTCTTGCCTTTGATTTCGGTCAAAAGCGAATTGGGGTTGCCGTCGGAGATACGGTTATAGGATTGGCGCATCCGTTGACGACCATTGCAAGTGAAAAAAATGACCAGCGCTTTTCCCAGATCAGCGTGTTGATCGAAAACTGGGATCCGGTTTTTTTGGTGGTTGGGTTGCCCAGTCATGTGGATGGTTCTGAACATGAATTGACCCGTTTAAGTCAACGGTTTGCACGGCGTCTTGCCGGCCGTTTTAATTTAAAAGTACTGCTGGTGGACGAGCGTTATACCTCCAAAACCGCTGGTGCGGCGCTGCGCCAGGCGGGTGTTTCGGGTAGGAAACAGAAACAGTTCTTGGATCAAATCGCCGCACAGCATATACTTCAGTCTTTTTTCGATGAACGACATGTGCGATATCCCACTGCCTGACGCGGAAATTTTATACAAACAGCTGGTAGAACACATTAAAGCTGACAGCGAAAAACGTTTTGCACTGGTAGGCATCCATACGGGCGGCGTGTGGTTGGCCGAGCGCCTGCATCGCGAACTTTCGGCAACACAGCCCATGGCGCCGCTCGGTTTGCTCAGCGTTTCGTTTTATCGCGATGATTTTGACAAAATCGGACTGCATGCACAAGTGAAACCATCAGATATTCCTTTTGCTGTTGATGGCGCACATATTCTTTTGGTTGATGACGTACTGCAAACCGGACGAACCATTCGGGCGGCAATCAACGAGTTATTTGATTACGGTAGACCGGCTTCGATAAGCCTGGCGGCTCTGGTCGATCGCGGTGACAGAGAATTGCCCATTTACGCGCAGTTTACCGGTGCCGAGTTGCGGTTGCCCAAAGAAAAGATTCTGGTTTTTAATCGGGATAATAACGGGAGATTCAGTCTGAGCCTGAAAGATAAAAAAGTAATTGCAAACGGGAAGGAAGATTTGCCGGCATGATCAACCGGAATCCGCAGTTGGACAAAAACCGCGTGCTGCAGCATTTGCTTACAACAGAAGGGTTGCCTGCGTCGATTTTATTGCAGATCCTGGATACGGCCGAGTCATTTGTGGGCGTTACCGAACGCGATGTCAAAAAAGTGCCGTTGTTAAGAGGCAAGTCTATTTTCAACCTTTTTTTTGAGCCCAGCACCCGAACCCGGACAACCTTTGAAATAGCCGCCAAGCGCCTGTCAGCGGATGTTTTTAATTTGAATATTGCTGTTTCCGCCCAATCCAAGGGTGAAACATTGCTCGATACCGTAGACAATCTCTCCGCGATGAATGCGGATATGTTCGTGGTTCGGCATGTGCAAAGTGGCGCCGCACATTTGATCGCAAAACACGCAAAACCGGGTATTCATGTCATTAATGCCGGTGATGGCCGCCATGCACACCCAACGCAGGCGCTGCTCGATATGTTTACCATTCGCCGTTATAAAAAGGAATTTCATAATCTGAAGATTGCGATTGTCGGCGATATTCTGCATTCAAGAGTGGCGCGTTCCCAGATCCATGCGTTGACGACATTGGGTGTTCCGGAAGTCCGCGTAATCGCGCCGAAAACTTTATTGCCCAGCAAAGTGGAGCGTCTGGGTGTGCATGTTTTTCATGATATGAACGCCGGGTTACGCGATATCGACGTGTTGATGATGCTACGCTTGCAGAAAGAGCGTATGCAGGGTGCGAATTTGCCCAGTTCTGAAGAGTATTTCAAAAATTATGGGCTGACACCGGAAAAATTGAGGTTGGCGAAACCCGATGCGATTGTAATGCATCCCGGTCCGATGAATCGCGGGGTGGAGATTGATTCGATGGTCGCCGATGGCAATCAGTCGGTTATTTTGCCGCAGGTTACATACGGCATCGCGGTGCGAATGGCGGTGATGTCCATTCTGGCAGGTCATCAGGTGTAGGGGCATCGCATTCAAATGAATATTCATATCAGAAATGGCCGGTTGGTGGATCCGAAAAGCGGTATCGATGCCATTCAGGATGTCTATATTGCAAACGGTAAAATACTGGCAATTGGCAGTTTGCCCGCTGCATTTCACCCTGACCATGTTCTGGATGCAGGTGGTTTGGTGGTTTGTCCGGGTTTGATTGATTTATCGGTGCGTTTGCGCGAACCGGGCCTGGAATATAAAGCTACGCTGGAATCAGAAATGAATGCCACAATTTCCGGGGGTGTGACCAGCTTTGCCTGCCCACCGGATACAGATCCGCCGCTTGATGAGCCTGGACTTGTGGAAATGCTCAAGCATCGCGCGAGGATTCTTAATCAGGCGCATGTTTATCCTATTGGCGCGTTGACCCAAGGATTAAACGGTGAACACTTGACCGAAATGGCCGAACTGCACGATGCCGGTTGCATTGTGTTTGGTCAGCCGAACGGTTTTCTTACCGACTTGAGAGTGTTGATGCAGGCGATGCAATATGCATCGACATTTGGCTTTAGTGTATGGCTCAGTCCGCAAGACAGAAATCTGGCTTATGACGGTGTGGCGCATGACGGAGAAATGGCAATGCGGCTGGGTTTGCCCGCTATACCGGTTTGTGCGGAAACAATAGCCATTTCGAATATCATCCTGCTGGCAAAGGAAATTGACGTCCATATACATCTGTGCCGAATTTCCAGTGCTGAAGGACTTGCATTGGTACGTGCAGCGAGGCAGCAGGGCATGTCGATTACCTGTGATGTGACCATCAATCATCTTCATTTGTCGGATATGGATATCGGTTATTTTGATTCCAATTGTCACATGATGCCGCCATTGAGAAGTTTCAGTGACCGCGACGCCCTGCGTAAAGGGTTGCTGGATGGAACGATCAATGCGGTTTGCTCGGATCATGCGCCGGTTGATGAAGACGCCAAGTTGCTGCCTTTTGGCCAGTCGGAAGTCGGGGCCACCGGTGTAGAATTGCTGTTGCCGCTGACATTAAAATACGGCATGGAAATGAAACGTCCGCTTGTGGACGTTCTGGCTGCAATTACTTCTGAACCGGCAAAGGTATTGAATATTGATGCCGGGTATTTGTCGCCGGGCGGAGCCGCTGATTTGTGTGTTTTTGACCCTGACATATATTGGAAAGTATCTGCAACCACACTGTTGAGCCAGGGAAAAAATACCCCGTTTCTCGGTATGGAAGTGCCCGGGAAAGTCCGATATACCCTGGTCAATGGTCACATCGTCTACGAATCTGAACATTAACAAAAAGAGTTGTCTATTTATGAATACGCTATCGAATCCGTTACTTGATTTTTCAGGACTACCCCATTTTGATGAAATAAATACCGCGCATATCACGCCCGCAATTGAAGCGCTGCTCAACGAAAACAAGGCGATTATCGACAAAATCCGCCACGATGATCAACTGCCGACCTGGCAGTCATTTGTTCAGCCCATGGTCGATGCCAATGAACGCCTGTCGCGTGCCTGGGGACAGATCTCTCACTTGAATGCGGTCATGAATACACCCGAATTGCGCGAAATGTACAACAAAAACCTGCCCCTGATTACTCAGTTTTGTGCGGAACTGTCACAGGACCAGCAGTTATTCGAAAAATTCAAGCAATTACGGGCAAGTAACGAATTTGATATGCTCAGTCCTGCGCGTAAGAAAATTGTCGACAACGAACTTAGGGATTTCCGTCTGGGCGGCGCAGAATTGCCGCCTGAGAAGAAGCAGCGTTTTCTCAAGATTCAAGAAGCCTTGTCGGAATTGTCTTCAAAATTCAATGATAATTTACTCGATGCAACTAACGCGTTTTCATTGCTGGTCGAGAAAACTGACGAAGTTTCAGGTATTCCTGAAGATGTGTTGCACTCAGCCAGACAATTGGCCGAGAAAGAATCCAGGAATGGCTGGAAATTTACCCTCCATATGCCATCTTATCTGCCCATACAGCAATACGCCGATAATCGCGCGTTACGTGAAAAGATGTATCATGCGTATTATACGCGTGCCAGTGAATTCAATATGTCCGATGATCAATCTGGAGAAAAGCGTTGGGATAATATGCCATTGATCAATGACATTCTTGCGTTGCGTGAGGAAGAGGCAAAACTGCTGGGTTATCAAAATTACGCGGAAGTTTCACTGGCGACCAAAATGGCGTCATCGCCGAGCCAGGTGCTGGATTTTCTCAGAGAACTGGCGGCAAAGGCCAAACCATACGCTGAAAGGGATTTGCAGGAATTGCAACAATTTGCGGCAAAGGAATTGAATCTGCCAAAGCTCGAGGCTTGGGATATTGCGTATGCCAGCGAGAAATTGCGGCAGGCGCGTTATGCCTTTTCCGATCAGGAAGTCAAACAGTATTTCCCGGAAGATAAGGTTTTGCCGGGCATGTTTAAACTGGTTGAAAAACTCTATGGTATCTCCATTGTTCCGGCAGATTCGATTGAGCTTGAGCATAAAATTCAATACTGGCACCCGGACGTCAAACTGTTCGATATTTTTGATGTTGCTGGCGTATTGATCGGACGGTTTTATGTTGATTTATACGCGCGTGCGAGCAAACGCGGCGGAGCATGGATGGACGGCGCCATTGCCCGTCGTCGCGTGGAATGTGCACAACACGGCAGTACAATACAACTACCGGTAGCCTATCTGACCTGTAATTTTTCTCCGCCCGTATCTATTGATGGCCAGCACAGGCCGGCGTTGTTTACCCACAATGAAGTGATTGTGCTGTTTCATGAGTTCGGGCACGGCTTGCATCACCTGCTGACCCAGGTTGACGATTTGAATGTGTCGGGTATCGGCGGTGTGGAATGGGACGCAGTGGAGTTGCCCAGTCAGTTTATGGAAAATTTCTGTTGGGAATGGGATGTGCTTGCTGAAATGTCACGGCATGTCAACACCGGCGAATCCTTACCGAAAGAATTATTCGATAAAATGCTTGCGGCCAAGAATTTCCAGAGCGGCATGCAAATGGTGCGGCAGATTGAATTTGCCTTGTTCGATATGCATCTGCACTATGATTTTGATCCGCATGGCGATAAAACCGTTCTGCAGTTGCTCGACGATGTGCGCAAGGAAGTTGCCGTCATTACCCCGCCCGCCTATAATCGTTTTCCCAACAGTTTTGCGCATATCTTTGGTGGTGGTTATGCGGCGGGCTATTACAGCTATAAGTGGGCGGAAGTGTTATCGGCAGACGCCTACGGCCTGTTTGAAGAAAACGCTGAAAAAAGCAATTCCGGTGTGGTGGATAACGGCACCGGCTCACGTTTCAGGCAGGAAATTCTCGCTACGGGCGGCAGCCGTCCGGCAATGGAATCATTTGTCGCATTTCGTGGGCGTGAACCACAAATGGAAGCCTTGTTGCGGCATAATGGGATGGCCATCTAAGCGAGGAGTGGTTGTACTGATTGCAGGTTAGGGTTTCGAAATAGGCGTCTGGGTATTATTTAATGCGCAAGCCCGGTCGCTTTTTTTGCTGTGTCCGCGCTTTCCGGTTTTCGTGACTAGATTACTATGGTGCAAAATTCCGTATTAACGCCAAGCCGCCAAATAATGCGCCGATTGAAAGTACAACAGAAGCCATTGCGTATAATCCTGCAGTCAATAATTCTCCACGTTCGTAAAGCGAGACAATATCCAGAGAAAATGTGGAAAAAGTGGTGAATCCGCCTAGAAAACCGGTCACCAGGAACAATCGCCAGGTTTCTGAGGGATGCCACATATGCGCGAACACGGCGATTAACGCACCCATTAAAAATGATCCGGCGATATTGACGATCAATGTTCCCCACGGAAAACCATGTCCGAACAGATGTAATGCAGCCAGACTGACGCCGTAACGCGAGATCGCACCCAGCGCGCCGCCTATGCCGATTGCTGCAAGCGTGTTCAGCATATTGCGCGCCAGTTGTTTTTGTGACTTTTTTGATTTTGAAGCATCTGTGTTGTGAGCCGGTCAATTTGTTTAACAACCGAGCAAGGCCCAAAGTATCTCCTTTCGCCTATCCCTTGAGGCATTGCCTTGATTCAATTTATCAGTTTGATTGCGACATGTGCTCGTAAATCAATTGGATTCGGAATAAGGATTTTCCCTAAGTATTTGTACGTATTTTTTTACTCAACGCGTTGCGATAACCTTCTCATAAATCAGGCGACTTAAATAATAGTGGCAAAAGACCATCAGTACAAGGTTGCTGGTTTTGGTTTTGTTCAATTTATCAATTCGCATAGTGTATTAGGAGGAAAAAATGAAGAGATTATTGTGGGTTTTTTTGTTCTGCTTTGTGATTTCATCGGCAAATCAAGCCATCGCTACCATCTCCATCAATCTTGACCCTCATCCGTCAAAGATACATACGCCAGAGAATATATTTGTAGATATCAATGTGTCTGGACTCCAGTCGAATGGCATCAATGCATTGCTTGGCGCCTGGGAGATGGACTTTGTTTTTGATCCGGGCATTTTTCAGCTTCTTCCAGTATCACCTGCGGGATTAGGTTCGTCGCTGGGCAATTTGGCTTTGGGTGAAGCGATCAGTCTCGTTCAACCGGTAACCACGCCAGGTGTTTTTCATGTCGGTGTGCTCTCCTTACTGGAAGCTGATGCAATTACATGTGTCTTTTGTGTCGATCCTTTGCTAGAAGATTTGCAAGGCGATAGTTTTACCTTGGCGACAATCGGTCTTTTTGCGCCATCAACAGGTGGTGTTGCATCAATTCACTCAATTTTCAGGACAGATAATATCATTCTTGGTGATGCATTCGGTGGCGCGCTTACACCGGTTGCGCACCCATCCATGTCCATTGATGTAGTGCCGATACCGGCAACCATTGCGCTGATTGGAATTGGGTTGCTCGGTTGGCTCGCTGTGCGACGTTCACGCGAATTATCGTTTTCCTCGATGCTCGAGAGCAGTTAATTTATTAATTTTTTAGGTTTTATTGAGATGATCAGTGTCGATAAATCAGAAACTAACGTCCGGTTTTCGTAGGCGCGCTAATTGTTCAGTGTTTTCCTGGCGAATCTTACGGTTCATGCAAGCTTCTTTTGTTGCGAGCCTTAATGGCGGGAATTTAAAGTCACTGAAATTGATTTGGCCAACAGATTGTTTTATAGAAAGAATAATCAAACAGGAGAGTTTTGCAATGTTAATCAAATACAGTTTTATCAAAGATAGAAAAATATGCAATTTTTTTCACGCATTACAAGTTGTATTGATAGCATTTTTGTTAACATGCGTTGCATGGATACCGTTGGCGCGAGCCGATTGTGATCGCACGACCATTATGCCTGTTGGGGATTCTTTGACGCTGGGTTTTAGAGCAATCCCAGGGTATAGAGGAGATGACGAAGGTCTTCGCGGCCTGCTCGCAGATAGCGGATTATTTATCGATTATGTCGGATCAAGCAGTGAGGACGCTTCTGATCCATGTAATGATCTGGCGCATGAGAGCGGTGTGGGGCGAACAATTACAGCGATTGATAATCTAAGAATTCCTTCAGGCTCGGATATTACTCCTTGGAAGATATATACACCGGATATTGCGCTTTTGATGGCCGGAACAAATGATTTCTTGCAGGGTTATAATTACTGCAGTGCAAATCCTGAGACAAAGTTTGAGGAGTTCGCCGACAGGCTACTGAAAATCGAAGCCGGGTTGAAAACCGGATTGATTGAAAATATTTTAAGGGAATCTCCTGCAACGCAATTATTCGTTTCTTCAATTCCGCCGATTAGCGTCGTGGTCAATTTTTTTAAAGCCTGTCAGCCACCCGTTAGCGAACCTGATCCCCAGGCATGGTTGGCAATCAGGCAGGATAACCTAAATTTAGAAATAGATAATTTTAATCAGGCTGTTCAGCAAAGGATAACGGATTACGGATTGACTAATCTGCGCTTTGTCGATGTCGGCTCAACATTAAGCCTTGGTGACTATACTGATGGCGTACATCCAATAGATCTGGATACCTATCAGAAAATGGCGCCAGCATGGTTCTCCGGAATCAAACGCCATATTCAACAAAGAATTGATGTTGTGGGCGACAGGGATAATTTCCACGGTGGAGATTCGGCCGACATGCCGGACAGATCGGCTTTTGTGATGAGTGTTCTGGACTATATTGCGACCGACCCTGGTCAGAATCCCGCAGCCGACCTGGATACTGCCGGCCCCGGTGGTTTCGACACAAATCGCCCGGTTGGGTTTACGCACACCTTCTCACTTCCAGCAGGTGCGCGAATTACCGCAGCGACTCTTGAGCTTCGGGCCAAAGGTTCAGCCGAGAACTATAATGACAGCATTATTTATGATCAATCGGTTCTTGATCCACTCAACGAATGTACTGCGCCTTGTACGCGAAAACAATACTCGCCGCTGATCGTCTTAAAAGATCTTTTGGGTCGTGAGCCTGCGCAGCAAGAAGTTTTAGATCTTAAGATTAATCTTGCCAAAGTGCCGGTGCGTATTCACACCCAATTGACGCCAGGAGATCATTGGCCAGGAGGGGCTGATGAGCACCGGAATCTTCTTGGGATGCTGAGCGATGGCGAATTAAACTTGATCATCGGCGATGACACCATGGTGGATTACTCTCAGTTAATTATCACTTATATTCTTCCAGGTGCACCACGAGGCGAACTCAATGGGGATGGCGTAGTTGATATCAATGATCTCTATATTCTCCGGAATGCCCTGAATACAAACGCTTATAGCGATCTGGACCCGAGGGATCTGGACGGTGACGGACGAATCACGGTGCTGGATATGCGCAAGCTGGTTCTTGAGTGCGATCATCCCCGCTGTGCCGAGAATTAAGAATCGATCTGCTTTATTATTTTGGAATGACAGCCTGAGAACAACTCGAAAAATGTTTTCATTGTCGAGGGTGTGGTTTGCGCCCTCGACAGCGGGCTGCGTTTACTTAGTCGGCCCTTAAAATATCCTCAAGTGCATGATATTAATAGCGATTATCAGGGTTTTTGCTGTTGTCAACAAATAGAATTGTCCGGTTTTATAGCAAATAAACTGTCCGCTTTGCAATTAAACGCAGTGAACTCCTCTCGATGTTCATTGCGAAGCTGTGGCGGCGGATTTACGCAACAGCTTTTCATCATGTTTTATTTCCTGGCCTGCTTTATCGTACTGGGCAATTTTCCGCGGCCCATGCAAGATCGCTAACTTGCCGTCGGGATAGCGCAGTACTGTCACCTTGGCCTTCACGTAATGACACCGATGTTGATTGGCAGGAATTTGCAGCTTCAAGTTGTTGAAGCTGACGCAATTGTCATGACCCACGACACGCTCATGACGCTCGCACAGGAAATCCTCAATTTCTCCACCGATCCAGGGTACAAATGCTGATCCATCTACCGCAGCAGGCTGCTTGAATTCATCGTTAAAAGCAGGCATATAGACTTCCTGCAGATAACGGTTTGCCGTTTCCATGTCGGCGATGCCTGCCAGCGCCAGTTCCTTGGGTAAACGTTCTTGATGGGTGCGGAACATGCGCTCACTGCGTCCACGCGCCTGTGGCGAGTAGGCCGCGATCATTTCAATTCCGAGCCGCTTCATGGCTTGTCCAAACTGCGTAAGATTATGTTTGTCTACTTTGCCACCAGCCTCTGGTGTATGCCAGTAGTGACTGCCTCGGTCTGAATAAAAGGAACAGAACAATCCTTGCTTCTCTATCACCGCCTGAACGCCTCTGAAGCTGCTGGCAGTGCCTTCTTCCTGAACAAAAAACATCGAGTAATGTTCACTGGTTGCATCGTCCATAGTGACGATTAAATCCCATTTCTGATTGGCTACCCATTCATGGGTGCTGCCATCCTGATGAATCATCATTCCGGTCAGTGGTGAGCGTTCACGACGTTTTCGATGCGCGCCACGCTTTGATGTACGTTTGATCAACCCAGCTTCTTGTAACCGGCTCTTAACCCACGTATAACTGCGTGTGCCACCGTCCTTGCAATACCATGCATGAAAATGCCTGGCATTCCAGCCAGAATAACGGTTGCGATACTGTTCCGTTAAACGCATCACTTCATCCACTGGCGCACAGCGGTGCGATGCCTGGGTCAGCCGCTTGTCCAATAACGCATCCAGACCACCTTCGTCGTATTTGTTCATGTAGCGCCGAAATGTGCGATCACATACACCAAGCAGCTTTGCTGCTTCGTCTTGCGTGATACTCCCACTTTTATAATTCCCATAGGCTTCCTCAAATCTCATCTTCCGTGTCTCCTGTAGCCATTCTGTCCGTTTCATCCTTGTCCCTCCTGGGACTAAGATAATCCGGACAAATCATTTGCTACATACCCGGACAGTTTATTTGTTCTCTACATTATCAGGGTTTTTGCTGTTCAAAACGACCAGAAAATGCTAAAATAAGCACTTGTTTCTGGTCGAAATGGTGATTTATAGATGCTCACACCCAGCAAAACTTTTCATCAACCCAGTTTGTTTGAAACTGACCTGTTATTACAACTTGATCCTTCCGATCCGTTGCTCAAACTATCAACCGTTATCCCCTGGCACGTGTTTGACGAAGCGTTTAGCGTTCATTACACCGAAGGCATCGGCGCGCCCAGCAAACCCATTCGCCTGATGGTAGGATTGTTGATCCTGAAGCAACTGGAGAACTTGAGCGATGAAGCGGTAGTATTGCAGTGGAAGCGCAATCCGTACTACCAGGCTTTTTGCGGCATGAAAGAATTCCAACGCAGATTGCCTTGCCACAGCACGGAGCTGGTTCATTTTCGCAAGCGGATTGGCGCTGAAGGTGTTGAACGGATATTCCGGATGAGCGTTGGTTTGCATGGCAAAGCGGCGCAGGAAGATGCGGTTCATATTGACACCACAGTACAGGAAAAGAACATCACCTATCCGACAGACAGCAAGCTTGCAATCAAAATCATCAATCGCTTGAACAAGCTTGCCAAAGCGCATGGCATTCCCCAGCGGCGCACCTTCGTCAAGGAAGTCAAATCCCTGCGCCTGGATATTCGGCATTTTCGCCATGCCAAGAAAAGAGCCAAGGCCAAGCGTGCGCTGAAACGGTTGCGAACCATTGCGGGCATTTTGATACGGGAGCTCAGAAGGAAGCTGCCGCAGTACTGCTTGTTTGAACGCTACCAACAGGATTTTCTGCTGTATGAGCGTATTTTGAAACAGCAACCCAAAGACACAAACAAAATCTATTCCCTGCATGAACCACAGGTCTACTGTGTTGCCAAAGGAAAAGACCATAAACAATACGAATATGGCAGCAAGGCATCAATCGCCTGTACGGCGCGAAACAATATCATCGTCGGCGTGGTCAACCATGAACAAAACCTGCATGACAGCCATACGTTGCCGGAAATACTTCAGCATGTTGAAACATCGCGTGGCAAAACAGCCAAACAAGCAGTGTGTGATCGCGGCTACCGTGGCAAAAGTGAAGTCAATGGAACAACAATCATTCTACCGGGAAAAGCACTCAAACGAGACAGTCGCTACCAGAGAGACAAGAAGCGTAAACAATGCAGAAGGCGTGCAGCTATTGAGCCCATTATCGGCCACTTGAAATCGGACTATCGAATGGCAAGAAACTATTTGAAAGGCGCCATCGGTGATCAGATCAACCTGCTGATGGCTGCTTGCGCCTGGAATCTGAAACAATGGCTGTTGGCCATTTTTTGGCTGTTTTTTGCAGCAAAACATAAGGCAAAAATAAGCATTGCCGCCGGAAATTCCTGAAGAAAAAGTTCGCAGACAAGATAAAGAATCCCTGGTTGAAATTATTGTGCTTAAGATCTTTCAGAATATCTTTTTTCAGGGTTGACTACTTATAAAGATAGTAAAATTGATTAAAGGGCATCGCTAAATATCCATATTTTGTCACAATACTTTGTTGTTCACAGAAAATATCTCCTTACCTATCAACCCTATGCTGCGTGAATATTTTTTGCTATCAACAAAAACTGGCCTCGTCTTGTTTAAAACTCTGAATTTTTAGAGGTGCCCTAAAGCCTGCCGTCAATATTTGAATTCCGGTACCAGTTGAGCGTACGGGATAAAGGTGGCGTATCCTACAATACTCCCGATATCAGGCCCAATGAAACTGTTGCGAGTAAAATAGCCACCATAATCTGAACAAAGCGAATAGTTACCTTTTTGAGTAGTTTGGAACCGAAATATGCGCCAGCGAAGGCAGAGAACGTGGCGGCGGTAATCAGCGGCTATTCAAGTTGCTTCTGTTGTATTGAAATGTCCAGACCATAAATCACCATGCGTGACAAATCAACCATAACGGCAATAGCAATTCCGGTGGCGATAAATGTTTCTTTACTGAGGCCGGCTTTTAGCAAAAACATACTTCGGAATGCACCCTGATGGCCGGATAGTCCGCCGAAAAAACCGCTGATCATGCCGCCAACAGACAGGTATTTGCGGTCTAAAACGATTTTTGAGAAGCGTGGCGATAATTCGATCGTGACGAAGAAAATAATCAGTAGTCCGATAACCAGTTTAAGTGGCGAAACCTGAAGTGCGTTGCCAAAAGCCTGGTATTCATAGATGGGGCGGATATCGCTTAGCCAGGTCATGAGCGTGGCGCCCGCAAAAGCAGCGATAATCGCGGGTAGACCAAAACGCAGGAGTACTTGCCGGTCGGCATGTTTTCCGAGCAGACCGGTTTTAAAAAAATTATTTGCCAGATGAACCATGGCCGTCATGGCAATCGCGGTTTCGAGCGGGAAGAATAGCGCGATTACAGGCATCAGCAGTGTGCCAAGCCCGAAACCGGAAAACAATGTCAGTGCAGAGGCAACCATTGTGGCCAGGCAGACAATGAAAAAATCCATGGTTATGGTTTTGCTAAAGCCTGGTGTTGCGGGATTAAGCTTGCCAATCTATTTTTATTTTTGCATCGGTTTGCGAAATATGGGTTAAACCCCAGTTCGATATTTCCTTGAGTAGCGGGGCAAGTGAGCGTCCTTTCTCTGTCAGATGGTAGGAAAAGCGCACCGGGTGTTGCTGGTAGGGTGTTTTTTTCAGGATATCGAATGAAACCAGTCGCTTTAACCGATCCGCCAGTATATTGGTCGGGATACCCTCGGGTGAAGCCTGAAATTCACTGTAAATATTTTTTCCTGAAAATGCGTCGCGCAAGATCAGTAATGTCCATTTGTCGCCCACAATTTCCAGTGCATTGGCAATCGGACAAGGCGACCGCATGCGGTCAATCTGTATCATTTTTCCAGAATCTTTCATAGTATTAGTATAGCGTATTTATTTTTCGGCTTGCAAATCAAAAGCAACGGGTGCTGTGTCAGTCAATTTTTTAAAGCAGGATATACTCGTAGTAAACATTTTCAGCATAAAGAATTCAATCATATCCGGTGGATTCGGTTATCGCCAAAACGGTACCGCAGGCTATTGAGAGAGATGCTGTGTATTTCTAATAAGGTTTTTTACGTATTCCCAATTCATAGAACAATACGGAGAGCAGGTATTATTCAAGCACAAAAAATAGAATGACCAGATAAATGATGGTATGTGCCGTTAAATGAAAACTATGCATCACAAGTAAAGCCGGAATTAACGATTCCGGGACTTGATCCAGAAGCGGCGCCATTGAGCTTGGCCGCATATTCAGCCGCCGCTTAATAAAGCTTGACAGCAGATCGCCACTCATGGCCCCGGCTGCAATTAAAAAACCGGTTTTTAAATCGTAATCGAGCAACACCGCTGCCGGACAGGTTAGCAACAATGAAGCCATCAGCCCGCGCCAGGTCTTGGTGTTTCCGAAAAGCCGTTTTTGATCAATAAAATAAATGTGAAAATCTACCGGATAAGCCATTTTATGACCGGCCAGATACCGGAGTGCTATCGGTGCGCCGTTTGCTGTGATAACCAGTGCGAGAAGGTGCGGGAGTGATTCATCCATACGATGTTTTCCGTGTTATCCGGGAAAATAATGATTAATGCATTCAGTCGCGTATTGTATTAAAATGCGGTTTTGGACATAAAGCAATTATTCAAAGAAAGCAAATATGTCGAAAAATTTTACACTCTATAAAAAATTTATATCTTATTTTAAAGTGTGCTGGCATAATATCCAATATATCAATGTGTTAACAGGTATTAGTAAATATGGCACGAGAATTGCTTATATTAAAGTGAGGTTTTGAAGAAATTGAAGTTGCTGATTTTCAATTTCGGATTAAATTGGTACTGGAATTAGGATTTAGGTTGTTTTTAAATCTTGATTCATTAAATTTTGGATTGTTAAGGAGTGCTTTATAATGAAAAATACAGTTTTAAAAGCAACGGTAGCAGCAATTGTTGGTCTATCAATGGCGAGTGTAGCGAATGCTGCGTTAATTTCAGGCGGAATTGGGTTAAGTGGTAACTATACCCCTGTTGATAGTTTAGGCGCCCCAAGCGGGGGAAATCTTTTAAATGCGGACGGATTTGATATTGGCAATGCCATTGTCAGCACAACATCAGGCGATTTTAGTGCGGAAGGACTGTCATTTGGCGATACGGTTAATCATAACGATTTTTACTTTAATCCGCCAAATACACCAGTTGCTCCACTTTGGACGACAACTACGGGTACGACTGGAGACTTTAGCTTTGATTTGAATACGTTATATGTAGACGTTCAAACTGCAACTCAGGTTAATCTGTCTGGTATGGGTATATTACATCATCCGAGTTTTGAAGATACAAAAGGAACTTGGACATTTACAGCAAATTCTTTAGGCCAAGGAACATTTACATGGTCTTCATCTAATGCTGTTCCTGAGCCATCAATTCTTGCGTTAATCGGACTCGGAATGTTGGGATTTGTCGGAAGCCGCCGTCTGAGAAAGGCCTAAGCTGATCAACTAAAGACAACAGTTGACTTTAAACTACAATAAAAATACAACTGTTAGTCAGCTTGGCTTAAAATTGAAAACCCCATAGTAACTAGGTTATATGGGGTTTTTTTGTTGCCACCGCTTGTGCAATTTTGTTTGCGTATACGGTGTTTGGTCCAGCCGATGTATCAACGCTTATTGAGCAGCTCCCTGAGCACATAAGGGAGTATTCCACCATGCCGGTAGTAGTCAACTTCAATTGCGGTATCGATACGGCATAACACCTGGGTTTCTTTTTTCGTACCATCCTGTCGATGAATGACAAGTGTGATATCCTGCTGTGGTTGCAAATTGTCCAGGCCGAGTATGTCAAATTTTTCGACACCTGTGATGCCAAGTGATTGTGTATCTTCGTTATTTTTGAATTGCAGCGGCAGTACGCCCATGCCAATCAGATTGCTGCGGTGGATGCGTTCATAACTGGCTGCAATCACGGCCTTGACGCCGAGTAATTGCGTGCCTTTCGCCGCCCAGTCCCGGCTTGAACCGGTGCCGTATTCTTTGCCGCCGAATACAACAGTGGGTTTGCCGTTTGATTGATACTTCATTGCAGCATCATAAATGCTCATTTCTTCTGCAGGCAGGCTTTCCGATTGATATAGTGTAACGCCGCCTTCGCTTCCGGGTACCATAAGATTGCGGATACGTACATTGGCGAAAGTGCCGCGCATCATGACTTCATGGTTGCCACGGCGCGAACCATAACTGTTAAATTCCGCTCGTGATACCTGATTTGCCTGTAAATATTCGCCGGCTGGAGAATCGGCCTTGATTGCGCCGGCCGGGCTGATATGGTCAGTCGTAACTGAATCGCCAAATATGCCCAGTGCACAGGCGCCTTTGATATCGCTCATGCTGCCTGTATCAATCGGTTGTAGAGAAAAATGATCAAAAAACGGGGGTTCTGCGATATAGGTCGAAGATGGCCAGTTGTAGGTTTCTCCGGTGGTTGAGGATATCGTGTTCCACAGCGGGTGATCCTTGGTCAAATCGCTGTAAAGTTCGCGGAATGTATCGGCGCGGGTTGCGAACTTCATCAGCGCCTGTATTTCCGCGCTGCTTGGCCAGATATCCTTCAGCCAGACTGGATTGTTTTGCGCATCTGTTCCCAGTGGTTCGTGTGCGAGATCTTTCAACATTGTACCGGCGATGGCATAAGCAACAACCAAAGGCGGGGAAGCCAGGAAATTTGCGCGGATATTGGTATGAATACGCGCTTCAAAATTACGGTTGCCTGAAAGCACGGCGGAGCAGACCAGATCGTTCTTGACGATTGCTTCTTCAATGGGCTCGGCCAGCGGACCTGTATTGCCTATGCAGGTGGTGCAGCCATAACCGGCGATACTGAAACCGAGTTTTTCCAGATAAGGCAGCAGGCCTGTTGCCGTAAGATAGTTTGTCACTACTCTGGAACCGGGCGCCAGCGATGTTTTGATATGGCGTTTTACCAGCAGTCCTTTTTCGACAGCTTTCTTGGCCAATAGACCTGCTGCAATCAACACGCTCGGGTTTGATGTATTAGTGCATGAAGTGATGGCCGCAACCAGGACATCGCCATGACCAAGATCGACAGCCCTGTCAAATTTATTGGCCGGAATGTCAACGGTATCCGGTGTCGGATGGTTGCTGACCATTTCAGTGACATGACGGTCGGAGTTGTTTTCCAGACAACTTTCATCCGGAATGGTTGTGTCGAGCTGTGTGCATACTTGTGCATCCGATTCCAATGGGCGGATGGGGTAACGGTGATTCAGATCGCCGGCTTGCTTGCCAAAACCGCCATCGGCCACCGGCTTGCTGAGCAGTTCGTTGAATCTGGTTTTGAGCTGGGCCAGATCGATACGGTCCTGTGGCCTTTTGGGGCCGGCCAGCGAAGGCGACACAGTATTCAAGTCAAGTTGCAGAACACGGCTGTAGTCAATGTCGCCGGAGCGTGGAATGCCGTACATTTCCTGCGCCTGAAAATAACGCTGGAATGCAGTAATTTCTTCATCGCTGCGCCCCGTTCCTTTAAAATATTCGATTGTCGCGTCATCGACGGGGAAAAAGCCCATGGTTGCGCCATATTCCGGGGCCATATTGGCAATGGTGGCGCGGTCGGGCAGTGTCAGCGAGGCGGTGCCCTCGCCGAAAAATTCAACAAATTTGCCGACAACCTTTTCGCGGCGCAGCATTTCGGTGATTGTGAGCACCAGATCGGTGGCGGTGACGCCCTCGCATAGTTGCCCGGTCAAATTAACCCCGACGACATCCGGTGTCAGGAAATAAACCGGTTGTCCAAGCATGCCTGCTTCGGCTTCTATGCCACCGACGCCCCAGCCGACAACGCCGATACCGTTGATCATGGTGGTATGCGAGTCGGTGCCTACGAGGGTATCAGGATATACAACGCCGTTTTTTTCGTGTACACCGTGCGCCAGATATTCCAGATTGACCTGATGGACGATGCCTATGCCCGGTGGAATAACCTTGAATGTATCGAACGCCTGCATGCCCCACTTGATAAACTGGTAGCGCTCATGATTCCGTTCAAATTCAATTTCCATATTAAGCTTGAGTGCATCTTTGTTGCCATAATGGTCAACCTGAATGGAATGATCGACGACCAGATCTACGGGAACAAGCGGTTCGATCAATTCCGGATCTTTGCCCAGTTTTTTGGCCGCACTGCGCATTGCCGCCAGATCAACCAGTAAAGGAACGCCGGTAAAGTCCTGCAGTACAATACGCGAAACAACAAATGGAATTTCGTGCGTCCTGGCGGCATCAGGTTGCCAGTCAGCCAGCTGCCGGACATGCGCTTCAGTAATTTTTTTGCCATCACAATTGCGCAGCACGGATTCAAGAATAATCCGGATGCAGACCGGTAAGCGTGAAATTTTGCCAAGACCAATTTTTTCCAGTGCAGGCAGGGAATAGTATTTGGCGCTTTTGCCTTCGGAAATCGTCAGATCTTGCAGGCTGTTAAACAGATTGTGGGTCATGATGTGTTCCTAGTAAAGCATGTAATTGTTGATATTCGTTATTTTCCAGAGACTATTGTAGCGCATGGTCGTTCTGATGTAAGGATAGCAGGAAAGCTGAAAAATTTTAAGGCTGAATGAGGGGTGAGGGATAGGTGGAGGGAGAAGTTGAATGGGGTGGCTGATGGGGCTCGAACCCACGACAACCGGAATCACAATCCGGGACTCTACCAACTGAGCTACAGCCACCATTAATCAAGAAAAAAGCGTCGATGCTTTTTTTTGCCCAAATCGATTGGGTCGGTGTATCTATTAAAGTACCAACTATTCGATAGAAATAACAGTGGCGTGCCCGACAGGGATCGAACCTGTAACCCCCAGCTTAGAAGGCTGGTGCTCTATCCAATTGAGCTACGGGCACCTTATCGGACATGCCCCGTATATCTAGGGCTGAAATTGGTCGGGGTGGAGAGATTTGAACTCCCGACATCCTGGTCCCAAACCAGGCGCGCTACCAGGCTACGCTACACCCCGGAAAAGCCGACACTATACCCTTTCAGCGAAAAAAGGTCAATTTCAAATTCTATAATTACACTCTTCTCATGGAATCAAAGAAATCGGAGTTGTTTTTGGTTGCCTTGATTTTATCCAGCAGGAATGCCATGGCATCCATGTCATCCATGGGATGCAGCAATTTACGCAAAACCCAGATTTTTTGCAGCACATCGGGTTCGATCAATAACTCTTCCCGGCGTGTTCCGGAACGGTTGACGTTGATGGCAGGGTACATGCGTTTTTCTGCCATGCGACGGTCGAGATGTATCTCCATGTTACCGGTGCCTTTGAATTCTTCATAGATCACATCATCCATGCGCGAACCGGTATCGATCAGTGCTGTGGCAATAATGGTTAGCGAGCCGCCTTCTTCAATATTGCGCGCGGCGCCAAAAAAGCGTTTGGGCCGTTGCAGCGCGTTAGCGTCGACACCGCCGGTCAATACCTTCCCAGACGCCGGAGCGACCGTGTTATAGGCACGTGCAAGGCGTGTGATTGAGTCGAGCAGGATGACGACATCTTTTTTATGTTCCACCAGGCGTTTGGCTTTTTCTATGACCATGTCGGCCACCTGTACATGACGCATGGCTGATTCGTCAAACGTGGAGGACACTACCTCGCCTCTGACCGAACGGATCATGTCCGTGACTTCTTCGGGGCGTTCATCGATGAGCAGCACCATGAGAATCACATCCGGATAATTGGCGGCAATAGAGTGCGCGATATGCTGAAGCATGACTGTTTTACCCGATTTCGGACTGGCTACCAGTAAGCCGCGTTGCCCTTTGCCTATGGGTGCAATCAGATCGATGATGCGGCCGGTAATATTTTCTTCCGCTTTGATATCGCGTTCGAGTTTTAAGGGATCCGTCGGGAATAGAGGCGTCAGATTCTCGAACAGAATTTTATGCTTCGAATTTTCAGGCGGTTCGTTGTTGACTTTGTCGACTTTAACCAAGGCAAAATATCGCTCACCATCCTTGGGTGGACGGATTTCACCGTCTATCGAATCACCCGTATGAAGATTAAAACGTCTGATCTGGCTTGGTGAAATATAAATATCATCCGGTCCGGCAAGATACGAGGTATCTGGTGAACGCAGAAAGCCAAAACCGTCCTGTAAAACTTCCAGCGTACCCTGGCCGTAAATACTTTCACCTTTTTTTGCCTGATTTTTCAATAATGCGAAAATCAGGTCCTGTTTTCGCATTCTGTTGGCCCCATCAATTTCATTGGCGGTGGCCATTTTAACGAGTTCGGTAACATGAAGATGTTTAAGATCGGATAAGCGCATGGAAAAGTTCTATGAAAATAAAAACGTATAAATTAATGAAATTTAACGCAAACGATGAACGTTGGAAGGAAAGTAGCTGCTGATGGGGTAAACAAAAAAAGATTCAGTAAAAGGCGAGTGATTTATTGGTTAAATCACTTGTCCTATGTCCATTCAATTGAAAAGCATAACCACATTAAAGATGGCTGTCAACAAACGCGGTTAATTGAGATTTTGATAACGCGCCGACTTTTGTTGCTTCTATGTTGCCGTCCTTGAACAGCATTAATGTCGGAATGCCCCGAATGCCGTATTTGGGCGGTGTAACCTGGTTTTCATCAATATTCAACTTGGCAACCTTGAGGCGTCCATCATATTCACTGGCAATTTCGTCTAAAATCGGGGCAATCATTTTGCACGGACCGCACCATTCAGCCCAGTAATCAACCAAAACAGGCAGCGATGACTGTAAAACTTCGGTTTCAAAATTTGCATCAGTAACGTAATGAATATGCTGGCTCATATAATCCTCATTAAAAATTATTGCCGATTCTTGTTTCTTGTAAGTAATGAAAAGATCATTTCAGGTTATAGTTGCACTCATTCCCGTTATGAAAGAAGTGGCATGTATAAAACAGACAAATGAAAAAACTGATTAACTCGTTATGCTATATAAAAATCAGGCAAAAGGGAAGTATCTGTTGATAGAAATGATTGATTAATAATAATGATAATACAAGCTGAAATAATTTCAAGCCATAAAGTGAGGGTTTCTTGCTATTATTCCTTAATTGTATGTTAAAAATGAAACCACTGGAAGTGGCCGGTAATGCAAAACTCCGGCAGTCATTGTTTTTTGATTTTTTAGCCACCGGATGACGCCTGCTTATTGGACCCGAGCTACACTGGAATTGACTGCGCGAGATGAAGTCATGGGCCGGTTGATTCAGCGTTTTGACGATATTGCGCTCAAAACGCGCGGAAATGCTTTTTCAACGCTGGCACGATCAATCGTGGGTCAACAGATATCCGTCAAGGCTGCAGAAAGTGTCTGGCAAAAAGTGATTGCCGCTATTCCTGAAATTTCGCCGCATACGATTCATGCTGCGGAAGAAGACTTGCTCCGTGCCTGCGGTTTGTCGCTCAGAAAAATAACTTACCTAAAGGATTTATCACGGCATTTCCATGAGGGTGTCCTCGATGTGACCGGATGGAATGCGATGAGTGATGAAGCCCTGATCACGCAACTGGTCCAGGTCAAAGGCATAGGCCGGTGGACCGCCGAAATGTTCCTGATTTTTCATATGTTGCGCCCGGATGTTTTGCCGCTGGACGACATCGGCTTGCAGCGTGCGATCAGTCAGCATTATTTTGCGTCCCAACCGGTAGGTAAGAAAGCCATTCAGGAATTGGCGAAAACCTGGCAACCCTGGCGCTCGGTGGCAACCTGGTACTTGTGGCGCAGTCTGGATCCGTTGCCGGTGGAGTATTGAAGACAGTTTTGTTTATAATGCTTCAAATAATCTTTGTTTTGTTTTGTTTTGTTTGCTTTGCCCATGATCGATTACAGTCATTTCCGGATGTCGTTTATGCATCTGGAATTGCAATTTGAAAACTATCTGTCGCTTGATTCCGTGTTGCCGGTATTGACACAGGAAGCCGTGGCAGAATCGGTGATCCAGCGTTTTGAGACCTGTTACGATTGCATGTGGAAGATTCTGAGGCGGTATTTATTTGAGTTTAATTATCTGGAATGACGTTCCTGAATTATTCAGGAAGATTATTCAGCGCGAACACAGGGTGCTGATTCATCATTGACGGGATGAATCAGAACTTATGATGCGCCTTCTTAAAAAAGAAATTACAACTTGTTTTGTCCATGACACTGAACTATTTTGACCATAATGCCACTACACGGGTGGATGACGCGGTGATGGAGGCGATGCTGCCTTATTTTCAGCAGGAATTCGGCAATGCGTCCAGCCGCCATGAATACGGTATGACCGCACGGCGGGCAATCGACAGGGCGCGTGAGCAAGTGGCGGCGGCTGTCGGCGTTCAACCGGTACAGGTGATTTTTACCAGCGGCGGCTCCGAAGCCAATAACCTGTTCATCCGGGGCGCCGCAGACAGTTTGAAAGCGGATCATATTTTCATCAGTGCAATTGAGCATCCTTGCGTACTGAAGCCAGCACAGGCTTTGGCGCAGCGGTCTGCAGAGCGCTGGACCCTGCACCGGCTGGCAGTAAGCCAACACGGCCAGATTGATGTAAATGCGGCACGCGAAGCGATGACGGCGCAGAAACCGGTGCTGGTTTCGGTGATGCTGGCGAATAACGAAACCGGAGTGATACAGGATGTCGCGTCTATTGCTGAAATTACGCGCGATCAGAACAAGCACGCATATATTCATACCGATGCAGTGCAGGGACTGGGTAAAATTGCGGTTGATTTTGCCGCGCTCAACGTACATGCGATGACGTTATCGGCGCATAAAATTTATGGGCCTAAAGGTGCAGCCGCCTTGATCGTCGACAAGCGTTTGTTATTAAAACCGTTGATTTATGGGGGAGGCCATGAGAACGGATTGCGTTCCGGTACAGAAAATGTCCCGGCAATAGTCGGTTTTGGGGTGGCCTGCGAACGGGTAACAGCGCGTATGACCGAAACTGCGCAGCATGTTGCGCAATTGCGAGAAAGGCTGGAACAGGGGCTGGTTGCAATGGGTGCGGAAATTTTTGGCGCCGGTGCCGCACGTATTCCGAACACCACTTATTTTTCCCTGCCCGATGTGGAAGGCGACACACTGGTCGTGAAACTGGACAAGGCGGGATTTGCCGTTGCCAGTGGCGCGGCCTGTTCCAGTGTCAACCCGGGACAAAGTCATGTACTCGAAGCGATGCGGGTTGATCCGCTTTTGGCGCGTTGTGCTGTGCGCATCAGTTTCGGGCACAGTAATACCATGGCGCAGGTTGAAGCATTTCTGTCGGCGATGAAAAGTATTGTGGACGCGTTAAGAAGCATGAGCAGTCTTTCATTCTGATTTATTTTCAAACGGATCGGTCAAATTCCAGCAATGAACAAGGTATTCAGGTTAAAATTCATGCATACTTTGATTAATAACACGATATCGAATTTGTGAACGCTGTAAAAGCCATTATCCTGAGCGCCGGACAAGGCCGGCGCCTGCTTCCGCTGACCGAAAATTCCCCAAAATGCCTGTTGCCCGTTGCAGATCGCCCCGTGCTTGCATGGCAAATCGACGCACTGTTTGCCGCTGGAATCGACGAAATTATTATTGTTGCAGGTTTTCAGGTGGGACAAATTGAAACACTGTTGCAGGAACGCTATGCAAACCACGACAACATCAAAATCGTCTTTAATCCGTTTTATGAGGTGGCGGATAATCTCGCCAGTTGCTGGCTGGCGCGCGATGCAATGAACGGTGATTTTCTGTTGTTGAACGGCGATACCGTGATAGAGCCGGCGCTGGTAACACAGGTATTGAATTCACCGGTTGCCCCGATTACACTGAGTGTGGATTTTAAAAAAAGCTATGATGCGGATGACATGAAAGTGCAGCTCAATGGCGATGGCTGGGTCAAACAGGTCAGTAAAATTATTCCCTCTAATCAGATTGATGCGGAATCTATTGGATTAATCTATTTTCGCGAGAAAGGGGCGGTCTGTTTCAGTCAGGCGCTGGAAGCCGCATTACGCCACCCGGCCGAATTAAAATCTTGGTATCTGTCCATTATTGACAAGCTGGCCGGACAGCATCTGGTGAATTCGTGTTCTGTTTCGGGCTATCGCTGGTGCGAGATTGATTTTATTGAGGATCTGGCGAGAGCGGGCATGCTTTTCACCCAGCAAACGCAATAACTAAAGATTAAACGGAGGGATGCGTGAAAACAGTTGAGCTTAACGCAACCATGCGCAAATTCGGCGCGCCAGAAACGATTATTCACTCGTTCCAGTACTGGAGTGTGATGCTGCGTCCTGCGCAGGTGACACTGGGTGCGCTGGTGCTGGCTGCACATGAACCGGCTAAAGCATTCTCGGAACTCAGTCCTCAAAGCTTTACTGAATTGCATGCCGTCACCAATCAGCTCGAATTTGCCCTGACAAAAGCGTTTCAATATGACAAATTGAATTACCTGATGTTGATGATGGTCGATCCTGATGTGCATTTTCACGTTATTCCGCGTTATGCGCAATCGCAACAATTTGCCGACAGGGAATTTGTCGATGCGGGATGGCCGGCTGTTCCTAATCTGGGTCATGTCAACGAAACGGATGAGAAAGCCAATCAACTGATTATGGATCAAATCAAATCCTGCTGGTCATGAAAGCGTCAGAAGAGATAAAGCCAGTGTCAGAATCAGATTCGGAAGCTGTGTCGGACTCCGCTGCCAAAGCGGAGACTGCACTCGAAACCGAAACATTTCCGCTACGTGAGGCGCATCAATTGGTCAGCGATCTGATGACGCCAAATCCATGGATTTACTGGACGGATTTTCTGTTTAACGCCATTGTGGGCTGGGCAGCATTTTTCACCGCATTGTTTTCGCCTTTGTTTTCACTGGTGCAAATTGGCGCATATGTGGTTGCGGTGCTGACACTGTACAGGGCGGCAATTTTCGTCCATGAACTCGCGCATCTGAAGAAAGGGACGTTCAAGGTTTTCCGAACGGCATGGAATTGTATGTGCGGCGTGCCGTTCATGATCCCGTCATTTACCTACGATGGTGTGCATAACGACCATCATCGGCGGGATGTATACGGTACGCATCAGGACGGGGAATATCTGCCGTTTGCAACGCACAAACCCATTGAAATGGTGGGTTATGTTCTGCTGTCGTTTTTGATACCGCCAGTACTGTTGGTGCGTTTTCTGTTATTGACGCCATTGTCCTATCTGATTCCACCGTTACGCAAAGTCGTTTGGGAACGTGCTTCATCGCTAACGATTGACCCGACTTACAAACGCGCGGAAAACGCCATTCGCAACGATTACAACTGGCGGCAGCAGGAACTGGCGGCATTTTTGTTCGCTTTTGTCGTGGTATCGCTGGTGTGGCTGGATGTCATGCCCTTCGATGTGTTGGTGCTCTGGTATCTTGTTGCTGTCATGGTTTTTATCCTGAATTCACTGCGTACCCTGGCCGCACATGCCTACCGCAATCCAGGCGAAAAACCGATGACCCATGCCGAGCAGTATCTGGACTCGATAAACGTACCCGGTAATCCGCTTATTACCCCATTGTGGGCGCCGGTTGGGCTGCGTTTTCACGCGACGCACCATTTATTTATGAGCATGCCCTATCATAATCTCGGAAAAGCGCAACGCCGTCTGGTCAATGGACTCAGTGATAATAGGCTTTATCTGACAACCCTGCGCACCAGCTTATGGGATGCCTTGACGCGTATCTGGCGTGAATCTTCACAAGCCAGTACGTCAAAAAATACGACTGATAATTCATGAACCCGGCTTCTTCAGAAAAAAATGAAACCGCACAAAAAATAACGCGACTGGTTTTGCTGCGTCATGGGCAGAGCATCTGGAATCGCGACAGGGTTTTTACCGGCTGGAGCGATGTCGTATTAAGTCCAAAAGGACAACAGGAAGCAAAAAATGCCGGCCGTCAACTACAACGAACCGGCATCCGCTTCGACAGATGTTTTTCGTCTACATTACAACGTGCCTCGGAAACTGCGAAAACGGTTTTATCAACCATGGAACTTGACGAATTGCCCATACAGCAATGCTGGCGGTTGAATGAACGGCATTACGGCGCGCTGGAAGGCATGGGGCGTTTGGCCGCCATCAGGAAATTTGGTTTATGGCCTGTGTTGCGCACACAAATCCGGTTTGATGGCGAACCACCGAAACTGGAAATGGATGATAGCCGTTTTCCGGGCAATCAACCGCAGTATGAGGCCGTTGAAAAAAATGAACTGCCACGCGGCGAAAGTCTGAAACTGGCCATGGAAAGAATGCTGCCCTTCTGGCAGGATGTCATCAAACCGGAAATACAACAGGGGCAGTGCGTGCTGATTGTTTCACATAAAAACGTGCTGCGTACACTGATGATGCAACTTGACAATCTGACTGAGGTGCAGGTGTTGAAACTAAAGCTGGCGACGGGTAAGCCCCTGGTTTATGAACTCGACCATGAGTTTAAGCCTGTTCGGCATTATTACGTGGATGAATTGCGCTGAACGGTTTTAAATACGATGACAACAATCTACAGTTTTGCGCCGATTGTCGATTCGCATGCCCGTGTGCTTATATTGGGCAGCATGCCCGGACAGGCATCATTGAATGCCGGTCAATATTATGCCCACCCACAAAATGCATTCTGGCGCATTATGGGCGAATTACTGGACTTTGATCCGGCAATTACATCATATGCCGAAAAGACAAACGCACTGAAATCAGCGGGTATCGCACTCTGGGATGTGCTGCAATCCTGTCGGCGTGAAGGCAGCCTTGACTCAAACATCGATATCAAATCGCAGGTTGTAAATGATTTTGAGTCTTTCTTTGAAACCCATACGCACATACGTTTTGTTTTTTTTAATGGCGGTAAAGCAGAAGATTGTTTTCAGCGCTATGTGTTGCGCGATACTGTTCTGGATTTCGTTCAACTGTTTCGGCTGCCGTCAACAAGCCCGGCCAATGCAACATTGTCTTTTGCGCACAAACGGGACAAGTGGCATCAAATGTTGATGGATACTTTATCAATTTCTCAATATCGCAGTGATCAGCTATCAGTCAGATGAAATGGGATGACTTGAAAAACTGGAGCGGTTACTGGGATCAACTGCGCACGATTTTGCTTGATCCGAAAGTCGACGAAGCGTTGCTGGAGAAATCGCTGCAAGAGGCCCGCGAGAAAATGCCTGTGCCTGTTTTATGGCTGATCGGCAAAACGCAGGCAGGCAAGACATCGATTATCCGCGCGATGACGGGGAGTGAAACCGCTGAAATTGGTAACGGTTTTCAACCCTGTACGCGGCAGTCGCGTTTTTATGATTTTCCGGCGGATATCCCTGTCGTCAGATTCCTGGATACGCGCGGTTTGGGTGAAGTTTCCTACGATCCGGCGGATGACATCCATTACTGCGAGTCCAAAGCGCATTTGCTGATCGCCGTCATGAAGGTGGCGGACATCAAACAACAGGCTGTTTTTGAGGTACTACACACGGTGCGTGAGCGCCATCCGGAATGGCCATTGCTGATTGTCCAGACCGGTTTGCATGAATGCTATCCCGTCGGCGGACAGCATATCGATCCCTGGCCCTATGATCAAACGCCGTTGCCGGATGCGGCGCCTGCTGATCTCAAGCGCGCGTTGTTTGCGCAACGCGATGCTGCGGCGGACATACCAGGTCATGCGCCGGTACGTTGGGTGGCCGTGGACTTGACACTGCCTGAAGACGGATTTGAACCGCCTGAATATGGACTCGAAGCCCTATGGCAAGCTATCGAAGCGTTGTCATCATTGGGTCTGGAAAATCTTTTGACCCGTGGCGAAGCCGTGCACGACTTGTATGAACGCACCGCGCATCAGCATATCGTTGGTTATGCGACAACTGCTGCAGGGCTTGGCGCGTTACCGGTGGTTGATCTCGTAGCCGTATCGGCCGTACAGGCAAAATTACTGCATAGTCTGGCAACGCTTTATGGTCAGACATGGGATAAACGGACGATTTCCGAATTTCTCGGATTGATGGGCGCAGGCGTGGCAACAGGTTATGTCGCACGAATACTGGGGCGTGCGGTCGCCAAAGTTATTCCCGTCCTGGGCCAAACCGTCGGGGCGATCTGGGGAGCAAGCGCCAGTGGCGCAACAACCTATGCGTTAGGAAAGGCTGCCGTGTACTTTTTTGTCAGGCACCGGAACAATCTGAGCGTTGACTCCGAGACGATTCGCCGTATCTACGCAGAGGAACTGGAACGCGGCACTGCCATCCTGAAAGACCGTTTGCAGGGTAAATCGTGATGAAGCCGTTGCCCTATGGTATCGATCCGCTCAGATTGCTGGTTTTTTTGTTGATGGTTGTGCCGTTTCTGGCGGTGCTGGGTTTCGGTATGTTATGGTTGTGGCAGAACGGTTTTTTATTGTTCTGGGCACTGGCGATGCTGGTCAGCGGTGGGGTTGGTTATGGCCTGCAGCAGTTGCTGGTCAAACGGGAACGCAAGCTGCTGGCCGAAGCTGCGACGGAACCGAATCCCGAATGGCCGCTCAGTGCTGATGCGGCATGGGAACAGGTGCAGGCGTTGGCGGATAGCTGTGAACCCAAAGACTGGCCGATAGAAACAGGCGACTGGATTCTGGCGCTAGGCCGGCGCACAATGGAAACGGTGGCGCGTTGTTACCACCCCGATGTGGAAAAACCCCTGCTTGAACTCACGGTGCCGCATACGCTGCTGGTCATAGAACGGGCAAGCCGTGATTTGCGCCTGGATGTAACTGAAAACATACCGTTCAGCAACCGGTTGACAATCGGCGACCTGTTTCGCATGCAGCGCTGGAAAGACAAGGCGGAACAGGTGTATGACATTTATCGGGCTGGCCGGGCGATAATCAATCCCGTCAATGCCATCCTTGGCGAGGCCTGGCGCCAGCTGCGCGAAAGCAGTTTTCTTCAGGCGCGTGATGAATTACACCGCTGGTTTTTGCGCACGTATATCCGCAAAGTTGGTTACTATGCGATTGATCTGTACAGTGGCCGTCTGGTGCTGACAGATGAAGAACCCGCAACAACCCGGACAGCCCGGTCCAGTGTCGATATGGACGCGGCGGATCAATCAACCGGGGAGAGCAATGCCGTAGAGGAACCGTTGCGTATTCTGGTGCTGGGACGGTCCAATGCCGGCAAATCAAGCCTGATCAATGCACTGTTCGGCCAGTTGACCACTGTTGCCGATATTTTGCCGGACAGTACTCTGACGCTCAAACCCTTTGCGCTTTCACGGGACGGATTGACCCGGGCGTTAATCTTTGACACCCCGGGCTGCGACAGTGAACACTTTGAAATTAAACAATTACAGCATGCGGCTCAGGATGCCGACCTGATTTTATGGGTCAGTCCGGCAAACCGGCCGGATAGGCAAACGGAACGCGATTGTCTGGACGCGTTGCGTTTATTCCTGTCCGCACAAATTAACCGCCGCCCGCCGCCGTTACTGGTTGTTGCCAGCCATATAGACCGCCTTCGGCCAACCGGCGAATGGAACCCGCCATATGATTTGACAGCTACACACAATACCAAAGCCACAAACATCAACGCGGCCGTACAAGCTGTTGCTGCCGATCTTGCGATATCGGTTGACCATGTCATCCCGGTCTGCCTGATGGAGAATCATATTTATAATGTGAACGATACGTTGTGGGCAGCGATCCTGGACCAACAGGAAGAAGCCCAGCGGGCTCGCCTATTGCGCTGTCTGGATGAAAAGAAAAAAGCGGAGAACTGGGTATTGCTGTGGCGTCAGATGATCAATGCAGGCCGTTTTCTTAAGAATCTGCCGGAAGTCCTGAAAAAACGCCTGGATGACTGATGCGTTAACAAGGCATCTGATGTCACCGAGAGAACGCTTTGCATTAACCCTATTTCACGCAAAAAATGAAGCAGGTAGTATGCAGTTGCCGCGTGCGGTTGACAAAAAAACAGTGTCAAAAGTGGGGCGCAACATTTCAATTTAATTGCTGCGGAAAGGGGAATTAACATGTCCCAAAAAACCGTTATGGATGTCTGAAGCGAGTTTCCAGCTTTGCCGGAAGTCATTCAGGCCAGAGAATTTTCCTATGCAGGAGTTATTCCCGCTGTTTCAAATGACCGTAACCGATATTCCCCGAACAACCGGACCTGGTATAACCATTGCCAAGTAATGTTCATGTTTTTCAACCGGTAAATTCAGACCCAGAAACTAGTGTTTAATTGCATTAATTCGACACAAACTTTTTAAGCAACATATCAATATAAAACAGTTGGTTAGCTCTGCAAATAAATTACCTTATTTTTGCAATTAAACACTAGCAGGCTGCTGAAAAACTCCAGGATTCATCCAGTATTGGTAAAATAGCATAAAAGTAAACTGGAGCAATAGCGATGCGAGGCATAGACACACAACCGAGGAATCTGTTCAGTTATATTCAACTGGAAGAGCGTGTACCCATGGATCATCCGCTTCGATCAATCCGCACGATGGTTGATGTGGCTTTGAGTAATATGGATACGCTTTTTACTGAGATGTATTCAAATACCGGTCGTCCTTCAATTGCGCCAGAACGATTGTTGCGCGCCCAGACATTACAGATTTTATACACGATACGCTCAGAGCGACAGTTGGTTGAGCAAATAGATTTCAATCTACTGTTTCGCTGGTTTGTGGGTCTGGAACTGGATGATGAAGTATGGGATGCGACAGTATTCTGCCATAACCGTGACAGGCTACTCACCCATGAAGTGGCTGAAATGTTCTTTGAGCAGATCAAGGCGCAGGCCGATGCGTGCAACTTGCTGTCGAAGGAACATTTTTCGACCGATGGTACTTTGCTTGATGCGGCGGCATCAATCAAGAGTTTCAAGCGTAAAGAAGCAAATGACGTTTCGGGCACAGATGGGAGTGATGATCAAGCACCAGCTGACCTGAAGCGTAACGCAGAAGTAGACTTTCACGGAGAACGTTTTAGCAATGAGACGCATGAATCTTCTACAGACGCAGATGCACGTTTATACCGCAAAGCCAAGGGCAAAGAAGCAAAGCTGAGCTTCATGGGGCATTTGCTGACTGAGAATCGTAACGGGCTGATCGTACAAGCCGACGTGAGTCAGGCAACGGGAACCGCGGAACGTGAAGTTTCGCTGACGATGCTGGATGCGCAGTCAGGTTTGAACAGGCGCACACTTGGTGCGGACAAGAATTACGATACCAGGGCTTTTGTTGCGGACTGTCGTAAGCGCAAAGTAACGCCGCATGTGGCGCAAAAGAAACATACTGCGATTGATGGTCGTACGGTACGTCACAAAGGATATGAAGTAAGTATGAGAAAGCGCAAACAAATTGAAGAATGTTTTGGCTGGATGAAAAATATTGGTCTGATGCGTAAATTACGACATCGTGGCAAGAAGCTGGTGAACCAATTATTCCTGTTTACAGCCGCTGCTTACAATCTGGTCAGAATGAGGCGATTATTGGTGTAGCACGCCAGAAATCCGCACAAAAGGCAGAAAACGGAGAATCATTCAGAAAAACAAGCTCTTTCAGGTGCTAAAAATCAGAAGTGAGCTTAAAAACTCTCTCGTAGGAGCGGGTAAGGGAAAATAAATGTGTGTTTTTCAGCAGCCTGCTAGCAGCAGAGAAGAGGCATCGCAAAAATCAGAAAAATTTAACCCGGACTCCCGTTTAAAATTTTCCGAATTAAAAATCGGGATCAATACAGATACTTCAGTCTCTGGAGAAACACGCTGGTTTAAAACAAGCCATGAACATCTCTCGTGTTTGCTAAAATTTACAATAAACACGAGATAGCCGTGTCGTCGCTGAATATTCTCAAGCAATTAGAGAACTTGAGCGATGAGGCGGCGGTATAGCGTTGAGAGGACAATCGCTGCTGGCCATCCCGTATTATGGGGCATATACTTCGAGTGGTTGACCGGAAATATTTTTCAACAAGCTAGGTATACGCTTTCTGGAGGAATAAAACGATGGGGCAGGAAAAACATGAGCAAAATCACTCAGACCAGGCCTGTTGTCACCCTGATCATCAGACCGAGAAGAGGATTCAGCATGCTGCTCCATCGGATGGGGCTGATGTCATCTACACCTGCCCGATGCACCCTGAAGTCCGGCAAAATGGACCGGGAAATTGTCCGGTGTGTGGCATGGCGCTGGAACCGGAAACAATCACCGGAGAGGAAGGTGAGAACCTTGAGTTGATTGACATGCGCAAACGGTTCTGGTTTGGCCTGGTTCTGACCTTGCCGGTTTTTACACTGGAAATGGGTGGTCATGTTTTCGATTTGCACCGCTATATCAGTGGCACACAGTCCAACTGGATTCAACTCGTGCTGGCTACGCCTGTTGTGCTTTGGGCCGGAAAGCCGTTTTTCGAGCGCGGCTGGGCTTCGCTGAAATCCCGGAATTTGAATATGTTTACGCTGATCGCGATGGGTACGGGGGTTGCCTGGTTGTACAGTATCGTGGCGACGCTGGTTCCCGGTATTTTCCCAGAGGCGTTCCGGCAGGATGGCGCTGTCGCGGTTTATTTCGAGGCCTCGGCTGTGATTACCGTGCTGGTGCTGCTTGGACAGGTGCTCGAACTGAAAGCCCGCGAGCGAACCGGTGGCGCAATCCGTGCCCTGCTTGATCTGGCGCCGAAAACAGCGCGCAGAATTGATGAAAATGGCAATGAAGAAGATGTGCCGCTCGATCAGATTAAAGTCGGCGATTTGCTGCGCGTGCGTCCCGGCGAAAAGATACCGCTCGACGGGACAGTGACTGAAGGCCGAAGCGCGGTTGATGAATCCATGGTTACAGGCGAATCGATGGCTGTTAAAAAAGCGCCGGAGAACAAGGTCATCGGCGGCACGATGAATCAGACCGGCAGTTTTGTGATGAAGGCCGAGCGCGTCGGCAAAGACACCATGCTATCGCAGATCGTCCATATGGTTGCAGAAGCGCAGCGCAGCCGTGCGCCGATCCAGCGGCTGGCGGATATTGTCGCCTCATGGTTTGTTCCGGCGGTCATACTGGTGGCCGTTCTGGCTTTTATCATTTGGGGTGTCTATGGGCCGTCGCCTGCGTTCAGTTATGCACTCATTGCCGCTGTCAGCGTGCTGATTATTGCCTGTCCATGCGCGTTGGGGCTGGCAACGCCGATGTCCATCATGGTCGGCGTCGGTAAAGGCGCGCAGGCCGGTGTATTGATTAAGAATGCCGAAGCGCTGGAGCGTATGGAAAAAGTGAATACGCTGGTGATTGACAAGACCGGCACGCTGACCGAGGGTAAGCCGACTGTAACGAAGATTGTCGCCGCTGACGGTTTTGCAGAAGATGATCTTCTGGCACTGGCCGCCTCGCTTGAACAAGGCAGTGAACATCCGCTGGCGCATGCCATCGTTATGGCCGCAAAGGATAAGGAACTTGAATTTTCTGCGACAGATGAGTTTGATTCACCCACCGGCAAAGGCGTGATCGGCAAAATCAACGGACAGGCGGTTGCGCTGGGTAATGCGATGTTGATGGAAGAAGAGGCTGTTGATGTCTCTGCTTTATCCGCGCAAGCCGATGAGCTTCGATCCGACGGTGCGACCGTGATTTTTATCGCCGTGGACGGACAGGCCGCCGGAATTCTGGCTATCGCCGATCCGATCAAGGAAACCACACCGGGTGCGATCAAGGCCATTCATAACCAGGGCATACATATCGTCATGCTTACCGGCGATAACCGCCGTACCGCCGAGGCCGTGGCAAAAACGCTCGGTATTGAAGCGGTTGAGGCCGAAATTCTGCCGGAAGATAAAGGTAAAATTGTTAAAAAGCTGCGCGATGAGGGGCGCATAGTGGCTATGGCCGGAGACGGCACAAATGATGCGCCTGCTTTGGCGGCTGCCGATGTCGGCATCGCAATGGGCACAGGGACAGATGTGGCCATGGAGAGCGCAGGCGTGACCTTGTTAAAAGGCGACCTCACCGGTATTGTCCGTGCCCGCAAGCTGTCTGTGGCCACCATGCGGAATATTCGGCAGAATCTGTTTTTCGCGTTTATTTACAATACGGCGGGCGTGCCTATAGCGGCAGGCATTCTGTATCCGTTTTTTGGTGTCCTGCTTTCTCCTGTCATCGCTGCCGCTGCAATGTCATTATCCTCGGTCAGTGTAATCAGCAATGCACTTCGTCTGAGACTGACGGCGTTATAACCCATTTACCGATGTAGTAAGACATATGCGCATAGTGTTGTTATTTCTTTTTTCATGCGCGTTAATCGGCTGCACAGGTATGCCGGAGGGTGTTGTTCCGGTCAAAAATTTTGATGAAAGCCGGTATTTAGGCAACTGGTATGAAATTGCCAGACTGGATCATTCCTTTGAACGGGGCCTGAGTAATGTAACGGCTGAGTATACATTGCGCAGCGACGGCGGGATAAAGGTTGTCAATCGCGGTTTTTCTGCAGCCAGGAACGAATGGAAGGCGGTGGAGGGAAAAGCTTATTTCGTTGAAGACCGTGATGTGGGGCGCCTGAAAGTTTCATTTTTCGGTCCGTTTTATGGGTCTTACATCATTTTCGATCTGGATCGGCGAAATTATCAGTACGCCTTTATATCGGGCTACAACACGTCTTATTTGTGGCTTCTTGCAAGAACGCCCACGGTCAGCGAGGACGTGAAAAAACAATTTGTTGAAAAATCCGAAAAACTCGGCTTCGATACCGGTTCCTTCATTTTTACCGAACAAAATTTAGTACAGTAGAGGTGTTTTTGTATGCGACTTTGGTCAATCCATCCCAAATATCTGGACGCAAAGGGTTTGGTGGCGCTGTGGAGGGAAGGTCTGCTCGCTCAAAATGTATTGCTTGGCAAGACAAAAGGTTATAGAAATCACCCGCAGTTGATACGGTTTAAAAATACGGATAATCAGATTGCGGCAATTGCCAGTTATTTAAGAGTGGTTGCCCAAGAGGCTGATCGCAGAAATTATCAATTTAATCACACCAAGATTATTGATCTGGTTTTTAAAGATAAAATTCCCGTAACAAACGGCCAGGTTCAATACGAGTTCAAACATTTGTTAAATAAATTAAAAAACAGGGACCGCGCTTTATACGATAAATTTGAGAACATGACAGAAATTGATCGCCACCCCTTGTTTTATGGCGTTTCCGGAGACGTGGAAGACTGGGAGATTATGTGAATTGATCGATGCAGCGCGAAGATTAAACCTAAACCTGATTACTCCAAAAAGTTCTAGAGGCTGTTCATACGGTGTTTATCAGTTGCATGCCCCAGAAGAATAATGCCCAGTAGCAGAATCAGCAGGGAGACAATGCCGCCTGTGGCTGAAATGATTAAAGGAATTTTCATGAAGAAGCAGTATGTTAGCAACATGATCCCGAGTATTGCAGTTGCTGCCACAATGAAAATAAGACTGAAAATTCTACATGCCAGTATTTCTTTTTTCGGGCTCTCCTGCGCATCGTTATCATATGACAATAAAACGATTTTACAGTGCTCGCAACGTGCTGCTGGTATGCTCGGCTCATAAATCCAGTTTTTCCACTTGTGCCAATAGCCATCTTTTAACGTGTTCAAAGGAACACCATGAAAAATACTCATGCCTTTACTCGAAGCCGATCACCTGATTCTATTGTATTTTCCGGCTATCGATCAAATGGATTCAATAAACTCGCCGTAACAGCTGCACTCTGCGTGACTCTCATCGGTACGGTTTGCGCAGAAAATGTTGCCGAGGATTTTTATACTTGGGCGGGCTTTGAGATGACAGGGGATTTTCCTGGAAAAAATCCACACCTGAAGAATTTCAAATACAAGTTATTTATGCAAGGGCGTTTTGGCGATCATTCGTCACAATTTACCCAGGGACTGATCCGCTCAGGCGTCGGATATAATTTCAATCAAAAGGTCACTGCCTGGCTTGGGTATGACTGGGTTCCGACCCGTCGTCCGCTTGCCCTAAGCCCATTCAACGATCATGCCCTCTGGCAGCAGTTGTCTGTGAGAAACGACTATTCTTTCGGTGCGGTTATCAGCCGTACACGGTTTGAGCAGCACTTTCTGGATATTCCCGGCAGCACGGATGCCGCACATCTTTTTCGGCAGATGATTAAACTGGCGATACCTATGCCGGCTGTTTCATCGCAGGTAAGTCTCGTGGCCTGGAATGAAATATTCGCCAATATGAATTCGACAGATACCGGTAGAAAAAGCGGTTTTAACCAGAATCGTGCGTTTGCCGGACTGGGCTACGCGATAAGTAAAAGCAGGTTGTTGGAAGTTGGTTATATGAATCAATATATTAACAGGCCAAACAGTCCGCGTTCCGATCAAATGCTGCATGTCTTATCCGTTACCCTGCTGTTGAATTTTTAAGCTTGTGCTTTGAGTTGTATCAGACCGGGAACAGATGCCTGAATATCAGCGGCATTCTGATGAACCAAAAGGAATGTATTGGTACAGATATCATCGCTTATGGTTGGCGCATTATGCCATGCTGGAGCCTACATTGCGGCACATTGCAAAGCAATCAGGTATGAAAATTGGTAGCTGACAGTTAATAGATTGTGAATTTTGCATATAAGTTTTACTCACAACAAATAACTTGACTTCGCATCAGTTTTAACTGTACTGTTCAAAAGTATGCGCGCCTGTAAGAAAATAATACTAGTCTTTGCTATGCTGTGGCTTCCCGTGGAAGGCGCGATGGCAACGGTAATTTCATTGTGCGCAAATTTAAAAGAAATAGATTCAGTAGAACTTCTCAAACAAAACAGATCCATTCTGATTAATAACAAAGATTCTTTCTTTAAATGCAATCAGGAAAAGCATTTTTCCGATGAATCCTATCAAGCCACAAGCTTTAATCATGATCAGCATAGTCAGGAAATCAATCATTCAAAGCACAAGAATCTAATCAGTGATTGGCTATCGAATTTCCAGTGTGATGATCTGCTTTGCAAAATCAGTTACACAACGTTAGCTTTAAGCGATGTGATTTTCATAACAGGGGATCATCAAATCGTTATCCTGCCCTTAACCTCAGGTTTTATTTCACACACTCCGAAGCAATTACACCGCCCTCCAATCGTTTTACTCTGATTATCGCGTTCCATTCTGCCATATTTCAAGCAGAGAGGATAATTATCGAGATATGGAGTAGCTATTAAGTGTCATTACCCAATCATTCGGTAGCACTCTGGTGTTATTGCTATACCACAAGACATATTCTGTCTATCTGACTTCGGAAGTTGCTGTTGCTGTGATACTGAGACATTCGAGATAACTTCGTTTTGTCAGCAGTTTGCACACCGATTTGCCATTCCGTTTGCCATAATGCCATAACAGCACATTCGATTCGATGTTGAGTAGCGTTACAACTGAGTATGCTATCAAAAATCAAGAACTGGGAATGATATGAAGACCAACTTAACTATAATCGTCGCATTCACTGCGATCATCCTCCCGATACCTGTGTATGGGGAAACTTATGACCGCAACGTGATCAGCCAAACACAAATGGCATCGGAATCAAAACCGAACGTTTTCACGGTTGATAACAGCGATAACGTTTCGATTCTATCCATACTCATCACGGAAGCACTTGAGAATAATCCTGAAATTATTGCCGCCCAACGGGAACAGGATGCAGCCCGGCAACGCATAGCACCTGCTGGCGCACTGGATGATCCCATGCTCGAGGCTGGCGTCATTAATCTGCCGCTGGCGTCATCGCCTTTCAATCGAGACGATATGACCATGAAAATGATTGGCCTTTCCCAGCGCTTGCCATTTCCCGGCAAGCGCGGTTTGCGCAGGGATGTCGCAACCCGTGATGCGCAAAGTATAGAATACGGATACGAGGAAACCGTTAATCGCGTCATACGTTCGCTAAAAATTGCCTATTATGATCTGGGTCTAACGCATGCAACAATCCGGCTGGTCGAAAAAAACAAATCAATACTCGAGGATTTTCTTCATATCGCCGAAGACCACTATACACTTGGCATGGGAAGTCAGGCTGACGTCTTGAAAGCACAGACGCAAATATCCAGAATGCAGGATGAACTGCTCAGGTTGGGACGTGAACTGTCTTCAATCGAATCTGAACTGGTTCGCGCGCTTGGGCGCAGTGATTTAACTGGTATCCCCAAAATCGGTTCACCACAATTGCATGAAACACTTTTAAACCAGGAATCACTGTTTGAAACCGCTTTTGAACAACGTCCGCAGCTCAAAGCATTACAAAGCATTATCGCGCGTACCGAAAAGGAAGTTGATTTGGCGCGTAGGAATTATTACCCGGACCTTGATGTACGGCTTTCCTACGGGCAACGTAATGCGATGCCGGATGGTATCGGCCGTCCGGATATGGTCAGCTTCAGTGTCGCGATCAATTTGCCGGTTTGGCGTGACAGCAAACTTGCGCCACGTATCGCCGAATCGCTGGCCCTACGTGATCAAGCCATCAATCTATATCAGGCTCAGCGTAATGAAATTACCGCCGGATTACGTCAACAACTTGCCACAGCAGATCAAAATATGAAGTCAATACGGCTTTACCAGACCGCCATTCTGCCTCAAGCGTTGCTCACCGTAGAATCCGCACTGGCAGCCTATCAGGTCAATCGTGTCGACTTTCTTACCTTGCTCGATAGCCAGATGGTCGTATTTGAATATGAAATCAACTTGATTACGGCAGTTGCAAACTATAACAAAGCACTTGCAGAAATTGATTTCATCACGGGCAGTCTCCCCAATAAACCGACAGCCAGCGGAGAACATGATGAAAACAACTAATCAGTTGCTTGTCGTTATCCTGTTGATTATTACTGCGCTTGCAACAGGATACTGGTGGGGCAGTTCCGCACAGTTAACACCCACTACCGGTACAGACAAAACGGCGCAAACAGATCGTAAAATCCTGTATTACCGCAATCCAATGGGATTGCCCGATACGTCGCCAATTCCCAAAAAAGATTCCATGGGAATGGACTATATTCCAGTGTATGAAGATGATGAACCGTTTACTGAGAGTGATGCGGTACACATCAGCACTGAAAAAATTCAGAAACTCGGTGTCAGAACCGAATCGGCCGCTTACCGGACCATGAGCCGGAAAGTTCAGGCTCTGGCAACGATACAGGCAAACGAACGGTTATTACATACTGTTACACTCAAGTTTGAAGGCTGGATACAGAAGCTATACGTCAATACGACCGGGCAGTCCATCAAGCGTGGCGAGGTATTGATGGATGTCTACAGTCCTGAACTGATTACCGCGCAGCATGAATATCTGACTGCCGCAAAAGGCATTAGCTGGTCCCGGGAAAGCGATCCTGAAGTCCAGGCGAGAATGCATCGGCTTGCTAAAAATGCGTTGCAGAAACTGTACAACTGGGATATCTCAGAAATTGACCTTCACCCATTGCAGCATGAAGGCAAAGCGCTTACATATTTACCTTTACGCGCTGCGGTCAACGGCATTGTTATCGAAAAGAACGTGACCCAGGGAAAACGGTTTACACCCGGTGAAGTATTGTATGAAATCGCCGATTTATCGCAAGTCTGGGTGCTCGCAGAAGTGTTCGAACAAGATTTGCGTACGGTGCATTTAGGACAAACCGCGACAATCAAAGTTGACACCTATCCGGACAGGCTTTTCAGTGGAAAGGTTACTTTCATTTATCCCACGGTCAAACCCGAGACCCGAACCACCAAGATTCGCATTGAGTTGACTAATGAAGACGCATTACTCAAACCGGAAATGTACGCACGGGTCGAGTTTTCCTCAGTGCATGATGCCCACGAAGTGTTGGCGATACCGAATTCCGCAATACTGAATACCGGCGCACAAAAACGGGTACTGGTCGCACTCGGCGCCGGCCAGTTTGAGCCGCGCACCGTAGAAACCGGCATGCAGGCCGATGACTATACGGAGGTTTTGTCAGGACTTGCAGCGGGCGATGCGGTAGTGACGCGAGCAAACTTTTTGATCGATGCGGAAAGCAATCTCAAAGCCGCATTTTCCGGATTTAACCCATCGACCTCTGGTCCCCAACCTGATGAGCATAACACTACCACCAAAATTCAAGCCAAACAGCACCATGCCAAGGGCATCATTCAATCAATTGACTGGACAAGCCAGACATTAACGATAGCGCACGATCCGATAACGAGTCTTGGTTGGCCAGCGATGATCATGGATTTCAAGGTGACCGAATCTGCTGTACTGCAATCCCTGAAACCCGATCAAACCATGGATTTTGTTCTGGTCGAAAATGCACCCGGCGAATATGTCATAAAACATTTACACCCGCATACTGACAACAGCCGCGCAAACAGACATGACGGGCATAGCGGACACTGACATGCTGAGCAAAATTATCGAATGGTCAGCACGTAACGTTTTTCTGGTATTACTGACAACGGCTATCATCGTCGGCATATGCAGCTATGCCGTCAAGCAAACACCACTGGATGCGATTCCCGACCTTTCCGATGTGCAGATTATTATCTACACCGAATATCCAGGACAGGCCCCGCAGGTTGTAGAAGACCAGATCACCTATCCGCTCAGCACGGCAATGCTCGCGGTGCCAAAATCTAAAGTCGTGCGCGGTCTGTCGGTTTTCGGCGCTTCTTTCATCTATGTCATTTTTGAAGATGATACTGACATTTACTGGGCGCGAACGCGGGTTCTCGAATATCTCAATTTCGCCTCCAATCAGATGCCCAGTGGCGTTACGCCAACGCTGGGCCCGGATGCAACCGGCGTCGGCTGGGTGTATCAGTATATCGTGCAGTCTGCGCAACATACGCTTGAGGAATTACGCACAATCCAGGACTGGTTTATTCGCTATCAACTCACCAAGGCGCAGGGCGTGGCGGAAGTCGCCACTGTGGGCGGATTCGTTAAAACGTATCAGATCACCATTGAACCGCATAAACTGCAATCCTATGGCATTCCAATCAATCGGGTGGCGCAAGTCATTCGTTCCAGTAACCGCGATGTTGGCGGCCGCGTCATTGAGATGGCGGAGACCGAATATATCATTCGCGGGCGTGGCTACTTGCGCGGCATATCCGATATCGAGAATCTGGTGCTCAAAGCGCGGGAAGGCACGCCGGTTTTGATACGCGATGTCGCGCACGTCGAGCTGGTGCCGGATGAACGGCGAGGAATAGCGGAACTGAACGGCGAAGGCGAAGCGGTTTCAGGCATCGCTGTGGCGCGCTATGGCGAAAATGCGCTTAAAGTGATTGATAATCTGAAACACAAAATCGCCGAGATCTCGATCGGCTTGCCAGATGGCGTGTCATTGGAGACGATCTATGACCGCTCCGATCTCATTAAACGCGCAATTGACAACCTGAAGCAGGTTCTACTGGAAGAAAGCATCATCGTGGCATTGGTCTGCATTATTTTTCTGATGCATGTCAGAAGCGCACTGGTCGCCATTATCATGCTGCCGATCGGCATGCTGATTGCGATGGGCGCCATGCATGTGATGGGTATTAACTCTAACATCATGAGTCTCGGCGGTATTGCCATTGCCATCGGCACCATGGTGGATGCCGCCATTGTGATGATAGAAAATGCGCACAAGCACCTCGAACGCGCACCACCGGATGCGCCGCGCACGCAACTGGTCATTGATGCCTGCAAGGAAGTCGGTCCGGCATTGTTTTTCAGCCTGCTGATCATCACGGTATCGTTTCTGCCGGTATTCACACTGGAAGCGCAGGAAGGACGCATGTTCGCGCCTCTGGCCTATACCAAAACTTTTGCCATGGCCGGTGCGGCGATATTATCCATAACTCTGGTACCGGTGCTAATGCTGCTGTTTATCCGCGGCCGGATCACGCCGGAAAAAATGAACCCGGTGAATCGTATGCTGATATGGGCTTACCGCCCAATAATCGCCTGGGTTATGCGCTGGAAAAAACTGACGATTACCACAGCGCTCGTCATACTGACCGCCTCGATCTATCCCGCCATGAAACTGGGTGGTGAATTCATGCCGACCTTGAATGAAGGCAGCCTGCTGTACATGCCGATCACCCTGCCGTCGATTTCCGTCACTCAGGCTGCCGAACTCATGCAGACTCAGAATAAAATCATCAAAAGCTTCCCTGAGGTTGAATCGGTACTCGGAAAATCAGGACGCGCCAATACCGCGACCGATCCGGCCCCGCTCGAGATGTTTGAAACCATAATCAACCTGAGGCCCGAAAATGAATGGCGTTCCGGCATGACCATTGACAAACTGATTGCCGAAATGGATGCCGCACTCCAGATACCGGGCGTCAGCAATGCCTGGACCATGCCGATCAAGAACCGGATCGATATGCTCGCCACCGGCATCCGCACGCCGATTGGCGTCAAGGTGTTTGGTAATGACCTCAAGGAAATCGAAGCACTCGCCAAACAAATTGAATCGATCATTAAAACAATACCCGGCACCACCAGCGCATATGCGGAACGCTCAACCGGCGGTTATTATCTCGATATCGAACCCGACCGCCTGGCGTTAGCGCGTTATGGATTAGAAATCGGTGATTTTCTGGAAGTCATTTCGCTTGCGCTTGGCGGTGAAATGCTCACTACCACCGTTGAAGGTCGCGAGCGGTTCGGCGTCAGTATGCGCTATCCGCGCGAACTGCGCCAGGACCCGCTGGCCATGGCCACACACATTCTAGTGCCATTGCCAGATGGCGGTGTTATCCCGCTTGGCCAGGTGGCAACCATCAAAACCGTCAAGGCACCACCGAGCATACGCACCGAGAATGCATTATTATCAGTCTATATTTTCGTTGATATTCGTGACCGCGACATCGACAGTTATGTTGCTGAAGCGCAACAGGCGGTTAATGAATACATCAAATTCCCACCGGGTTATTATGCCACCTGGAGCGGTCAGTTCGAGTACATGCAACGCGCCAAGGAAAAATTGAAGCTGGTTATCCCATTTACTTTGGTTATTATTTTCCTGCTGCTCTATCTTAATTTCAGACGATTGACTGAAACGTTGATTGTCATGCTTTCGGTACCTTTTGCCCTGGTAGGTGGAATCTGGCTTATATGGTTGCTTGGTTACAATCTCAGTGTTGCCGTTGGTGTGGGTTTTATTGCACTGATTGGCGTGGCCGCTGAAACAGGCGTGATCATGTTAGTTTACCTTGACCAAGCTTGGAAAAAGACTCGATCGCGATGTGTCCTCGACAGCAAAAAGCCGTCGATATCAGAACTATATGCTGCCGTCATGGAAGGCGCTGTCGAGCGTGTAAGGCCGAAAATAATGACCGTTGTCGCCATTATTGCCGGATTATTACCGATCATGTGGAGCTCAGGTACTGGATCGGAAGTCATGCGGCGCATAGCCGCACCTATGGTTGGCGGCATGGTGTCATCCACATTGCTGACTCTGATCGTCATTCCAGCGCTTTATGCGCTAGCAAAGGAATGGGAACTGTGCAGAAAGCATTAGAAACTCGACGGTGTTAACCTAAAATTCAACCTGGTCAGCATTAAGATGCTTCTCTGTTAGAACTATATTTATTTAACATCAGGAGATTTCAATGAATCCGTCTTGTCTTTCTATTATTTCATCGCAAAACAGAAGTTTTCTGTTCGCTTCTGAATTTGTTTCCGAAGGTCATCCGGATAAGACGGCCGATCAGATTGTTGCCATCTGAATGTGTACCTGGCGGTAATGCGTTAATTTGCTCCGCTTTTAGTTTTCTGATCTCTCTTGCCACCCAGTCTCATCTTCCGTCTTTCCCTAAAAGCTGAATGGCAGTCGATTTTATAAGACTGCTCGGGGAATCTTTTTGATAAATTATTTGTTTTATTGGGTTATTTTTACTTCTTTGGACTTTGCTGGATTCAGTGATGGCGGAGAGAGAGGGATTCGAACCCTCGATGAGGCTATAAACCCCATACTCCCTTAGCAGGGGAGCGCCTTCAGCCGCTCGGCCATCTCTCCGAAGTTACTATGCAGACAGGATAATCGGTAATGCTATCCTGGTCAAATGTTGTTTTTAAGCTGTTATTGGGAAATTATAGCGTTTGCTCCAAGTCGAATGCTTTGTGTAAAACACGTACTGCTAGTTCCATATATTTTTCATCTACAACTACAGAAACTTTGATCTCGGAGGTGGCGATCATCTGAATATTGATCCCCTCTTCGGCCAGCACGCGGAACATTTTACTGGCAATGCCTGCGTGTGAACGCATACCGACACCCACAACAGAAACTTTTGCAATTCTATCGCCCCCAATAACATCTCGTGCGCCAATATGCGGCTGAATCTTTTCTCGAATGATGTTCATTGTGTTATTAAATTCGTTACGATGGACTGTAAACGAGAAATCTGTCAGATCATCATGACTGACGTTTTGAATAATCATGTCCACATCGATATTTGCGTCCGCCACGGGCCCTAGGATTTGGTAGGCAATACCGGGGTGGTCAGGTACGCCTAAAACGGTAATTTTTGCTTCATCTCGATTAAATGCAATGCCTGAAATTACAGCCTGCTCCATATCTCTGTTTTCCTCAAAAGTAATCAGCGTGCCTTGTCCTTCATCTTCAAAGCTGGATAAAACTCTTAACTTGACTTTGTACTTGCCTGCAAACTCCACCGATCTGAGTTGCAAAACTTTTGAACCCAAGCTTGCCATTTCAAGCATTTCTTCAAAGGTAATGCTGCTGAGACGTCTGGCCTCGGGCACGACACGTGGATCGGTTGTATAGATGCCGTCAACATCGGTGTATATCTGGCATTCATCTGCTTTTAATGCAGCAGCCAGCGCGACACCGGTCGTATCTGAACCGCCCCGCCCCAGCGTTGTGATATTGTCGTTTTCATCCACACCCTGAAATCCGGCAACAATTACAACATGTCCATCATTAAGATCAGCTTGAATTTTGTTCGCATCGATGTTGAGTATGCGTGCTTTGGTGAAGGCATTGTCGGTCAGTATTTTTACCTGGAATCCAGTATAGCTTTTTGCCTTAACGTTCAGTTCTTTTAACGCCATTGACAACAACGCGATAGAGACCTGCTCTCCCGTAGATACCATGACATCCAGTTCGCGTGGATCAGGATTTTCTTGCACTTCCCGGGCCAATGCAATGAGTCGATTTGTTTCTCCGCTCATGGCCGAAACAACCACGATAATTTGGTGGCCCTGAGCATGGAACCTGGCCACCCTGCGAGCAACATTCTTGATGCGTTCGGTGCTTCCGACCGAGGTGCCGCCGTATTTCTGAACGTAAAAAGCCACTGATTAATGATCCATTCTTACGGATGAACTCACCGTAATTAAAAAAGCTGCAATTCTACACCTTTCTGTGTTAGAACACTAATATGAGTTGTCAGTTAATCGGATATGCAGTGTGTATGCGAAAAAATTTATTGATTGATCCGAAAACAGGGCTTCCCGCTGTTATGACTGGATTGCCAGTCTGTTTGCTGAGCATATAAAACTGTATAATCTCCATTTATCTGGAACAAAACAAGTTACATTGGCAATCCTATGAATTTATATCAAAATAAAAAAACCAAGGTGCTTTTTGTCTGCATGGGCAATATTTGCCGATCGCCTACTGCAGATGCTGTTTTTAAGCAAACGGTACTGAAATCAGGACTTGAAGATGAAATTTTTGTAGATTCGGCTGGAACACATGCCTATCATATTGGCGAGCCACCAGACCGCCGTGCGCAAAGTATGGCCTTGAAGCGCGGTTATAACATGAACGATCTGCGTGCCCGTAAAGTTGTTTCTGATGATTTTGTTCATTTCGACTACATTCTGGCGATGGACAATGAAAATCTTGAATTATTGAAACAACGTTGTCCGCAGCCGTATAGCAACAAAATTGAATTGCTGATGCGCTATAGCAAAGGAATCTACAGCGATCAGGAAGTGGCCGATCCTTATTTTGGCGGTGATCAGGGGTTTGAAATGGTGCTGGATATGATTGAAGAAGCCAGTCAGGGATTGCTTGAACATATTTGTGGCAGAAAGTAGCAGGATTCTATCAACAGATCAGAATTCACAAAATATTTTCTTTCTATGCGTTTTATACAGCGCCTGTGCATTGACCTCTGCGTACCTGTCAAAGTTATCCATATCAGCTTTGAAGAAGGATAGCTAACAGGTTTCTTTTTTTGTATCCTGTATGATTTCTTGCGGGTTCTGGGGATTTGAGAAATTTATGTTCTCAGGTGCATTGGTTCCGCCGGTTACCACGAATGTCATGGCTTCTTCCGTGCTCCAGTCGGTCATCACAACATCTTTAATCGGTACAATTTCAATGTAGCCCGAAGTTGGGTTGGGTGAGGTAGGGACATAGACCGCCGCCAGTTTTTCACCGGTTTTAGTATCATGCATGATTTTTGTGATAAAGCCAATGGCTTTCATCTCAGAGGAAGGAAAGCTGATCAGTACCACTCTGCGCCCGGTAACGGGGGGGTGGCTAAGGGTATTGAGAAGACGTTTGGTGGCGCCGTAAATTGTCTGAACCAGGGGCAAACGGTTGAGGATATCTTCAAAAAGTTCAATCGCTTTTTTACCGATTACAAATGAAGCGAGCAGCCCGACGCCGTAAAGGCCAGCAATAGTCAATAGTGCAGCAACACCTTGTTGGAAGCTCGAATCAAGTAGCCAACTGGCAATCGTATCCGAGTGTGGACGTACCGCGCGTGCCAGTCCTCTTAGCAGTGGTTCACCCATTTGCGCGAGCATTTTCAGCACAAACTCAAAAACCAGCCAGGTTACCCAAAGCGGCGCAACTGTCAATGCGCCAATGAGTACATACCGCCCGATATTTGGTGAACGCTCGTTGTGTTGCGTATTATTGGAGTGTGAGTCATTCATGCCTGTATGCTTCTTGGTCAGATTGTGGTGTATTGGCCATTAGATGATTCCGCGCCATGGATTGTTCAATTTGTGCTTAGTAAGTCTAGCAGCAAAATAATTAATGCTAACAAGAAAAGAAAATGGTATTTTCGCAACACGGAAACACCGCGACAACCATTTGCTGGAAACCAGGGTTTGTTCTTGGTAGAATCGCCACGCAAGGATTCTTTATTTTTACTGAAATTTTACTCACTTAATTTGTATTACTTCAAGTTCAAAGCAGCAGTAGATTCCCATGGGCAAATTGCTTAATCCTGTAAGCATAAACCAGAATAACTTTAAAAAGTGGGATCTTAATTATTCAACAGATTTATTTAGACAAATTAATTTACTATTCATTGTGCATCTTTATCAGGATGCGCTTTAAAAGGAATAAAAAGGGGCGCTTATGTCACATAGTTCAACTCAAATCACTAAACTCCTCAATAGTCTGGAAAAGCATCTGGCTGACGAACATCCAGATAACCCTGTACTGGTCAAGGCAGTCAGAAGCTTCAGGAAAATGGATTATATTGCCTACAGTATGGGATTGCTTAACAGAGATGAATCGTATGCAACCTGTGTAACCTGGTGGCCGATGATTGCTGTTTTGGGGACTTTCTCTGCGGGTAAATCAACCTTTATTAATACCCACCTGGGGATGAAATTACAACGCACAGGCAACCAAGCCGTTGATGACAAATTTACCGTAATCTGTTACAGCCGGCATAATGAGGCTAAAACGTTGCCGGGTGTTGCACTTGATGCTGATCCGCGTTTTCCCTTTTTTCACATCAGCAAGAGTATTGAGGAAATCTCCGAAGCCGGACAGGAGCGTATCGACGCATACCTGCAATTAAAAACCTGTCCGTCAGAGAAAATTCGAGGCAAGATCCTGATCGATTCCCCAGGTTTCGATGCGGACAGTCAACGCGCATCTACACTGCGTCTGACGCAGCACATTATTAATCTTTCTGACTTGGTTCTGGTGTTTTTCGATGCACGTCATCCGGAGCCAAAAGCAATGCAGGACACACTTGCCTATCTGGTTTCTGCAAGTGTCAATCGCGCAGATGCCAATAAATTTCTGTATATTCTTAACCAGATGGATGTTACAGCCCAGGAAGATAATCCGGAGGAAGTGGTATCGGCCTGGCAGCGTTCACTCGCTGAAGTTGGTCTGATTGCCGGCCGTTTTTACCGTATCTATAACCCGGACGTGGCTGTACCGATCAGCAATCCAAAAGTGAAAGAGCGTTTTGAGAAGAAACGTGAAGAGGACATGGCTGATATCCATACACGTATGCAACAAATTGAAGTGGAGCGCTCATATCGTATCGTCGGCAAGCTTGAGCAGACTGCAAAAGGCATTAAAAACCAAGTGATTGTCAAATTGAAAGAAATGATGCGCGAATGGAAAAGCAAAGTGCTGATGCTGGATGGTGTTATATTTTCGACTTTGGCGGTTCTTGCAGGCGCAGCTTTGCACTATACCGAATCATGGGATTCGCTCAGCATGTTTTTACCCGGTAGTGAGTCGTTTTCTCTCGTTGCACTACTGACGGTACTCACGGGTCTGGGATTTGTTCATTTTACCGTGCGCAGCAAAGTAGCAAACAGGATTAAGAAAAAATTGGCTCAGGAAATGGGTAACGATCACGAAGCGTGCAAGCAATATACCCAGGCATTCAGTAAAAGTACGGCTTCTTATCGTTCCATGCTGTTTAAAAATCCGGCTGGCTGGAATGAAGTGACGGCGCAGACTATTGATGAGATTGTTGACGAATCCAATGATTATATTCAGGAATTGAATGATCAATTTACCAATCCGTCGGGCAATGGCCGAGAGAATTCGCAGGTCTCATCGGATTGAGCTTATGCAATATATACGGGTAATGGCATAGTTCGTACTATTGCAGGGTGAAAAAACAGAACCCATTATTGTATTTGTGCTGAGTTGGATTCAGTTTTTTTATAAGAGACTGAGTACGTATTCATCTGACTCCGACAATATTAATTGGATAGGTACTACTAGCTTGGATGCGTTGTCGTAATGGTTTTACCCGCTCGAATGAGCGAGAGGTTGTTTTGTTGACATATTAAAGATTGTTATTCCATGTTCAATGGCAAAAATTTTTTTCAAAAAAATAGAGTCTAAACTGCAAGATACTTTGATCTGTTTTGGACAAGGGGCCTATTAAAGAGTAAAATTTCGCGTTTTTATAGATTACATTAGGTATTAACTGGAGATATAGATATATGTCAGTAACAACTGAGCAGAAAGCACAGGTCGTGCGTGATTATCAGAGAGGTGAGGGAGATACGGGTTCTCCCGAGGTGCAGGTGGCGCTTTTGACTTCTCGAATCAATGATTTGATTGATCATTTTAAAACCCATGTTAAAGATCATCATTCACGTCGTGGCCTTTTGCGCATGGTTGGCCGTCGCCGTAAATTGCTTGATTATTTGAAACGCCATAATGCTGAGGCCTATAGAACATTGATTGACCGTCTTGGCTTACGTAAATAATAAAACCTATACCCGGTTTGTTAAATATTACACCAGGTGCATAGGCTGTGTGATTAACCTAACTATACGGGCGTAAAAGAAAAAGGAATATTAATTGAAACCTATCAAGAAGAGTATTACCTACGGGCGCCATCAACTTACCCTGGAAACAGGAGAAATAGCCAGACAGGCTCATGGCGCGGTTATGGTTACAATGGACGATACAGTTGTTTTAGTGACTGTCGTTGGTGCAAAAAAAGTGAGTCCTGGTCAGGATTTTTTTCCACTCACGGTTGACTATCAGGAAAAATTTTATGCTGCGGGAAGAATACCCGGCAGTTTTTTTAAGCGTGAAGGCCGGCCCTCGGAAAAGGAAACATTGACTTCACGACTGATTGATCGTCCGATACGTCCGCTCTTTCCCGAAGGTTTTTATAATGAAGTACAAGTTGTGGCGACTGTGTTGTCGTCCAATGAAGAAGTTGACGCCGATATCCCTGCGATCATAGGCACATCTGCTGCGCTTGTATTGTCAGGTATTCCATTTGATGGGCCAATTGGTGCTGCGCGAGTTGGCTTTATCAACAATGAATATGTTTTGAACCCGACAACATCAGAACTTAAAGATACCCAACTCAATCTTGTGGTGGCTGGAACACAACAGGCGGTATTGATGGTGGAATCTGAAGCAATGGAACTGTCCGAAGACATCATGCTCGGCGCAGTTGTATATGGTCATGATCAAATGCAGTCGGTGATTAACGCAATCAATGAACTGGCTGATGAAGCCGGTGTGTCTGCATGGGATTGGGAATCGCCGGAGAAAGACACTGCATTGGAAGAAAGAGTCATACAAATGGCGGAACAGGATTTACGTCAGGCTTTCAAGATCAAGCAAAAGCAAGAGCGCACTGAGGCCATTGCTGTAGTGCGTCAAAAATGTGTTGAAGAAATCGGTGTGGGTAGTGAAGACGGGCCTGAGCCGAATGCATTTGAAGAAGCATTCTTTGCACTGGAATCTAAAATTGTACGTAATCAGATACTCGATGGCGAGCCTCGTATTGATGGACGGGGTACCCGAACCGTTAGACCGATTAGTATTCGCAGCGGTGTTCTGCCGCGTACCCATGGGTCGGCGTTGTTTACCCGGGGTGAAACACAGGCACTGGCAGTGGCGACGCTGGGAACTGCACGCGATGAGCAGAAAATTGACTCTTTGCAGGGCGACTATTCAGAACGTTTTATGCTGCACTATAATATGCCGCCATACGCAACGGGTGAAACTGGGCGTGTCGGTACGCCGAAGCGACGTGAAATTGGTCATGGCCGTCTCGCCAAGCGAGCACTTATTGCCGTACTGCCTTCCCAGGAAGAGTTTGGCTACTCTTTGCGGGTTGTTTCTGAAATTACGGAATCAAACGGTTCCAGTTCTATGGCTTCGGTATGCGGCGGTTGCTTGGCGCTAATGGATGCGGGTGTTCCTTTAAAGGCTCATGTGGCTGGGATCGCCATGGGTTTGATCAAAGACGGAAAACGCTTTGCCGTATTGACTGACATCCTTGGTGACGAGGATCACCTGGGCGATATGGATTTCAAGGTGGCCGGTACGGAAAATGGGATTACCGCATTACAGATGGATATCAAGATACAGGGGATTACCAAAGAGATCATGCACGCCGCATTGCTGCAAGCATGTGAAGGGCGGATGCATATTCTCGGTATTATGAAAGAAGCAATGCCAGTCACGCGTGATAGTATTTCTATCCATGCACCACGCATCATTAAAATCAAAATCAATCCAGAGAAAATTCGCGATGTTATCGGGAAGGGAGGGGCAGTTATTCGGACATTGACCGAAGAAACCGGTACATCCATTGATATTACAGACGATGGACAGGTCACAATTGCTTGCGTTAATGCAGAGAACGGAGAAATTGCTCGGAAACGTATTGAAGATCTGACTGCTGAAGTCGAAGTCGGCAGAGTTTATGATGGTACCGTTCTGAAATTACTGGATTTTGGCGCTATCGTGAGTGTTTTGCCAGGTAAAGATGGGTTGTTGCATATTTCGCAAATTGCCAATGAGCGTGTCAATACTGTTGCAGACCACTTAAGCGAAGGCCAGTCGGTGCGCGTTAAAGTGCTTGAGGCGGATGATAAAGGTCGTCTGCGGTTGAGTATGAAAGCGGTTGCAAATGAGGAAATATCAGGGGGCACGGCTGAAGCGACCGATGCCACTGAGAATTAGGTTTTGAAAATAATGCAGGCGGAGTCTTAAACGGCTGACCGTCTGTTTGTATTCCGAATGTTATGGCGTAAAGTATAGTTCTTCTTGTACAGTTCCTTTGGTGTTCAAACATTTACCTGCGGCGCGATGTATTTGTATAGCATCATCGATTGCGTGGGCAGTGTAATATCCCGCGTTATTGTCTGTATATTCTCAAATTTTTTAATGCTGATGTTGAATCCGGCGTAACCTTTTTGCTAAGCGTTTTGCAAAATTCACCGATGCATAAAAAGCATCCATCTCCAAGCGCGCGATAGCATGACAAAGCATATTCTTTTCCTGGATTTTGTAAATACATTCGTGGTTTTTATTATTCAATCATACAGGCCGATTGATTGCGTACCTGTGTAGAATAGAGCGTGCCCTGCATTGAATAGTGATGATCCCGGAACATGAAGACTAAAGCAACAGGCTGTCCGTGTGGCAGCGGTAAAGTATATGCAGATTGTTGCGCCCGATATCTGGATCATGGCGAAATGCCTGAGACTGCCGAGGTGTTGATGCGCTCACGCTACACGGCGTACACCTTGAATCACGAGCATTATCTTTTGGCGACATGGCATCACAATACGCGCCCCGCTTCACTCGAGTTGACAGATCAGCCGCAACAGAGGTGGTTGGGCCTGACGGTGAAACGTTTTGAACAAACGGCATCGGATAGTGCCACTGTTGAATTTGTGGCACGCTATAAAGTAAGTGGGCGCGCTTATCGTTTGCATGAAATCAGCCGGTTTGTGTTAGAAAATGGATGCTGGTTTTATGTCGATGGTAATTTTGTCTGAAAAACAGAAATGCTGTAGGGGCGAATGCTATGGATAAAAAATCCTATAAACAGGAGTTGTATGCGCTACAGGTGGAACTGGTTAAATTTCACAAAAGTGTGATCGGGAAAGGGAAAAAAGTGTGCATTCTGTTTGAGGGCAGAGATGCGGCAGGCAAGGATGGCACCATCAAGCGCTTCAGAGAGCATCTCAGTCCGAGGGAGGCGCGGACAGTCGCGTTGGGCGCGCCTTCCGACCGGGAAAAGAATGCATGGTATTTTCAGCGTTTTGTGCCGCATTTGCCCGTTGCCGGTGAAATTGTGTTTTTCAATCGCAGCTGGTACAACCGCGCCGGTGTTGAACGCGTGATGGACTTCTGCAAAGAACACGAATATCTGAAGTTCATCGATGAAGTCGGTAATTTTGAGCATTTACTGACACATGCCGATTTGATTTTTTTTAAGTACTATCTGGATATTTCGAAACAGGAACAAAAATCGCGGCTCAGGGCACGCAAGGAAAGTCCGCTCAAGCAGTGGAAGGTCAGTCCTATCGACGAAAAGGCGCAAACTCTGTGGCAGTCGTATTCAGAGGCCAGGGACGCTATGTTCGTCAAAACCAATTTCGTTTTCGCGCCCTGGTATATCGTGCATTGCGATAATAAAAAACGCACACGGATAAACGTCATCAAACATTTCCTGAGTCATGTGGATTACCCAGGAAAGAAAGAGGAGAAACTGATATACGATCCGTCCATTGTGTTTGAATTCGATCCGTTATGTTACGAAAAAGGGATGATTGCACCCTAGCAGAATTTACAATCCATTTTTCAACGATTTGTTACGCCACCTGGCCAGCCGCATAACCTGAAGACCATGCCCACTGGAAGTTGAAGCCACCGAGTTGACCGGTAACGTCGACAACCTCGCCTATAAAATAGAGTCCGGGAATTTCCTTGGTTTCCATGGTTTTTGAGGATAAGGCGTGCGTGTCAACGCCGCCCAGTGTGACTTCTGCCTTTTTATAACCGACGGTGCCGCTGGGATAGATTTCCCAGTCATGGATCGCGCCGGCGATCTGTGCTAATGCGTTATCCGGATATTGCCTGACGGGCTTGCTGGATAAATGCGATAGTGATAACCGTGTCAGCGCCATATCGCACCAGGCCTGCACGAAACGCCTGGGCAGGTAATTCGCAAGCAGATTTGTCAACAGTTGATTGCTTTGCCGTTGCGCTTGGAAGATAGCTTGTAAATCGTGTTGCGGCAGCAGATTGAGATGGATCGCAGTTCCGGGATGCCAGTAAGAGGAAATCTGCAAAATGGCCGGGCCGCTGAGTCCGCGGTGCGTCAGCAATATATTTTCACGAAATGAAGCGCCACTACAACTGACTTCAGCATCGATGGCGATGCCGGAAATATTTTTGAAACAGGTAAAATCGCTCTCGGTGAAGGTCAGTCCGACCAGTCCGGGGCGAAGCGGTGTGACTGGCACGAAAAATTGTTTTGCAACCCGGTAGCCGAAATCGCTGGCGCCGATCTGGGGTATCGACAGGCCGCCGGTTGCGACGACCAGTGACTGCGAGGTCAACGTATTGCAGTCTGTTGTGATGACAAAACGCCGGGTTTCACTGTGGTTTGATGCGTTATGTTCGCGGTATTGAACCCGCGATACCGTCGTCGGCATTTGCCAGACAACGCCTGCAGCACCGCATTCATTTTTCAACACATCGATAATCTGTTGTGCCGTGCCGTCACAAAACAGTTGCCCGAGTTTCTTTTCGTGATAGTGGACGCCATGCTGCTCCAGCAATGCAATAAAATCCTGCGGGGTAAAACGGGCAAGCGCTGAACGGCTGAAATGGGGGTTGTTGGACAGAAAATTATCGGGCTTCGTGTACAGATTGGTAAAGTTGCACCGGCCGCCTCCCGAAATGCGGATTTTTTCGGCAAGTTTTGATGAATGGTCCAGCAGCACAACAGCACGGTTGCGCTTGCCGGCTTCAATTGCACACATCATACCCGCCGCGCCGGCGCCGATGATTACGACATCCACATTTCTGACGGATTTCCTCATTGGGTATTAAGTAAAGCAGGGCAGGGCACGCAGGCAATAACTTTCTGTTATCGTCCCAGGAAAATAAAACCGTGAGAAAACGGCATGGATTTACATTCGCTACATGGTAAAGAAGCTGTATGTCATCATGATTACAAACAGCAGAATGGATACGCCGATACGCACACTTAACGATTTGACCATGCGTGTTGAGTTGCCGCTGTCGTTATACATGTAATACAGGGCTGAGCCAAGACTGTACAAAATGACGAGAAATAATATCGCTGCTAGAATTTTCAATGGTTTACCTCATTCTCAGGGTTGAAATCATGGCGCACAGTTTAGCCGAGATTTGCTGATTATCCAATGGTAAATTATATAAATAATCAGATTGGCAAAACCACTTTTGGTTCCCATGATTTAATGTGTTGGTTGATGATCCGAAACTAAGTGGTTGATCCTTGCGAAGGGTTTTTAGGGGTGACAAATTCTTCTTTGTTTATCGACTATCCTCTACATATCAGTTTGATGAATCTCGAATTTTTGAAGATCTGAAGTCCAAGAACTTGGCTTGCTGAAATGTAGAAAGGAAAAGGGAAAGAAGACGGTATTAATTTATCCAAGCAGCAAAGACGCCGATTGCAAAGTTCTGTCTGAATTAAGGGGTGATAAAATTCCGTCACCAGCCCATGCTGGTATTGCAAAGAATGCATAATCTGTCGGATGACCGGTTGGAGTCTGGTTAGATCATTGATGCGATCTTTGTAACGGTTTCCAAGCAACGTAATACGCGTGAAAAAAACAAGACTAACAGGCTGCTGAAAAACTCCAGGATTCATCCAGTATTGGTAAAATAGCATAAAAGTAAACTGGAGCAATAGCGATGCGAGGCATAGACACACAACCGAGGAATCTGTTCAGTTATATTCAACTGGAAGAGCGTGTACCCATGGATCATCCGCTTCGATCAATCCGCACGATGGTTGATGTGGCTTTGAGTAATATGGATACGCTTTTTACTGAGATGTATTCAAATACCGGTCGTCCTTCAATTGCGCCAGAACGATTGTTGCGCGCCCAGACATTACAGATTTTATACACGATACGCTCAGAGCGACAGTTGGTTGAGCAAATAGATTTCAATCTACTGTTTCGCTGGTTTGTGGGTCTGGAACTGGATGATGAAGTATGGGATGCGACAGTATTCTGCCATAACCGTGACAGGCTACTCACCCATGAAGTGGCTGAAATGTTCTTTGAGCAGATCAAGGCGCAGGCCGATGCGTGCAACTTGCTGTCGAAGGAACATTTTTCGACCGATGGTACTTTGCTTGATGCGGCGGCATCAATCAAGAGTTTCAAGCGTAAAGAAGCAAATGACGTTTCGGGCACAGATGGGAGTGATGATCAAGCACCAGCTGACCTGAAGCGTAACGCAGAAGTAGACTTTCACGGAGAACGTTTTAGCAATGAGACGCATGAATCTTCTACAGACGCAGATGCACGTTTATACCGCAAAGCCAAGGGCAAAGAAGCAAAGCTGAGCTTCATGGGGCATTTGCTGACTGAGAATCGTAACGGGCTGATCGTACAAGCCGACGTGAGTCAGGCAACGGGAACCGCGGAACGTGAAGTTTCGCTGACGATGCTGGATGCGCAGTCAGGTTTGAACAGGCGCACACTTGGTGCGGACAAGAATTACGATACCAGGGCTTTTGTTGCGGACTGTCGTAAGCGCAAAGTAACGCCGCATGTGGCGCAAAAGAAACATACTGCGATTGATGGTCGTACGGTACGTCACAAAGGATATGAAGTAAGTATGAGAAAGCGCAAACAAATTGAAGAATGTTTTGGCTGGATGAAAAATATTGGTCTGATGCGTAAATTACGACATCGTGGCAAGAAGCTGGTGAACCAATTATTCCTGTTTACAGCCGCTGCTTACAATCTGGTCAGAATGAGGCGATTATTGGTGTAGCACGCCAGAAATCCGCACAAAAGGCAGAAAACGGAGAATCATTCAGAAAAACAAGCTCTTTCAGGTGCTAAAAATCAGAAGTGAGCTTAAAAACTCTCTCGTAGGAGCGGGTAAGGGAAAATAAATGTGTGTTTTTCAGCAGCCTGCTAAAAGGAATATGTAATTACGTGTGAATGGGGACAGTATCCTCACAAGCTGGCACAAAAAGATATTGATGCGCGTTGGACGAGGAAGGACAGCGAGTTGTTTTATGGTTACAAAGATCACGCGAACGTGGATCAGGGTGCCAAACTGATAACCGCTTCTAAAGTTATATCAACGGAAGTTCACCACAGTCAGATTTTAGAAGAACTGCTGCAATCCCCTGAAATGGGAGGAGCTGATGTTTTCCCGAATTCGACTTATCGCAGTCAGGCGCATCTTAGCGCCAGTGGACACACGAGTCAAATTCACGAAAAAGGTGCGCGCAATATCCATTCACGGAAGCACAAAAATCCTACAACAAAGAGAAATCATGGGTACGTGCGCGGATCGAGCTTGTATTCGGTTCGATGACGAATGAACTGGGTGGAATTACTATTCGCACCATAGGGTTAATAAGAACAAAAAAACAGATAGGCTAGCTCAGCCTCGTTTATAACATTTAAGCGTGTGGCGACGTTGATTCGCAAAAGATACTTAGGTTTTGACAGGGTTATTGCGTCAAAAATTACCTAAAATTGGAAAAAACGAGAGGATAACAGCACAATGCCGCCTTGAATCGAGAAAGAATCATATTTTTGATCGAGGGTGTTCAAAATTCTGTGTCAGTTTGCCAATCACCTAACGCGCTTCGCTTGTTGACCACTGAAACCGGTGACCGATCGACACAATTCGTGTCGATACGCTAACCAGTTTCAGCGGTGACATAAAAATCTGTATTAAATTCATAAATCCAACGCCGCATCCAAACGACCCTCAAAATATATCGCTAACTGGGATAATGTCAAATTCCAGTTCTGTATCGGCATCGTCCATTTCTTGCTGGCATTTTTAATTCCGACATACAGTAGCTTTAGTAGACTGTTTTCATTCGGAAATCCACCTTTGGTTTTTGTCAGTTTGCGAAATTGGCGATGTACGGCCTCAATGGTGTTGGTTGTATAAATCACACGGCGTATCGGTTCAGGATATTTGAAGTATACCGATAAATTTTCCCATTTGTTGCGCCAGGATTGAATCACGATGGGATACTGTTTTCCCCATTTGGCTTCCAATGCATCAAGCGCATCTTCAGCTGCATCAATGGTCGGCGCTTTGTATACCGGTTTCAGGTCAGCCATGAATGCTTTTTGATTTTTTGACGCCACATATTTCATCGAATTGCGGATTTGATGAATAATGCATAACTGAACCTCGGTTTCTGGAAAAATACTGTTGATTGCCTCAGGAAAACCCACGAGTCCATCAACGGCGGCAATAAGGATATCCTGTACGCCACGGTTATTTAAATCTGTCAGTACGGAAAGCCAAAACCGGGCGCCTTCGCTTTCCGATACATACAACCCTAGTACTTCCTTCTTTCCTTCAATGTTTAAGCCAAGTACGGTATAAACTGCCTTGCTGACATACCGGCCATCGTCTTTCACTTTGTGATGTATGGCATCCAGCCACACGAACGGATAGTGACTATCCAATGGCCGTTGCTGCCATTCCCTAAGCTCCGGAATAAGCTTGTCAGTGACTGCACTGATCGTCGCCGATGAAACGTCAATGCCGTATATCTCGGCAATATGCCCAGAGATATCCTGATAGCTGGAGCCCAACGCAAATAACGATAGAATTTTGCGTTCGATTTCATCGGTAAGATGAGTCTGATGCTTTTTAACCAACTGAGGTTCAAATGTACCGTTGCGGTCTCTGGGTGTTTCCAGTTGAAAACTACCTGATGCTGATTTTACAGTCTTTGGCGTCGTGCCATTCTTCCGGTTCTGTTCATCCCCGGATTTGATATGCTGTTCAAGTTCCGCCGCCAATGCAGCTTCAGTGAGTTGTTTGATCAATGGCGTTAATATGCCATCTTTTCCATTCAAATTCCGCCCCGCTTTCAAGGATTCCAAGGCTTCTTCAAAATCAAATTGCACTGTAGTCTTGTTCATTCGTCACTCCTATAAAATTTAATACTAAAGGAATGACACAGAATTTCTAATACTCCCTTTTGATCAGAAAAATAATTGAGAATCGAATTAATCGTTTTCCGGCTTGGAAAGATTCACTTAATTTAGGTATTTTTAGAGATGCCCTAAAGCCGTTTTTGATTCAGCCGTAATAACTAAAAATGAATTGATGTCGATGCCAAAAATATAAAGTGAAAAATTTAGCAATTAATAAAGGTTTTACCGTAATAGAACTGCTCGTTACCTTAAGCGTAGTTGGTACTTTACTGGCGGTGGCGGCGCCTAGTTATCGGGAATTTGTGCAAGAAAGCAGAATAGCAGCGCAAAATAACAGTTTTTTGTCGTCGATTATGCTGACTAAAAGCGAAGCAATTAAAAGAAACAGCTCGGTCACAATCTGTCCGAGTACTAGTGGTACTGCTTGTACCGGTGGGGTTGTCTGGTCGAACGGTTGGATTGTTTTTGCAGACGCAAATAGTGATGGAGTGGTAGATGCGGGTGAAGAAATCATTCAGGTGGGCGCTGCGTTTCCTGGCGGAAGTACACTCCAGACCGGTCCCGGGGATTTACGGGTAACATTTGCTGCGAACGGTTTTTCTATGGGATTTAATAGTACATTTTCTTTATGCGATAGTCGTGGTGCTGCGCATTCTAGAGCCCTGATTCTGAGTAATCAGGGGCGTATGCGAACTGAAAAAGGAACAGCTACATGCTAGGCCGTTATCGATTTTGTGCGCAAATGACTAAGTCAGACGGTTTTAGTATGCTGGAGGTATTGGTCACTGTGCTGGTCCTGTCACTTGGATTGCTTGGCATGGCCGGCTTGATAACGACGGGGATGAAAAGCAATACCACAGCGCATTTTCGCTCAATTGCCATCCATCAAACACATGATATCGCAGATCGCATGCGCGCTAATTTGGCTGGCGTTAGAAGCGGTTTATACAATGATCTAACAATTGATGCTCCCAGTAGTGATGATTGTATGGCGGCCGCTTGTGATGCCGCTCAGATGGCGGTATATGACCATGCCCAATGGAATATTGCCAATGCCAATTTGCTGCCAAATGGACGAGGAACTGTATCTGGTGACTTGGTCAATGGATATGTCATCACGATTATGTGGACAGAAAAGGACAGAGGGGGGGGATGTCAGGCAGGAATATCATTGGAAACACAGTGTTTTCTAACTAGGTTTACACCATGACACAATATAAAACTTTTGGGCAAAGCGGCTTTACTCTGATTGAAATGATGATTGCATTAACACTTGGTCTGGTGATAATGCTGGTCATAGGTACCGTCTTTGTAAGCAGCAGCCAAACATTTCGTGCACAAGACGATAATGCCCGTATTCAGGAAAGTGGTCGTTTTGCGCTCGAAATTATCGGTCGAAGTATTAAACAAGCGGGATATGCTGATATTCCTTTTACAGGGCTTAAAGTAGATTTCTCCGGAATTCCAATTAATGGAGTCGATGGAGGGGTTGGTGTTCCGGATACCCTAATTGTTCAATATGATGGTGTTATCGGCGACAGTGATTGTGAAGGCGCTAATGTAACTGCTGCTGGCAATATTATTCAGAATTACTTCAATGTAGATACGGCCAATGCAGTATTGAGATGTAAAGGTGAAATAAATGTTACTCCACCTATACCGGGCGGTGCGCCATCAGGCATTGCATTGGCCGATAACGTCGAGGATCTTCAAATTCTTTATGGTATTGATAGTGCGGGAGATCAGTCGGCAAACCAGTATGTCGCTGCACCTACTGACTGGAGTCAGGTTGTGACAGCACGGATTTGTGTACTCGTACGCTCAGATAAGGCAAATATCGCTACCGTTGGAAATAATTACCGGGATTGTAATGGTACAGTGACCGCTGTGCCGGCAGACGGGCGATTAAGACGTGCATTTACTGCTACATTTAATTTACGTAACCGTATCAATATATTGCCATGATATCGACTGTTTCATTACCACACAAACAAATTGGTGCAACATTCGCAACAGGATTGATTTTTTTGGTCGTGTTGACTCTGTTTGGGATTACTGCGATGAAGACGGCTGGTATGGAAGAACGTATGAGTGGTAATCTGCGTGATCGAAATATTGCTCTTCAGGCTGCAGAAATGACGTTGCGTTATGCTGAGCAACATGTCCGTGATAATGATCCGGCTACAAATTCACCTAATCCCATAGATGGCGTGATCGGTTTTGATACAGCTTGTACGAATGGATTATGTTATTACGGAGCTGGGGTCTCATCACCGGAAGAAGCCGGAAATCCGGCAGCTTGGGATACGTATTGTACCCCGGATTGTCCTATTAGCTATGTGGCAGGGACTGTATTTAATGTGGACGGTGTTAGTTATACTGCACCAGCCTTGCCTACAGGTTTGCCCGCACCAACTTATATTATCGAAGGAATCAGAAAAACGCCACCGGGTAATAGCGTCCGTTATTACTACCGTATTACTGTGCGTGCGCTGGGAGCTAAACAAGGAACTGAGGTACAGTTGCAAGAAATTTTCAGGCCCTAAAGCTTGAATGTGGACATTAAGCGACTGGGAATTTATATAGGGTGTTGTGATTATGAATAAAAATCTGATACGTTCGATATTATTTGCAGGCGTTGTTTGTTTGCAAACTGTTATTGCAAATTCGGTCTATGCTTTGTCACCATTATCAAATAGCCCGCTTTTTTTAGGTGGGAATATTTCACCAAATGTGATGTTTACTCTGGATGACTCTGGATCAATGCAGTTTGAAATCATGCCCCAGGAGTTAATCATCCAATCTGTGCGCTACATGTACCCACCTGTAAGTGATGTTTATGGCGGTAGCGATTACTCTAGTTATGTTGTTGATTTTGATTCAGTAAATAAATATACCGCTTCTTTGCGTTCCAGTTATGTCAACAAGATTTACTACGATCCAACTGTAAATTATTTACCATGGAGTAATGCCGATGGATCGTTGATGAGTAATGCGGACCCAACTTGTGCGCCACACAATCCAATGATCCTCGGGAAGGGGTGCCGCAATCTTACAGTCAATAATACTCAGACTGCCCGGTGGTTGAGAGATAACGGCAGTCTGTCTTCAAGTAGTTCAAAAACTTTTTATCCTGCAGTGTACTATCAATATAATGGAGGAAGTGTTAATTCGGCAAACAGCTATACGCAGGTCGAAATCAAGTCTTCGGTATCTTCATATACTGGTGGAACCAATCGACTGGACTGTGCTGCTGTTTACACATGTACCTATAATGAGGAAATTCAGAATTTTGCAAATTGGTATACTTATTACCGTTCGCGCATACTGTTGGCGCGCGCTGGTATTGGAAGGGCATTTGCCGAACAGGGCAATACCATGCGTGTGGGTTTTGCGGCCATTAACAAAGACACAGAGGCGATTGATGGCGTATCGACTAAGGTAATTGTCAAAGGAGTCAGACAATTTACCGGTGCAGACAAAATAAGTTTTTTCGAGAATCTTTATGAGTACCCGCTTCGGGCTGCTGGTACGCCTCTACGGCAATCAGTAGATTATGTTGGGAAATATTTTCAACGTGATGATAATAAAGGGCCTTGGAGCGAAACACCGGGGTCGAGTGGTGGCGCAGAGCATGAATGCCGCCAGAATTATAATATTCTAATGACTGACGGATACTGGCATGATACCGATGATCCTTCACCCGGAGTCGGCAATGTGGATAATACAGCCGGTGCCGCCATCACCAACCATTCATCACCGGCTACGCCACCAACTTATACCTATACGCCGGAACTTCCTTTTGCCGATAGTTACAGTGATACGCTTGCTGACATCGCAATGTATTACTGGAAAAATGACTTGCGCACAGACTTGGACAATACTGTACCGACAAACCCTTCAGACCCGGCGTTTTGGCAACATATGGTAACATTTACAGTAGGTTTGGGTGTTAATGGTGCATTGACTGCGTTACCAACGGGTTCTGAGACCTGGCCTGATCCTACCGGTAATAATGAAACCCCGGCAAAAATTGATGATCTTTGGCATGCTGCTGTCAATAGTCGAGGTGAATTTTTCAGTGCCGCAGATCCCAATGTTTTTGCCAGTGCTTTATCCAATACATTATCTTCAATAATTGCACGCACTGGTTCCGCGTCTTCAGTGGCAACGAATTCCAGATCGTTGAGAGCGAATGGACGAGTTTATCAGGCTAGATTTAATAGTGGCGATTGGAGCGGACAATTGTTCTCTGTTCCGATCGATATTACCGGTACTTTGGGCACAATCGAATGGGAGGCTGGAGCTCTCTCGCTTGCATCAGGCACTATCAACCCGGTTTCACGTGTTGTGATTACTAAAAGCGGTTCCGATGGCGTGGCTTTTGAATATTCCAATCTCACTGCTTCGCAAAAAGCTTTTCTGGATCAAGATGTGCTTGGCAATGTTGATAATTGTGGTTTGGAACGTGTGGATTTTATTAGAGGAAGCGGCTTTCATGAAAGTATTGGCAGTGGAACATTCAGCTGTGCAAGTGGCGCAACAATCAATAAATTCCGCGGGAGAGCAACAACTAAACTTGGTGATATTGTAAACTCCAGTCCCTTTTTTGTCGGTATGCCTAGTAGTGGCTATTCTGATGTAGATCATCCGGGGTATTCAGCATTCTATACAGCAAATATAAGCCGTACACCAGTAGTATACGTCGGGGCAAATGATGGTATTTTACATGGATTTAATGCATGTATACTCGGAATAACACCAGGGTGCTCTGCTGCAGAAGCAGGCAAGGAATTGATAACATATATTCCCAGTATGGTTTATGCAAATTTAAACAGGTTGGCCGAACGTGATTATCAGTCTGGACACCGTTACTTTGTTGATGGTTCGCCTATGGTAGGCGATGCATTTACTACCAGTTGGAAAAGTGTACTTGTGGGTGGTTTAAATGGTGGTGGCAAGGGGTTTTATGCATTAGATGTGTCCAACCCATCGAATTTTACTGCAGGTAATGCAGCAAACCTCTTGCTATGGGAGTTTTCGGATGCCGATGATGCAGATATGGGTTATAGTTATAACCAGCCACCACTTAATCTGTTAACTGGCCAAGCCAAACAAATTGTCAAGATGGAAAATGGGAAATGGGCCGCGGTAGTTGGCAATGGATATAATAGCGATAATGGTAAAGCAGTACTTTATATCCTTTTTCTGGCAGACGGCGAGGACGGTAGCTGGACGCTCGGCACAGATTATATTAAGCTTGTTGCAGATACTGGTCCGGGTAATGGACTATCGACGCCGGTACCCTTTGATTCGGATGGGAATGGTTTGTCTGACGTGATTTATGCGGGAGACTTTAAAGGTAATTTATGGCAGTTTGATGTTAGTTCTGCGTCTCCTACAAGTTGGGATGTGGGCATTGGCGGTTTGCCGTTGTTTGCTGCGAGCACCAGTAAACCAATTGTTGTTCCGCCCGTTATTAGTGTTCATCCTGATGGTGGGCAATTAGTTTTGTTCGGGACTGGTAAGTACCTTGAGACAGGTGATACAACAAATACAGATACCCAAAGCATTTACGGAATATGGGATCATAATACGTCAACTACTGTTACTCTCGGAGAGTTGGTACAGCAGGAAATATTTAATACGGATCCTGCAAGAACCGCTACACAACATTCAGTTTCTTATTCGAATACAATTAAAGGTTGGTATATAGATTTACCTGTCAGTGGTGAACGAATTACCGGTGTGCCAATTTTGTTAGATACGATTTTTTCTTTTAGCACAATTGTGCCTTCTCTTTCTCCTTGTGATTTTGGTGGAGATGGATTTATCAACTCGCTGAATTTTCTTACTGGTGGTATGCTGCCTTTTCCTGCATTCGATGTCAATAGAAACCGTATAGTTGGTGCGGATGATGGTTTGTCTGCAAGTGTAAAAGTAGGTTTCTCACCCGGTGGATTTGCAGTAATCCAAGGAGAGCACGCTAATGTTTTTATAAATAGTTTGGGGGATGGGAGTTTAACGACTGTTTTGGGGGCAAAGGGCCCGGCGGGTTTGCGTGGACGAATTAGCTGGCGTGAATTGACGCAGTGATAAAGTTAGGTATGTTAACCGGTTATTTGTCTATATGACTTTGAATGACAATAAGAAATTTAATTTGGATAAAATAAGGCGATTTAATTATGAAAGTAACAATTAAACCGAAAAGCATCATGGGCTTTACCTTGATTGAGTTAATGATTACAGTTGCAATTTTAGGAATTATCGCCGCAGTTGCTTTGCCTTCCTACCAAAATTATGTCAGAGATGCGAACCGAGCTGCGGCCAAAACAATCATCTACGAGAACGCACAGTTTATGGAGCAGTTTTATACAGAAAACAATCGGTATGATCAGAATCTGGCTGGCAATCTAGTTGTATTACCTGTTACCCAGTCCCCCAGAACAGGTGCTGCTCAATACAACATTACACTTCAGGCTGTCGCAAATGCGACATTTACCTTACAAGCTGTGCCTGTCGGTTCGATGGCTGGTGACGTTTGTGGCACACTAACGCTAACAAATACCGGTTTACAGGGCGCGGGCGGAGGTGTTGCTGCATGTTGGAATCGGTAGCGCTACTGATTCAGATTCCAGACGCGCAAGCAGTCATCATCAGGTTGATTTAATCAACAATGGAGCCTTTCGAATAGATGATGTTCAAATTCTGTCTCTGAAAACGTAAACCCGACAAAATCTTGTTACGGCATAGTGATAGAGGTGGCCAATACGAATCGGAAAGCCAGCGACAATTACTAAAGCACATGGCATCCAGTAAAGCATGAGCCGGAAGGGTAATTGCTGGGATAATGCCACGTCGAGAAGCTTCTTCCATACTTTAAAATCGAGTTAATCCATCACCAAATGTTTCGTTCTCGGGATGAAGCCGGGCAGGCTTTTTTTGAATATATAGAAGTGTTTTACAATCTGAAGCGATTGATTACATTTAGCTAATGGATACATATCGTCCGTTGATTTCGAATTGCTGCAAAATGTTGCCTAAACTTGTGTCCAAGAAAGTGTGGCACATCAGTCCAGGTTGGTACGATTAGGCTATGTCCTGCGGAACCTATTGCTGGCGGGGTGGGACGGCAGTTGATTCTCAGCATTAGCGGCAGGGCACGAACTGCGAAAATTACTTCTTGTTCTTGAAATATTGTTGTTTGTGTAGATGAAATCGGTTGGTTAAAGAAGACATTAATCGCGAATTTCCTGTTCGATTTCATCTGCAGTAACATGACGCACGTCCTTGCCTTTTACCATGTACACGACATATTCGGACATGTTTTTTGCATGGTCTCCAATACGTTCAATTGCTTTGGCAACAAACAAAATTTCGATTGAAGTGGATATTTTACGCGGATCTTCCATCATAAATGTAATCAAATGGCGCATAATAGACCGAAATTCTTCGTCAACGAATTCATCCTGACGCACAATTTGTGCTGCTGAATTTGGATCCAACCGTGCAAAGGAGTCAAGTGCCTTCTTGACCATATCCATGGCAATGCTGGCAACATGCTTGATTTCTGTAAAGCGCGGTGTTTGCAAACGGTCCGTTGAGTAAATCAGTTTTGCCATTCGTGCAATTTTTTGTGCTTCATCTCCAATTCTTTCGAGATCAGTTATGGTTTTGATGATCATTACAATCATGCGTAAATCAACGGCTGTCGGCTGTCTGCGTACAATGATCTGGCTACAGATTTCATCTATGGCAACTTCCATGGCATTAACACGATGATCGTATTCGATAACTTGGTCAATCAATTCCTCATTGCCGGTTGTAAGTGCTTCCATAGCGCGCTCAATTTGTTCTTCTACAAAACCACCCATTTGTAAAACACGCGTACGTGCTTCTTCAAGATCAGCATCAAATTGTTTAGATATATGTTCTTTATTTACCATGGTATCCCTTTGTTTTTTTGGATGCTAAATAAAATAAAGCGTGGTTCGTAAAATAAAAAAACAAATTAGTGTGTGATTGTTTTTACACCTAAGTCGACACCTAATAATAAAACATCTGCGGCGCGTCGGGCAAAAAGACCGTTGGTTACAATGCCGGTAATTTGGTTTAGCGTTGTTTCCAATTCGACAGGATTTAGAATTTGCAAGCCATGCACATCGAGGATGACATTGCCATTGTCAGTGATGAATCCCTGCCGTAATGCTGGTTGACCGCCTAGTAAGGTGATTTCGCGGGCTACATAGCTACGTGCCATTGGGATGACTTCAATAGGTAATGGGAAATTACCAAGAATATTAACGAGCTTTGTTTGATCTGTAATACAGATAAATTTCCTGGCAACTGCCGCAACAATTTTTTCGCGGGTTAGTGCGCCGCCGCCGCCTTTGGTCATATGTAAATGTTCAGTTATTTCATCGGCGCCATCGATATAAACCGGTAGGTCATCGACATTGTTCAGATCAATGACTTCTATTCCATGTGACTCAAGTCGTTTGGCCGTGGCATCGGAACTTGCTACGGCGCCATCAATTTTATGTTTGATTTTGGCCAATTCATCAATAAAATAGTTTGCTGTCGAGCCTGTGCCTACGCCAACAATACAACCAACTGGCACATGCTCAATGGCAGCTATTGCAACGGCTCTCTTTTGTTCATCCTGTATCATTTGTTTATTTTGATCAACTAAAATTAAAATAATATGTATTGTTCATTATAATGTTTATGTTTCGTAATTGTACAATTTTATGGTGCCAATTAAGCCTTTACCAGAATTATTGATTAATCAGATAGCGGCCGGGGAGGTTGTTGAACGCCCAGCTTCAGCGCTTAAGGAAATTATTGAAAACAGTATTGATGCCGACGCAACTAAAATCAATGTGCAGCTTGTGCAAGGTGGTATCAAACAAATGCGCATTGCTGATAATGGCGTGGGAATCGCTAAAGATGAATTGGTACTTGCTTTAACGCGTCATAGTACGAGCAAAATCAGTTCGCTGGAAGATTTGCAAAAAATAACAAGCTTAGGGTTTAGAGGCGAGGCGCTTGCCAGTATTTCAGCCATTTCAACACTAACATTAACCAGTTGTCTCGCCAATCAAAGTCATGCGTGGCAGGTGCAGGTCAAAGGAAACTCAATGACGGAACCACAGCCTGCTTCTTTATCCCAAGGAACGGTTGTAGAAGCGTATGAGTTGTATTCAAATATTCCTGCAAGGCGGAAATTCTTGAAAACTGAAACCACTGAATATACCCATTGTGAAGATGTATTTAAGCGGATGGCTTTGGTTCAACCTGGTATTGAATTTGTACTGAGGCATAATGATAAGCTGCGTTATCATTATCGTACTGGAGATGTATTGCAGCGAATAGAATCTATACTGGGTGAAGCGTTCTTGCAGTCGGTTTCATCCATTAATGCGCAGGCAGCCGACATACGGTTGCATGGTGTCGTTGCTTTGCCAGCATATTCAAGAGCATCTCGTGATATGCAATTTTTTTTTGTTAATAATCGATTTGTGCGTGATAAACTGATATCGCATGCAATACGGGAAGCTTACCGTGATGTTTTGCATTTGGATCGTTTCTCCAGTTTTGTCTTGTTCTTGGAGATGGATCCTTCAGAAATTGATGTCAACGTTCATCCGACCAAAACAGAGATCAGATTCAGAGATCCACGCGCGCTGCATCAATTCATTTTTCATGCCGTTAACAAGTCATTGGCAAAGCCTTCTAATGATATACAAGCCGGCTTGACGGATACTATAATTTCTAAATCTATACCGCATTATCCTAAACAACATTCAGTAAAAACAGAGAAAATCGCGCAAACCGCAGGATTTTATCAATCTCTATTTGGTACTGGTGAGGATAATTTAAATGCACCTGAAGTAGATACTGAAACGAAAGCGAACCTGAATCATAGTGAACCACAGGGGGCTTCTTCTTCAAAGATTGAAGAAAAAAAGGATTTTCCGCCGCTAGGCTATGCTTTGGGGCAATTGCATGGTGTTTATATATTGGCGCAAAATAATAATGGCTTAATTATTGTTGACATGCATGCCGCGCATGAACGTATTATGTATGAAAAATTGAAAACTGCTATGGATAGTTGTACATGGGTAATACAATCACTTCTAATTCCTGTCACATTCCACGCAGATCGTGCGGATATTGTTTTTGTTGAAGAGAATCTGGGATTATTTGAGGAAATCGGATTTGAGCTCGCTGTTCTTTCTCCCACGACATTAGCAGTTCGTGCTGTACCGGCCATTTTACAACAGACTGATCTCGTCAAATTAACTCAAGACGTGTTACGTGAAATTCGCGAGTATGGTGACAGTCAGGTTCTGACTGCTAAACGTAATGAAATACTGGCAACAATGGCTTGTCATGGTGCGGTTCGTGCTAACAGAAATTTAACAATCTCCGAAATGAATGCATTGCTGCGCGAAATGGAGGTAACTGAACGTGCTGACCAGTGTAATCACGGCAGGCCGACATGGTTTGAAATGAGTATGGCAAACCTGGATAAAATGTTTATGCGCGGGAAGTGAGTATGACTACTGTTTTTGTTGTGCATAATGCACAATAAGGGACAAAAGATCCTCCTCTTTATAGGGCTTGCCAAGAAATTCATTGGCACCAAATTCAGTAGCCATCTTACGGTGTTTTTCTGCTGTGCGTGAAGTAATAACAATGATTGGTATATCTGCAGTATCAGGATTGCTGCGAATCTTTTGAATCAACTCAAAGCCATTCATCTTAGGCATCTCAAGATCAGCCAAAATGATATCCGGTTTTATTTCAGCGATGATGTCCATGGCTTCAAGCCCTTGTTTGGCGGTTAATATTTTATAACCTTCCCGGTCCAGTAATCGACTGGTGACTTTGCGTACGGTCAGTGAGTCATCGACGATAAGAATAGTTGCTTTGGACTCATCTTTCTGAGCCGTTTGGGTAATAATATCAGAAACTGGTGTTATTAGAATCCGCTGCACGTCTTCACGATGCAGTAGTTTAAGCGGATTTAAAATGAGTACTGGTGTGCCTTCTCCGTTCACAGTCGCGCCTTCTATTCCTGGCGCATGCATGATCTGTGGACCGGTATTTTTTACAATGACTTCACGGTTTCCAATGAGCTCATCAACATGAATTGCCAGTCGCATATCGCCTTTATGTAACAGTAATATGTGATTGTGCCTTTTTGTTTCAGGGTGTTGATTCAATTTTCCGAGAATAAAAGGTAAATATGTTAGCGGATATGTATTTTCATCATAAATAATCTCCCGGTCCTTATATGCTGCTTGCAGCGCTTCGGGATCCAGCTCCTGTGCATGTCTGACAATCGGCGTAGGTATTGCAAAAACCTGATTTCCTGAAGATATAAGAAATGACTGTGTAACTGCAAGCGTCAATGGCAATTGGATGTGGAAAACGGTTTCCTGATTTCTCTTCGAGCTGACTGCGACATGGCCGCCTAATCCAGAAATGTCGTTTTGAACAATATCCATACCGATTCCGCGACCAGAAGTGCCCGTAGCATGGTCTTGTGTGGTCAGGCCTGGAGAAAAAATCAATGCCGCAATTTGGTCGTCACTCAGACTCTCATTTTCGCGGATCAGATTCATTTTTGTTGCTTCTTGACGTATGTTTTCGAGATCAAGTCCGCATCCATCATCACGAATGGTTATCGCGACCTCGTTACCCTTTTGGTAAAGATCCATTTGAATTTGCCCGGTTTCCGGTTTTCCGGACCGGGTGCGCTGATCGGGTTTTTCAATGCCATGGGCAACTGCATTGCGCAGGATATGCTCAAGAGAAGCGCTAATTTTCTCCAAAACACTACGATCTATTTCAGTATCTTCTCCTCGAATTGTCAGATTAATTTTTTTACCGAGTTCATTGGCTGTTTTTCTGATAACACGATAGTAGCGTTCTGAAATACTTCCGAATGGAACCGTACGAATTCGTATCAATTCTTGTTGTAGCTGATGGTTGATGGTGGCTTGCTGCGCCACTGCTTCTGCCGCAGCACTATGTGTAGCGTTGAGGTTTTTTTGTACAGTGATGACATCATCTACACTTTCTGCCATGAGACGCGTCAACTCCTGAAAGCGTGTAAAACGATCAAGTTCAAGAGGATCGAAAGATTGTTCACTATTTTGTTGTGAGGCAATTTGAGATTGCATTTGTGTTTCAGCCTGGATTTCGATTTCACGCAATTGTCCATGCAGGCGATCGACACTTTCGGTCAAATCCTGAAGCGATTGTTTGAAATTGTTAAGTTGTGTTTCAATTTTGGTGCGGATAATGCTGACTTCTCCGGATTCATTGACAAGACGATCAATGTGGTCGGCGTTGATACGTAAGAAATTACCAGAGTGATGGGGCTCTTCTATTCTTATTTCGGTTGGAGCAGTCTGTTCCAGAGTCGTTTCAATAGCAGGTTCAGGTAAATTTGGTGATCCGCTCGTTACTGAGGGCGTTCTATCGGTAATTGTTGGTTCTGTTAGTTCCGAGATGTCATCAAAATCTGTAATCTCTTCGGCTTTCTCAATAATGTTCTGTGTCTGCAATTGTTCAATTCGTTCGCACAATTGGTCGAATTTATATTCGACCGTTTCAATCGAAGAAAGTGAAACCACAGGATTATTGAACGCTTGATCAACGTCTTCTTCCATCGCATGAATCAATTCACCAAGTTGCTGTGCGCCGATCATGTTCGCACTGCCTTTCAGGGTATGAAGCAATCGGAGCAGGCTGATGCGGACATCTTCATTTTGTGGAAGTATGCGCCAGGCGCGTAATTTTGCGCTGATTTGTGGAATGGTATCTTTTGCTTCTTCAAAGAAAGCCTGAAGCAATTCGTAACTGATATTGTCCAGCTTATCGCCAGTAAATTTTTCTTGCGTTTTTACTGGCGATGTTTCTAATGCTGTAAAAGCGGGTGCTTTTTTAAGTCTGTACTCGGTTAAGTTGATCGGTTCAGAATGCGTGGCGATTGTTGTCAATTTCCTATCCTCTGCCTGGTGTTTTGTTATTTCGTGAGATAGAAATTGAACGAGCTGCAAATCGGTTTCTTCCGGAAATTGTTGTTGATATACTTTGTGCAACATTTCGCCGATATGCTGAATACAATTTTGTATTAAATGGGTGTCAGATTCTTTTAGATTTATGTTCTTTTCTCTTAATTGGGTTAACCATTCCTCAAGCATGCTGCTTGGGTCGGCGATGAAATCGAGTTTCAAGGCACGAGAAGTGCTTGCCAGGGTATGCGTTGCGAGAGTGAGCGGTTGTGTTATTCTCGCTGGATGAGCAGCCAGCAGTGTTTTCAGTTCGTTCTCAAGTGTGGCTAAATGTTGTTTTGATTCAGTAACAAAGATGTTATAGAGTTCGACCGGTATAGCGATGCCACCTATAGAGATGGATGTTTCCGGAGGGCGGCTCGCGTCCGATCTCGATTCTACCGCGACAGACTCAAGTGTTGAGCTTTTTCCTTCTTCGATTGCATCAACGCTTAAGTGATCGATGAGATCGAGCATTTCTTCCAATTGAATTTCTGTTTCACCTGATGCTTTAAGGTTACCGCACCATTCGGTAAACACATGATGTGCATATTTCATCAACTGAATCAGTTCGCTGGATACCCGTTTTTTATCATTCAGCCAGTGATTCAGCGTTTTTTCCATAGTCCAGGCGGCATCACTGAGAAACTCCAGCTTGACCATGCGGCCACTTCCTTTCAGTGTATGAAATCCTCGCCGGATAGTTGTCAGCGATTTCATGTCTGAGTCGTCCGATTGACACTTTTGTATACATTCAGCAACTTCGGCTAGAATTTCTTCCGCTTCTTCCAGAAAGATGCTCAGTAATTCCGGGTCTACACCAGAATCGGTTCTGGTTCTGCGTTCTGGTTCAACTTCGGCGATAAGTTCAGTTTCTGTAATGCTTGTTTCTTCAAAATCTGAATCAATGGCTAACGTGTCATGAGTTGATGAAGATTTGGGTTTCTGTTTGGAGGCATTCTCAAAAACAGTAATCGCCGATTCGATGACTTTAGTATTCGCTGCTTGATCGTTTTTGAAAGCTTCCAGGAAAAAACTCAGACTGCTTATTCCATCGACAAGCAGATTTTGTTCATTCTGATTGAGTGCGTAATCGGGGGCAGGAAATTTTTCTATCAGCGTGTAACAGAGGTTCAGTAAGTATTTGGCGCGCTGAAGATCCAGCATGGCGAGTGCGCCGGAAGTTTGCGTGAATAAGAGGGGTAATGCGGATAGTGCAGTGCGTTCGGCCGGCGTCTCAAAAAAATCTTCCAGGATTTTTTCTATTTCCCTTAGATTGTTAATGATTTCCTGGACTGCCTGCGTTTGAAGTTTCTTGTTCTGCGCCGGATTTTCGATTTCATCGAGCCGGGACGCGGATTGTTGTTCAACTGGTTTTTCGTCAGTTTCAGCAGTCGCTTTCAATCTCGTGGATGCCGCCTCAACCTGTTCTGAAAGATTATTTTGTGGTCGATTGAGATTCTCGATGATATTTTCCAGTTGTAACAGTGCAGTGGTGATTTCCATCAATGCGCGGTCATTGATTTCCTGAGAATGGGCATGCAAAGATTTGGCGACATCTTCAATCGTTTCAGCGAGTTGCCGCAGGGGTGCGTTTTCGACGTGTGTTGAGTGGTTGCGCACTTGCGCCATACTGTTTATAAAAGCGGCAAGATAAGTATGTTTGCCCGAACTAAAAGCCCGCCAGTCTTCATTGGCCTGTTTCAATGCGCTGCGCATTTCATGAAGGTCGGATTGTGGTGATGTTGGTTTTGTTAATTCAGATGCATTGAGTTCTGCAAAAGTTGGCAACGCATAGGCTTTACGAATAGCAGTAATCTGCTCGGTTTCTGTTGGGGTTTTTGCTATGGCGTAAAGTAATTCGCGCTGAAGCAGGATTGTGTCTTGCTGGGAACCTTCTTGGAAATGGCGTAATACCTGTTCAATTTTTCCGCATAATTTACGGTTTGATAGTTCAACAGTTGCATTCTGAGATAAAAGACTTTCCAGGAAACCGGCTGATATCCACCAGAAAGCACGATGTTCAATCGAACCTGGAAATTGTGCAACTTCGCCGATCGCATCATGCATTTTTTTAAGATTATCCGTACTGGATGTGTTTTTCAGCCATTGGGCCAGATTACTCTGATAACCAGCGCGCATTCGATTTGCAAGCGCTTCAAGTTGTTGGGAGTCTTTGCCGGAAAGTATGGGTTTGAGTGGCGGGTCTTGAGTCAGAACGGGATAAAACAGATCAAACTCGGATACTTGTTTTTCACCGAGTACTTGCTTCAGGTTTCGATAGATGGGAAATAAACGCATTGGATTTTCCTGAACGCCGTCCAAGAGTTCATCCAGGTAAAAAAGTAAGGCGCTGATTGCTTGTTTGAGCACCACGATACTTTCCAGTGTGGGATCTGTTTTTTTGTCGATCAGGGCTGAAACAAGCTGTTCTATTTTCCCGGTTATGATTGTAATGTTGTTAAGTTCCAGCATCTTGAATAACCCATTCAATTGCTGAATGTAGACGCGGCTGGAATCAAGTTGTTTTTCGTCGTTTAAATTCTGGCTGTAGTTGTCCAGATTCTCTTCAATTAGAGAAAAAATCTCGTGAATGCTTTCCTTGATCCCTGAGATTGATGCGATGTTCAGTTTGGTTTGAGTATTCATAGATCAATTGAGAATAAACGCTAGAATAGTAAATTAAATTTTAAAATTGGAAACAGATGCTTTAAGTTCTGAGGCAAATCCGGAAATTTGCTCGATTGATGCCGTTGTTTCCTGGGTTCCAACAGTTGTTTGTTGTGTAATTTGCAGTATTTCTTCCATGTTCTCAATGACCGTGTTGGCTGCTTGAGTTTGTGCATGAGTGGTGGCGTAGATGTTGGCGACATGTTCGGAAAGATGCCTGGATACCGCTTCGATTTCTTCCAGTGCTTTGCCG